>JBIKNS010000205.1:0-4017 GCA_044358545.1 Phycisphaerales bacterium | reverse complement strand
GCATGGGGTCATCCAGACGGCTGCGACGCCGGTCAGATGGCCAGCCGTGGGGTTCGGCGCGGGCGCGGTGGTGCTGGCCACCGGAGCCGCAGCCTGGGCAAACTTCTTCTACGGCAAGAGCTTCCCCGCCACGCTCATCCTGGCGGCGATACCCCTGCTCGCCGTGGCCTATGTGCTCTCGATGGTGTTCGACCCCGACTGGGCTGCGGTGCCCATCAGCGAGGAGTTCCGCCCCGAAGTCTGGGTAGCGGCGGGACTGATGGCCGTCGGCCTGCTGATCCTTGCCGCGATCTCGGTGGCGGCCAGCACGCGGCTCGGTCAAGTGCCCACGATTCTCGTGACGATCGGGTTCCTGCTCGCCGGGCTGCTCAGCGACTGGTTCGTCGGACGCCGCATCGCCTCGTTCGAGAAGGCCATGGCCGCGGGTGACGCACTGCCTGAGGGCGGCGCACCTCTCTACTGGCTCTGCAAGGGCGCGTACGCGGCCATTCCGAACTTCCAGGTGTTCTGGGTGGTTGACGCCGTGAACCAGAAGCAGTCGATTCCCGCCGAGTACCTCGCGAGCGCGCTGCCATACGCAGGTGCCATGATCATCGTGGCGCTCGCCTTCGCTGTGGCGCTGTTCCAGCGACGTGAGGTTGGCTGATCGCCACGAGCGCGTCGGGATCAGTCCGACGCCCAGCGCTTCCACTCGTCCTGCCGTCGGCGTGACGTCAGGAAGAACCCCGTGAACAGCGGCATGGCGCTGACTGCGGCCGCGCTCAGCGCGATCCACCCGATCTGCATTGCTGCGTCGTCCGGGCTACGGTCAGCCGATGGCTCAGGTGACGATGGCGGAGGTCCACCACCACCGCCGCCCATGCGCATTCCACCGCCGCGTCCGCGGCGTCCACCGCCGCCACCCATCCCCGGCGGCGGACCTGACACGGCCTGCTCCGCCCGGCGTCGCTCGGCCTGCTCGATCGCGGTTCGCACCTCCGACGACCACTGCATGCTGTTCTTGAGCATCAGTAGCCCTGCCGCGAGCCCCACGACGGCGAGCGCCAGGCGCAGCGTCAACCAGCGCTGGATGAGCCGCACTCCGCTCATCCTCCGCTGCTTGATCCTCCAACCGCCGCGCACGAGCACGATGCCGAGCGCGATACCGAGGAACGAGATGACGGATGTGCTGATCGTCAGCGCGACCGGCGGTCCGGGCACATCACCCCCCAGCGCCCACTTCATCGCAGGCGCGTACCAGTGCAGCGAGACGGCACCGCACAAGTTTGCGCCGATCCCGAGCACACCGTAGAGGGTCAGCACCCAGCCAAGCGACACCGGCCAGTGGGTGGGCTCTGGCGGCATATCGACAAACTCCGCGGGGGGAGCTGTCGCATGCTCGGCTGCACTCGCCGACACGCCCATCTGATCCATCGCGCTCAGGCGCCGCCCTGGTTCTGGGCGTTCAGGCGCGCGAGCTCACGCCGCATCTCGGCGATCTGCTTCTGAATCTCTTCCTTCGCCGAAACCGGGACGTTGAGCTCGTACTGCATCACGTCCGGCGCCCGATCGATCCAGTCGATCAGCTTCTGCGCGTTTCGAATGCGGCTCTGAAGGATCACCCTCTGGTCGCCGGAACCAGTGCCCTCGATCTGCAGCTTGCGCATCAGCAGCGGCACCTCCTCCTGCGCACGCTTGATCAGCGCCTGGTACTCCTTGTAGATCTTGTGGCCGGCATCGTTGGGCTCGAATCGCTCGGGGTCATCGAGGTCGAGCAGCTTGAAGAGCTCGGTCTCCGTTGAGGCTGTGCCGTCGGAGAATCCGCAGTGCAGCGCATTGGTGGCGTTGAGGGTGAGGTTCTCGCCCTTCTTCGAGAGGACGTACTTGCCCTTGAGGCTCGGGTAGAAGGTCACCTTGCCCGTCTTGTCGTCCTTGTCGTACGAGAGCTCCTCCTCGGAGTACACCATCGCGCGCCCGATCTGAGGATCGCGGCCGCCAAGCGCCGCGACCTCGGCAACGCGCTCCTTCCACGGGTCGCGCGCCTGCGTGACCTCAGTGGAACCCGACATCATGGTGATCGAGCCGAGCGATCCCTCTGGCGTGAAGTAGATCTCGTCCGCGTGCATGCCCGTGAACGCGCCGCCTGAGATCGCCTTCTCGATCCACGCGACCAGCCGGTGCTTCTGCTTGATGCGCGAGAGCGTGACGTTGATCTCGTCACCCTCGATCACCAGGCCGCCATTTGAGTTGATCCGGATGATGAAGATCTGCCCAGGCCCGAAGGTGTCGGCGATCTTCTCGAGCTTCTCCATCTCCTCGTTGCGTAGGCCCACGCCCACGGTGCCTTCGAGCGGAAGCACGAAGACCTGGGTCTTGGGCCGCTCGGCGGCGGCCGCGTCAGCCTGGGCAGGGCCAGTTGCCTTCTTGCCCGACGAGGCCTTGCCCGACTTCGATGCTGGCGCGGGAGACTTCCTCGTGGAGCCCTGTGCGGGCGAGGATGTGCCCTGCGGCGCGCCCTTCGCAGGCGAACCTTGCTGGCTGCCTTGCTTGCCGGCAGGCGCGCTCTGCGCGACGGCAGGTGCGACAAGCGCAAGAACGCACAGCGCGGCGCAGAACGCGTTGCGGATCCGAATGGCGTGGGTGTGCATCGTCGTCATGGTGAGTTCACTCCAATGTTCAGCGTCTGCGGATGGCACGACTGCCTGCTCGGTCCGGAGCATCGGTCAGCGACTCAATCCCTGGCCGCCACCGCCAAATCCACGGCCTCCCCGGCTGCCGCCACCCGAGGCGCCCTGATCCTGCTGGCTCTGCGACAGTGCCCTGATCTGCTCGTTGAGACGCAGCAACTCCGTCTCGACCGCAAGGATGCTGATGCCATCCGGTTGGAGCCGCGCTTCCACAGGGGGGTACTTCTTCATCAATCCGAGCACCCGCGTGAGGGCGGACTTCGCCTTGTTGAGGTTGCCCTTGGGATTCGAGTTCTGCGCATCCTCCTGCGCCACGTTCGACTCCTCGATGAGCTTGGAGCACTGCTCGTAAGCCTTGCGCCAGTCATCGACGTACTTCTTGTGGAGCGTCTCGCCGTCCTCCGGAACCCGATCGAACTCGCGGATCCCCAGCACGAACATCAGCTCGTCAAGCGAGTCGGCAGAGCCCTTCGAGAGCCCGAGTTCCTCCGCGCTCTCGGCGCTGAATCCGGCGGTGGAGTCGTCACGTCCGTCCACCACCCAGTGACCCTTCGTGTCCTCCCGCCACTCGATGGTGCGCCCCTTGTAGCTCGCGCTCAGGAGCATCTCGGGACGAAGCATCGCCTCTCCGATCTTGAGGTCGTAGCCGCCGGACGAAAGGAAGCCGTTGATGATCGCCACGGCCGCCTCGCGGAACTTGGCTCGAACCTCGGGATCCTCCACGCGGGTCCAGAAGCTCGCGACGCGGCTCAGCCCGAAGAGTCGCGCGTTCGGCGCCATGTACATGTTCGGCCACGAGAAGGCGAGCAGCGACCCGTAGCCCACGGAGTCCTTCACCCACATGTACTGCTGCGCGTAGCCGTGCTTGTCCTTGAAGTCGCGAAGCAACTTGCGCATCATCGTGTCATCGCTCGCCGCGCTAAACATGCCCGCGTTCCGCGGGTCCTCGCCCATGTACTCCACGCGGTCGATGTCGGCGGACTCGAGCTCGAAGACGATGATGTCGGGGCGCTTGGCCTCAAGGTCCTTGAGAATGTCCTCGTAGCACGCCGGATGGATGTCGGTGCCGAACTGCCCCTTGAAGGGCACCACGTACACGGTCTTGAGCTTCTCGCCCGGCGCGGCAGGCGCAGCCTTGTCCTTCGCATCGGCGGCGGGCTTGGGCGCAGCCTTCTTCCCCTGGGCAGTCGGTGACTTCGGCGGCGACGACTTCGACGGCGATCCCGCCGGGGCCTTCGGAGAGCCCTGCGGCTTGGTGGCCGGCGATGTGGTCCCCTGCGATGACTGCGCCACCGAATCGGCACGCATCTCAGGCGCGTCCGCGGCAACCGCAAGCGACACGAACAGTAGC
>JBIKNS010000204.1:0-4032 GCA_044358545.1 Phycisphaerales bacterium | reverse complement strand
ATCGCGCGCTCGCCCACGCCGAAGTGCCTGCACAGCACGGACACCATCTCGTGGTGCGGCATGCCTTCCTTCTGGATGCCCAGGTACAGGTGCTCGCCGCTGCCGCACGGGTCGTAGAGCGGGAGCTCGTCGACGAGGAAGTCCGATGGTCGGACCCTGATCGCGCCGCCGGGACCCGTGGCTCCCGTCAGCGAGAGGTCCACGAGAGGGTCGGGCATGGCGTTGGTGTCATCCAGTGGCATCAGGGATCGCTCGCGCGGATTGGAAGGCCGATCCGCGACATGATCTGGCGCAGCTGCGTCGCGGTGCAGCCGAGGTGGTCGATACGGTAGGCGCGCCATCCTGCGGCCTGCGCCGCATCGACATTCGGCTGCAGGTCATCGAAGAGCACGATGTCTGCCGCACGTGCCCCGACGATCTCCGCAAACCGAGTGAAGATTCGCGTGTCGGGCTTGGCCATGCCGAGCAGATGAGAGGCATGACGGATCCGGATCGCGCGGAAGGCAGGTGAGTTCCGCTCCATCCATGACCAATGCACGGCGTCCGTGTTCGAGAGGCATGAGGTGCGCACGCCAGAGTCGTTCAGCTCGTGGATGACGGCGCCGACGCCCTCGTACTCGCCCGTGACCCAGTGCTCGTGCACCCGCCGAACGTCGGACTCGCGTGTGCAGCCCTCGGTGAGCGCCGCGACCGCGCGCACGAAGGCATCAGGATCAAGTTCGCCACGGGTGAGTCTCATCACGAGATCACGCCGCGAACCCGCATGCCGCGGATGGTCGGGCGAGCGGTTGGGATCGAACGCGATGCCAGCCGCCGCGCAGCCCTCCTGCCACGTGCGGCAGTGGCGGATGACGACGCCGCCAAGATCGAAGCAGATCAGCGGATGCGCGCTCATGCCTCTCGCGATGACCGCCGCTGTGCGCGTCGGCTCATGCCGGACTCCGCGCGCTCGACGGCCTGCGCCTCGCGCCTGGCGGCGAAGAACGACGTCAGCAGCGCCGCGCAGCGTTCGGCCAGCACGCCCTCGACCACCTCAAGCCTGTGGTTGAGCCGCGTGTCGCGGCAGATGTCCATGAGCGTGCCGCATGCGCCTGCCTTCGGGTCGTGTGTGCCGAACACCACACGTGCGATGCGCGAGTTGACCAGGGCTCCCGCGCACATCGGGCACGGCTCGAGGGTGACCGCGAGCGAGCATCCATCGAGGCGCCACGTGCCGAGCGCGGCAGCTGCGGCGCGGATCGCCGTGACCTCCGCGTGTGCGGTCGGGTCCGCATCGCGCTCGCGCGCGTTCGCGGCCTCTCCCAGGATCTCCTCGCCGCGGTAGACGACTGCGCCGACCGGCACCTCGCCTGCGCCCGCGGCGTGCGCCGCGAGCTCAAGCGCGCGCTCCATCATGCGCACGTCAGTGGCCGAAGTCACTCGTCGCCCTCTGCGGCGTCAGTCACCCGGCCACCCCGCATCCGCGTGACCGTGCCCGAGAGCACGGTGCCGCGTGCGACGGCGCGCGGCGTCGCCACGTCCATCAGCACAAGCGAGAGCTCGAACAGCAGGTACAGCGGCACGGCGAGCATCACCAGGCTCAGCACGTCCCCGGGCGAGATGACCGCAGCGGCAAGCACCACGCCCAGAAGCGCGAACCTGCGCTTGGAGCGCAGCCATTCTGCGCGCACGAGGCCAGTCCATGACAGGAGCAGCATCGCCACGGGGAGCTGGAACGCGATCGCCACGCAGAGGAACATCGTGAGCACGAAGTCGAGGTACTCGCTGAGCCGGAACGCCTGCGAGATCTCGCCGGGCCGCGTGAGCGGCAGCGCCATGATCTGCACGCCCGCATCGGCGGCGGTCGCATCACCCGTGGCGGATGCGCCGCCGGCTGGCACCGCCACATGGATCGCGTGCGCGGTGGTGTTGATCCACATCTGGCCTGCGCGAGGGTTGGCGGGGTCAGCCGAGAGCGTTGGCAGCGCCGGAATCGCCGCCACGAGGGCCGCTGCATCGCCGGTCGCAGAAGGGTCCCTGGTGGCCAGCGTCGCAGGCGGCGCGCTCATGCCCACGAGGATCGTGAGCATCGCGGGCAGGATGACCCAGTAGAGGAGCGCCGCGCCCGCCATCGCAAGCACCGCGCTGCCCGGCAGCAGCAGCCGCACGAAGCGCCGTTCGTGCTGGTAGAGGCCAGGACGGATGAAGAGCCATGCCTGCCACAGCACCCACGGCGCGCCGATGATGAAGGCGCCGATGAGCGAGAGCTTCATGTCGATCGTCAGCGTCTCGAGCGGGCTCATGACCTGCAGCGTGCCCGGAAGGCCGTTGTCCAGCAGCGCGCCCACCAGGGGGATGCAGAGAAAGCTCCGGATGTGCCCTGCGAACGCGAAGAGCAGGATCGCCGCAGGCACTGGCACAACGATCCCAAGGAGGACCCTGCGCCGGAGCTCCTCGAGATGGTCGCCGAAGCTCATCAGGATGCCGAGCGCGCTGTCGTCACGCGGCTGCATGCTCATGCGGAGGCACCTCGTGCGACGAGCGGGCCGAAGAAGCGCTCGGCGTTCGCGTCGAGGATCGCCTCGAGCGCCTCATACGTGGTACTGCGCGCCGCGGCCAGTGCACGCGCGACGTGCGTCACGAAACGAGGCTCGTTGGGCCGCGTCGCACGCACCGGCTCCGGACTCAGCCATGGCGCATCGGTCTCAGCCATGATGCGGTCGTCGGGCACAAGCGCTGCAGCTGCGCGCACCGCCTCCGCATTGCGGAAACTGACGACTCCGGTGAACGAGATGAATGCCCCGAAATCCAGCACTGCGCGCGCCTCGTCGGGTCCTGCCGTGAAGCAGTGGAAGACGAACCTGTCGCGGGGCAGGCCTGATGCGGCCAGGACGGGGATCAGGTCATCGAAGGCGTCGCGGCAGTGGATCACGATGGGCCTCGAGAGCCCCTCGGACCTCCAGCCGCTGATGCGCTCGAGCTGCGCATCGAGCACGCTTCGCTGCAGGTCGAGAGGCGGATGGCTGTAGTGGCGGTCGAGCCCGAGTTCGCCCCACGCGACGCACCGCGGGTGCGCAGCGGCGCGCCGCAGCTGCTCCCAGTCAATGGGGTCGTCGCTGTGCAGCGGGTGAATGCCGGCAGTGGCGACGACGCATGGATGCGACTGCGCGAGGGCGACGCAGCGCTCGGCATCCGCCGTGGTGGTGGAGATCGTCACGCATGCGTGCACGCCGCATGCGCGCGCGCCGGCGAGGATCTCGCCGAGCCTGCCGTCGTACTCGTGCGAGGTGAGGTGGCAGTGCGTGTCGATCACGGAGTGAGGATACGCGTGCACCGCGCGCCCACCGCCATGCCTACTGCGCACGCCGCAGCGCGATTCGCATCAGCGGAGGACCGACGATCTCGTTCATCGCGACGCACGAGATGAGAAGTGCAGTGAGCGGTGCAGCCCATGCCATGCCCGCGAATGCCGTGCCCACCTCGGAGGCGAGCGCGATCGCAACACCTGCCTGCGGCACCAGGCATGCCCAGATCCAGCGGCGCGTGCGGGTGTCAACGCCGGCGATGGCCGCACCAGCTGTGGCTCCAACCCATGCCGCGGCCAGTCTCGCCCCGCAGATGGCCGCGGTCACCGGCAGCGCAGTCCAGATCGAGAGGATGTCGAGCTTTGCGCCCGTGAGCGCGAAGAAGATGCAGCACACCGGCAGCAGGGTCCGTCCTGTCGCGGACAGGTACGCGCGGCTGGTGTTGGGCGCCGCGGTACGCAGCGCGATCCCCATTGTCAGTGCGGCGAGCAGCGGCGAGAGGTCGATGGAGCGGGCGACTGCGGCCACCAGCGCGGCGACGACGAGGGCGACCATGTCCAGGCGGCGTTCAATGCGGTTGAGTACGACTGCGAGCGGGGCGGACAGCAGCGCGCCGAGCGCTAGGCTCCCAAGCAGGTGCCAGGCGAGCACCGCGGCTGCCTTCGGTGCGCTCGGTCCAGTGCCGGTGCCAGCGGCTGACGCGATGAGGCTTGCGCCGGCCACCAGCACGCCGGTGAAGAGCACGGTG
>JBIKNS010000053.1:0-13101 GCA_044358545.1 Phycisphaerales bacterium | reverse complement strand
CTTGACTGACTGCGCACTGATGCCCTCGCGCTCGAGGTGGAACTGCACGAGCTCGGAAATCTCGGTCTCGTCCTCGACAATCAGCGCGACTGGCTGTGGCACGGTTGAACTCCAGGAGAGGGGGGGCGAGCGTGAGGTGCGATTATCCGCAGTCACGGCCTCCGGATGTCGCCTTGATTGTGAAGATTCGGTGTGAACGTGCGAGGTTGCCGTCCATCACGCGCCGCGTGTGGCGCCCAGTGACGGTATCGAGCGTGATGCACACGCCATCGTGAGCAGCAGCTCCGAGCGCCGCCATCGCGATCGCCTCGCGCGCCTGCGTCGCGATGCCGATGGAGTCGGTGGCATCCACCGTGGCGCCATGGGTCGCGGCGTAGCGCGCCAGCGACCGCATCAGCGCTGCGTTCCGCGTGCCCCCGCCCGCCGCGAACCAGTCCGCCGCAGGGTGGGAACCAACCACCGCTGCGATCGCCTGCGCGACGGCATCCGCGATGGTGGCGAGCGCATCGTTCGCAGCCAGGCCCGTCGTGAGGTCTGCGAGCCCGAGGCACTCATGCTCGGAGCCAAGTGAGCGTCCCGCCCCATGCTGCGCCGCCAGTCGCTGCGCGATGCGCGATGCGATCCCGTGGTGCGCATGCCCGCGGAGTGCGCATGCCCCCTCCGCATCGAACGGCTGCCCCGTCCGCACGGCGCATGCATGGTCGAGAAGCTGGTTGCACAGGCATACGTCGAAGCCGACGGTCGACGTCGGAGGAGCCCCCGCGGGCAGGATCGTGGCGTTGCAGAATCCCCCGAGATTGATGATCGCGCGCGTGCGCGGCGTCGCAGCGCGGTCACGCATCAGGAGCCAGTCGGCGAGCGGCGTGATGGGCGCGCCCTGACCGCCCTCGGCGAGGTCGGCGGCGCGCAGGTCAGCCATCACGTCGCAGTCGAGCGCTGCGGCGACGACCGCCGGTGATGCGAGCTGCCACGACAGGGGAGGTGCGTGGTGGATCGTCTGGCCGTGCATCACGACGAGATCAGGTTGGCCAGCCTTCGCCACCATGCCCCGGATCAGCTTGGCATGCAGCAGCGCGAGTTCGCGCGAGAGCGCTGCGATGTCGGCTGCCGTCATCGCAGCGCCGCGCTGGAGCGCGCGCACAGGCGCGGCGAGCGGTCCGTAGGGCACCGACGCGAATGCCACCGACTCGTGACGCGCGTGTAGGCCATCGCCGGTGATCCGGACCGCGGCAGCATCGATGCCGTCCGCGCTTGTGCCGCTCATGCAGCCGACGACGGTTCGGGCACGTGGGGTCGGGTCCATGCCCGCATTCTCCCCGCGGATATCCTCACGCGCCACACATGCCAAAGCGCGTGCTCATCACAGGCGGAGCGGGTTTCCTCGGGTCGCACCTCTGCGAGCGGTTCGTGGCCCGCGGCGACGAGGTCACATGCCTCGACAACCTCTTCACGAGCCAGCGATCGAACATCGCGCACATCTCGGGGAAGCCCAACTTCGAGTTCGTGAGGCACGATGTCACCGAACCGTTCCGCTTCGAGGTCGACGAGATCTGGAATCTCGCGTGCCCAGCGGCGCCGGGTCACTACCAGTACAACCCGATCAAGACGACGAAGACGAGCTTCCTTGGCGCGATGCACTCGCTTGGGCTCGCCAAGCGGCTCCGGTGCAAGCTGCTCCACACGTCCACGAGCGAGGTGTACGGGGATCCCGACGTGGATCCGCAGCCCGAGTCCTACCGCGGCAACGTGAACCCGATCGGGCCGCGCGCCTGCTACGACGAGGGCAAGCGCGTCGCCGAGACTCTCATGTCGGACTACCGCCGCATGCACCGGCTCCCCATCAAGGTGGTGCGCATCTTCAACACCTACGGCCCGCGCATGCATCCCTTCGATGGCCGCGTCGTGAGCAACTTCATCCGCCAGGCGCTCGCAGGCGAGGACATCACGATCTACGGGGACGGTTCGCAGACGCGCTCGTTCTGCTACGTCGATGACCTTGTCGAGGCAATGGTTCGGATGATGGACACGACGCCCGACGACTTCTGGGGACCGGTCAACATCGGGAACGAGCAGGAGTTCACGATCCGCGAGCTGGCCGAGCTGGTGGTCCGCATCAGCGGGTCGAAGTCGAAGATTGTCCAGGCGCGGGCGCTGCCGCAGGATGACCCGAAGCAGCGGCGTCCGGATTGCTCGCTCGCGCGTGAGCGCCTCGGCGGCTGGCAGGCAAAGGTGCCCCTCGAGGAGGGGCTCGCGCGCACGATCGCCTGGTTCAAGTCAGTGGACTTGCGGAACTTCCGCGCGCCGACGCCGAACTTCTGACCGGTCGATGACCGAGGGGTACGGTCCGCGGGGCAGGCACTTCCGTGCCAGGCCTTCGGTCGTGTGCGGGCTCGGTCCGACGATGTCGCGGACTTTTGGCATGATTCGCCGGACTGGGTCCTGACAGGCCCTAGGGTGGCGCCATGCGGGTCGGACCCGAAAATCTACCGAACAGACCTTGACAGATCCGATCAGTCTGGGGAACCTAACAGACACCTATCACACGGACGAGCACAGGGCTCGGCACACACCAAGGAAGGACACAGAAACCAATGGTCAGCAACGGATCGAAGACTCCCGCCCCGAAGAACGCCCCCACATCGCCCGCACATGCGGCAGGCAATGCCGGCGCAGCACCCGCGCGCGCAGGCGCACCCGCCACGGTCACCGCATCGGCGGGTGGCCGACTCGCTGACGCGCTACCGAGTGACGCTCGGGCCGGCGGTGCCCGGACTGAATCGTCGAGCCTGGCAGTTGCAGGAAAGTCGGCTGCGCAACCTGTCGGCGTGCCCACGGGGACTGAGTCGAAGGGTTCAATGTCCGCCATGCCCACCAAGACCATTTCCGGTTCCGGCGATGCCAAGTCCACCAAGCCCGCCGACAGCAGGTCAGAGGTGAAGCCAGGAGGCCTCGACGCCAAGGGACGCCTGCGCGCGCTTGAGGCGGCGGTGGGCCAGATCGAGAAGGCCTACGGCAAGGGCTCGATCATGAAGCTCGACTCCGACAAGATCCCGGAGATCCCCTCCGTATCCACGGGGGCGCTGAGCCTCGACCTCGCGCTTGGCGGTCGCGGCCTGCCGCGCGGACGTGTCATCGAGATCTTCGGACCTGAGTCGAGCGGCAAGACGACGCTTGCGCTCACGGTGATCGCCAACGCGCAGAAGGCCGGCGGAAACGCAGCATTCATCGATGCCGAGCACGCGCTCGACCCCTCGTGGGCAAAGCGCCTTGGTGTGGACCTCGAGCAGATGCTCATCTCCCAGCCCGACACCGGAGAGCAGGCGCTTGAGATCTGCGAGCTGCTCGTGCGCTCGAATGCCGTTGACGTGATTGTTGTCGATTCGGTCGCCGCACTGATCCCGAAGGCCGAGATCGAGGGCGAGATGGGTGACAGCCACGTCGGACTGCAGGCCCGGCTGATGAGCCAAGCGCTGCGCAAGCTGACGGGCGCAATCGCCAAGAGCGAGTGCATCGTGATCTTCATCAACCAGCTGCGCGAGAAGATCGGCGTGATGTTCGGCAGCCCCGAGACGACGACCGGCGGACGCGCCCTCAAGTTCTACGCATCGGTGCGCATCGATATCCGCCGGATCGGCGCCATCAAGGACGGCGAGCGCAATGTCGGCAACCGCGTTCGGGCCAAGGTGGTGAAGAACAAGATTGCGCCGCCCTTCCGCGAGACGGAGTTCGACATCATGTTCGATGAGGGCATTTCGCTGTCGGGTGACCTGCTCGACTTGGCGGTGGCGGACAACGTGGTCGAGAAGTCCGGATCGTGGTTCAGCTTCCGCGAGACGAGGCTCGGTCAGGGTCGCGAGAGCGCCAAGCAGTTCCTGCGCGAGAACGCTGACATCTTCACGGCTGTGCGAGCCGAGGTGGTCGAGCGTCGGCGTGCGGCGGCGGCACGCGGCGAGCGTTCGCCATCGGCGTCGGGTTCCGGTTCGACCTCCATGTCCGAGGACTGAGCCGCGCGGACTGGCGCAGGTTCCCGCAGAACGAGCCGAAGAGCGGTGTGGCAGGCGGGTCGGGCCAAGGGTCTGATCCGCCTGCTACACTTCCTGCCCACGCGGATGTGGCGGAACTGGCAGACGCGCAAGATTCAGGTTCTTGTGGGGTAACACCCGTGGAGGTTCGATTCCTCTCATCCGCACTTCGATGCGAGCGGCCAGGCTCGGCATCACCAGAATGAACAGGACCCCGGTTTCCCCGGGGTCCTGTCACTTCCGCGACGCCTGCACGCAGCGCCAGACGCCTATGGACCTCATCGACCTCGACCACAACGCCACGACCGCGCCATCGCCAGCGGTGATCGAAGCGATGGTGGACGCCATGCGCAGCGGGTGGGGCAATCCCTCGAGCATCCACCAGATGGGAATGGCTGCGCGGCACGCCGTGGAACTCGCGCGCGAGTCGGTGGCGTCCCTGGTGGGGTGCACGCCGCGGGAGGTGGTGTGTACGTCGGGCGGAACCGAGTCTTGCAGCCAGGCGATCCGGGGGTCGATTGACGCGTGGGCCGCGCGGTCGGCTGCGTCAGGTGTGTCCGCTCGCCGACCGCTGCTGGTGACCACCAGGCTCGAGCACAGCGCGGTGCGTGAGTGCGTGTCGGAGCTGGAGACCCGCGGGCTCTGCATCGTGCACTGGCTGCCGCACGTCGATGGTGCCGCGGACCTTGGCGCGCTCGAGTCGCTGCTGCGTGCCCGTGCCGGCGAGATCGCGCTGGTGTCACTGATGTGGGCCAACAACGAGACCGGCGCACTGCTTGACGCGCCAGCTGCAGCGCGCCTGTGCCGCGAAGCTGGCGTCCGGTTCCACACCGACGCCACGCAGTGGGTGGGCAAGATGCCCACCGACTTCCGTTCGCTCGGGGCCGACCTGATGACCCTCTCGGCGCACAAGTTCCACGGTCCGAAGGGCATCGGGGCGCTCGTCGTGCGCCGCGGCGTCGACATGCCCGCCGAGATCATCGGCGGGCCTCAGGAGCGGGGGCGTCGCGGGGGCACCGAGAACGTGCCCGGCATCGTGGGAATGGGCGCCGCCGCGCGCGAGAGCGCGGAGTGGCTCGCGGATGCCGCGCGCATCGAGTCAGGTTGCGCAGTGCGCGACTCCTTCGAGGCGCACCTGCAGCAGGCCTATCCCGAGTGCGTGCCGCTCCGACCTGCGCACCGGCTCTGGAACACCAGCAGCGTCGGGTTCCCCCGGCTTGCGTCCGAAGCGATGCTGCTGCTGCTCTCGGAGCGAGGAATCTGCGCGTCGGCGGGCGCCGCGTGCAGCAGCGGATCGCTCGAGCCCTCGCCGGTCATCGCCGCGATGGGGCTTCCGCCCGAGGTCGCGCACGGCACGCTGCGCTTCACGACCGGCCGCGAGACCACCGTGGAGCAGGCTGCACGCGCCGCCGCCGTGATCGGCGAGTGCGCACGCCGGCTCGCCGGCGCGGGATAGCGGGTCGATCTCCAGAGACGCGTCTCCGCACCGGCGGCTGTGTGCCGCGTTGCGGTACCGCCTGGCTGAGTTGCCTCAGCGCCCGCGCTTGGCGCGGTAGCGGCTGATCAGCTGCTGGGTGCTCGAGTCGTGCGCGGGCTTCGGGGCAGGGCCCGACAGCTCGGGGATGATGCGCTTGGCGAGCACCTTGCCCAGCTCCACGCCCCACTGGTCGAAGCTGTTGACGCCCCAGATGCAGCCCTGCGTGAACACCTTGTGCTCGTAGAGCGCGATCAGCTGGCCGAGCATGTGCGGCGTCAGCCTGTCGCACATCACGGTGGTCGAGGGCCGATTGCCGTCGAACTGCTTGTGCGGCACAAGCTCAGCGGCGACGCCCTGCGCGCGCACCTCGTCGGCGGTGAGCCCGAACGCGAGCGCCTCGGCCTGAGCGAGCACGTTCGCGATCAGCATGTCCTGGTGCTGGCCCAGGTCGTGCGCGGGCTGGCAGAAGGCGATGAAGTCGCAGGGCACGATCGACGTGCCCTGGTGGATCATCTGGTAGAAGGCATGCTGGCCGTTGGTGCCGGGCTGCCCCCACACGACGGGGCACGTGTCCCACGCGACGCGCTCGCCGGCGAGCGTCACGTGCTTGCCGTTGGACTCCATCTCAAGCTGCTGCAGGTACGCCGAGAAGCGGTCGAGGTGCTGGTCGTAGGGGAGCACCGCCAGCGTGGCGCACTTGAGGAAGTTGCGGTTCCACACGCCCACGAGCCCCATCAGCGCGGGCAGGTTGCGCTCGAGCGGCGTCGTGCGGAAGTGCTCGTCCATCGCATGGAATCCCGCGAGCATGTCGCGGAACCCCGCGGGCCCGACGGCGATCATCGTGCTGAGCCCGATCGCCGAATCCATCGAGTAGCGCCCGCCGACCCAGTCCCAGAAGCCGAACATGTTCGCAGTGTCGATGCCGAAGGCCGATACCTCCTTCGCCGCCGTCGACACGGCCACGAAGTGCTTCGCGACCGCGTCATTGCCGGCGCCGAGCCCCTTGAGAAGCCACTCGCGCGCGGTCGCCGCGTTGGTCATCGTCTCGAGCGTCGTGAACGTCTTGCTCGCCACGATGAACAGCGTCTCGGCCGGGTCGCAGTCGCGCGTCTTCTCGAAGAAGTCGTTGGCGTCGACGTTGGAGACGAATCGGCAGCGGATGCCGTGGTCGGCAAAGTCCGCGAGCGCGTCGTAGGCCATCGCCGGTCCGAGGTCGCTGCCGCCGATGCCGATGTTGACCATGTTCCTGATGCGCTTGCCGGTGTGGCCCTTCCACGCGCCGGAGCGGATCGAGTCGGCGAAGGCCGCCATCCGGTCGAGCACGGCATGCACCGGACCGACCACATCCTGGCCGTCGACCATGATGCGCGTGCCCTTGGGCGCACGCAGCGCCACATGCAGCACCGCGCGCTTCTCGGTGGAGTTGATCTTCTCTCCCGCGAACATCGCGTCTCGCCGCTGCTCGACGCCGCACGCGCGCGCGAGCGCGATCAGGCTCGCCAGCGTGGGCGCATCGATGCGCTGCTTGGAGATGTCCATGAGCATGCCGCCTGGGCCCTCGAATGAGAGCGACGGCCCGCGGTTGGCGTCCGCCTTGAACAGGTCGCGCAGGTGCTCGCCCGAGAGCCGCTTGGCCTGCGCCTCAAGGGCGGCCCACTCGGGGCTGCTGGTGGAGGCGGTGTTGGCTGGTGCGGCGGGTGCTGCGGTGGTCATCGTCGGGGCAGGGTAGCGGGGCGGCTATCCTCGCCCACCTATGCGCGGCACAGCACTTCTCTCGATCGCCGGACAGAGCGTCTGGCTGGACAACATCACCCGCACGCTCCTGGACTCGGGCACCCTTGAGCGCTACGTGCGCGAGCTCTCCGTCACAGGCCTGACCTCGAACCCGAGCATCTTCGAGAAGGCCGTGACCAGCGGAAACAGCTACGACACGCAGATCCGCGGGCTGATGGGCAAGGGCATGAAGCCCGAGGAGATCTTCTTCGAGATCGCGCTCACGGACCTGCGCCGCGCCTGCGATCTGTTCGCGCCAATCCACGCGCGCACCGGTGGCGAGGACGGGTGGGTCTCGCTTGAGGTGTCGCCGCTGCTGGCCAACGACACCGCGTCCACGGTGAAGCAGGCGCTCGCGCTGCACGCGAAGGCATCGCGCAGGAACCTGTTCATCAAGGTGCCGGGCACGCCCGAGGGCATCCCGGCGATCGAGTCGCTCACCGCGGATGGAGTGTCCATCAACGTCACGCTGCTCTTCTCCGATGCGCACTACCGCGCGGCAGCCGAGGCGTACATGCGCGGCCTCGAGCGGCGCGCCAAGGCCGGCCAGCCGCTTGACGGCGTGTGCGGCGTGGCGAGCCTCTTCATCTCGCGGTGGGACGGCAAGACCGCGAAGCGGCTGCCCGCCAACCTCGCGAACACGCTCGGCATCGCGGTGGGCCGTCAGTGCTACCGCAGTTACGTGGAACTCTTCACGTCAGAGCGCTGGATGGCGCTCGCCGCCAAGGGTGCGCGTCCGCAGAGGCTCCTCTTCGCAAGCACCAGCACGAAGGACCCTGCGCTCAAGGACACGCTCTATGTGGAGTCGCTCGCGGCTCCCCGCACGGTGGACACCATCCCCGAGCACACGCTGCTTGCCATGGGAGACCACGGCACGGTGACGTCGGTGCTGTCCCCGACGGACATGTCGTGGAAGGCCACGCTTGATGCCGTGACGAAGGCAGGCATCGACCTCGATGCGACGGCGCAGACTCTCCAGGTCGAGGGCCGCGACTCCTTCGACAAGTCGTGGAACGACCTGATCGCGTGCATCGACTCCAAGGCAGCTGCGCTGGCCTGAGGATCCGGTGTGAAGCGCAGCTGAACGCGGGAACCCAAGGGGCACCCAAGGCCCCGATCAGCCCAGCCGGGACTCAGCCGGTCCACGCGGCGAGCACAACGGAGAGGTCGGTGCCGTTGATGCGGCCATCGCGGTCGGTGTCGGCAGCACCGCCACCTGAGGTGCCCCACGCGGCCAAGACCGCGCTGATGTCGAGTGCGTTGACCGCTCCGTCCCGATTCACGTCGGCCCAGTTCACGGTGCCGCCTCGCGACCAGCGCGCAGCGGGCACGACCTGCTTGGCTGTGCCGGGACCTTCCCATGACACGATGAGGCCCGCGCCGCCACCGCGCTCGAAGAATCCGACTGTGATTACGTGCCTTCCGCGCGCGAGAGCGACCGTCCCGCCGACCTCGACCATGCCGTGGAGACCGTCATTGTTCACCACGAGCTGGTTGCCGACCCAAAGCTTCGAGCCGTCATCGGAGTTGGTGAAGAGCTGCCACTGGCCGGTCTCGGGGATGTCGATCCAGCCCGTGAAGAGCGCGCCCACGTTTTCCGAACGCCCTGAGTTGGCGAAGACCCCGCCGGTGCTGCTGAAGTTGACTGCCGTGACCGAGGTCGACAGGTAGGGAGTGAGCGTGGAGAAGTCAGGGAGCGTCGATGGATTCGTCAGCGCGTAGTACGCGGCACCGACGCCTGCGACATCGCCGGTGGGGTTCTCCGGCGCGCGCATGAGGAGCGCGTCGATGGTGATGGATGTGGTCGGAGACCACCATCCGGTCGCGTCCTTGATGCGGTAGTTCGCACGCACCTGCTGGCCGGGCGAGATGTCGACTTCTGCCCGGACGATGTCGCGCCCCTCCGGTCCGCCGCCCGGCATGAGCGTGAGCGACGCGTTGCCCGTCTCATTGATCAACGAGGCGATCGTCACGTCCTCGCAGTTGAACGGAATGTCGTTGGCGAGCACATCAAGGTCAAGCGTCACCGGAGGGATGACGACCCAGCGGTCGGGCATGGCGGACGGCGGTTCGGTCGGACCCGTGATGTCGCACGAGGTGCCCCCGAGGTACCCGCTCATGGACTCCACGCTGTACGGGTGGAAGGCCATGCGCATGTTGGCAATGCCTCCGGCGCAGAGGTGGCAGTAGCTCATGATGGTCGCTTGCCCCGACTGCGCAACGGAGCAGTCCTGCGGGTCAAGGCCGCATCCGTCGGCGATGGGGCTCTCGTTGTGGGTGTGCGGTGCCCCGAGGTTGTGCCCCATCTCGTGCGTGAACACCATGAGATCCCAGTTCTGCCCGCTGTTGTCCGCGACCGGATAGGGAAAGGAGCCGCCGAGGTTCCCTGACACTGCGTAGGAGAAGCTGTTGCAGATGCTCGAGAGCCATGCCACGCCTCCGCCCAGCCCGCGGCCGGACAGCATGTGCGCCATCGTCCTGGTGACGCCGCCCATCGATGACTGCCAGTGGTCGCGGAACTCGTTGAGCGCATCCCCCGATGCGGCCGTGAGCCAGGGGTCAGTCGTGCCTTCCCACAGCCGGAGGTACACCAGGTTGGGATGCAGCGAGAGATCGCGCACGTAGATCAGGTTGGCCGCCGCGAACAGCGTGGCGACATAGTCGCGCGCCGCGTTGGCATTGCCGGCGAAGCGCCCGAGCAGCTCGGTATCGGTCTCGATGGCGATCCTCGCCTGCCTGCATGGGCCACTTCCTGCCAGGCTTCCCTCGTGCGCAGCGCCGCCATCCCTTTCCTTTGGCGGCATCAGCACCTGGCACGTGTGCTCCGCCCAGCGGATGGCGTCGGGCGCGAGGTCCTGCATCGTGAATGCGACGATCGGAAGCCCGGACCCCACGGGTCCGCTCGAGATGATGGCGGTGCCGAACGATGCCTCGATGTAGCCGTACGTGAAGTGCGCGGATCGGGAGATCATGGCGAGCGAGCCGGGCTCGCCATCGACGTGGCCGACCCAGATGTCCGCGACGGGTCCCTCGAGGGGGCGTTCGGAGACCGAGCCGTCATCCGCGATGCGCGCGACCACTACGCGCGCATCGCCAAGCGGATCGGCACGCACAAGATTGAGGTCCACACTGCGCGAGGGCCCGACCGGAAGCTGCGCGAGCCTGATCTCCCGAAGGTCCTGCGTGGCCAGCCAGGCCAGATGGTCCGACTCGAGAGGCGCAACGCCACGAGGCAGCGGCGAAGTCCGCGAGTCAGCGACCCGTTGCATGGGGCTCGGCAGGTCGACGGGGTGCGCAAGCGCGCACGACACGGCCGCGGCAACCAGAGCCGCAGAGGTCAGGGATGTGAGGGCCACGACCCGATCCTATGCCCTAGGCAGCCTCAGGCAAGCCGGAGAGGGCCAGTTGGGTCATCAGGGTCACGCCCGGAGCGATCGCCGCATCGTTGAAGTCGAAGGTGTCGGCGTGCAGGACAGGCATCGGTGCGGATCCTTGCGGCTGGAGGCCCAGCGCCACAAAGCACGACGGCACGCGCTGCGCGTAGTACGAGAAGTCCTCGCCGCCCATGACAGGATGCGCAAGCTCCACAGCACTCATTGTCGGTCTGCATGCAGCGACGGCGCGGCGCGCATCTTCGCATGCCAGAGGATCGTTGCGCAGCATCGGGAAGCCGTCGTCGATGACGCAATCGGCGGTGCATCCGTGCGCACTCGCGATTCCTGCGACGACCTCCGCCATGCGCGCGTGCACCATCCTGCGCGTGCGCTCGCAGACGGTGCGGATGGTTCCGCCCACCTGCGCGAGCGGCGGAATCACGTTGGTGGCTGTCCCGGCGTGGAATGTGCACGCAGTGACGACGACGGGCTCGGCGGGGTCGCGGTCGCGCGCGGGAATCTGCTGGAGCGCCATCACGATGGCTGACGCCGCGAGCACCGGATCGCGTCCGTCGTGCGGCCACGCGGCATGCGTGCCGCGTCCCCGCACGGTGATGGCGAATCGATCGCTTGCCGCGAAGAACACGCCCTGGCGGATGCCGACGGATCCGAGCGGAAGCCATGGCCATCCGTGCAGGCCGAACACGCGCTCGACGGCAGGGCCGATGATTCCGCCGTCGAGGCATCCCTCCTCGACGAGCAGCCGACCGCCGCCTCCGCCCTCCTCGGCGGGCTGAAACAGCAGGATCACGTCGCGCCGCAGTGCGCCCTCGCGCGCGAGCGACGCAAGCACGCGTCCGGCGCCAATCAGGATCGCGGTGTGCCCGTCGTGGCCGCACGCATGCATCATGCCCTCGATGCGGGAAGAGTGGGGCAGTCCCGAGCGCTCGGCGATCGGGAGCGCATCCATGTCTGCGCGCAGCGCGACAGCCGGTGTGCCTCCTGGCGCACCCGATGCGATGTGAGCGACCACGCCTGTGCCGCGCGCAAGACCGGCCTTGAAGGGGATTCCTGCTGCCGCGAGCTCGCGCTGCACGAGAGCGCTCGTCCGGTGCTCGGCGAACCCGATCTCGGGGTGCATGTGCAGCTCATGTCGAATCGCCGCGAGCTCACGCTCGAGACGCGTGACCCGTGCGGCGATATCGGTGTGGCAGCCCACGACGACACTCTAGCGCGGCTGGGCTACGACCGCAGCGGCCTCAGCCCCACAGCCTCGCGTCCGGCGTTCACTCGGGCAAAGGCATGGCGTTCATGCCGGATCATCCGCGAGAGCTGGCTCATGGTGAGCCCGAGCACTCCGGCGGCGCCTGCGACGTCAAATCGCCGCGCCACCACCACGTCGAGCGCCTCGGCGAGCAGCGCGGCATAGTCCGCGTGATCCGGATTCACCGGCATCTGCGTGCCTTGTCTCCGGCGCCGCCAGAGCTCGCTCTGCTGGTGGCCATCGCGTGAGGTGGGGGTGCGTACCTTGATCGCCAGCCTCAGACGGAGCCGGCGCAGCGCCATGCGGCGGTTCTCGCCCTGGTGCCTGCGCTCGGTCGCCTGCCCATCGAGGCCAGTGGGTCGGTGCACGATGCGCACCGCCGAGTCTGTGGTGTTTCGGTGTGAACCCCCAGGGCCAGCCACACGTCCTGTCCGGATGTCGCACTGCGCGAGCAGCTCCTCCTCGGGAATCGTCGATGGGTGCGGACCCTCGACCATGATCGAGTCCGCATCGATGTGCGGCGGTCGGTAGCTCACGGCACTGTCCTTCGCACGGGGCCTCGGCGCCCGCGCGCCATCGCCGAGAGCGGCTGCGCAGTCAGGTCGAGCCCGTCACGCTCGCCAGCGAGCGCGCGCAGGGCTCCGGCGCCCGCGATCATGGCGGCGTTGTCGGTGCAGTGATGCGGGCGCGGGATGCGCAGCCACAGGCCTCTCGATTCGCAGAGCGCCGCGAGCCGCGCGCGCAGCAGCGCGTTCGCGCACACGCCGCCGCCCGCGATCAGCCCTTGCGCAGGTTGCGCATCGAGCGCACGCTCCACGCCGCGCACCAGTGCGCCCACGATGGCCTCCCGGAATCCCGCCGCGATGTCCGCGGCGGAGCATCCTGCGGGTGGGCGCTGCACCGCCTCGCGCAGCGCCGTTTTCACGCCGCTGAAGGAGAAGTCCATGCCCGGCACCCGCGACAGCGGGAATGGCGCGCGTGTCGCGTCGCCGGTCGCGGCCAGCGCGTCGAGCAGCGGACCTCCGGGGTAGCCCAGGCCCAGGCATGCGGCTGCCTTGTCGAAAGCCTCTCCAGCCGCGTCGTCGATCGTGGCGCCGAGCAGCTCCAGTTCAACGGGACCGGTCATCGCGAAGAGGCTGCTGTGTCCGCCGCTGGCCACGAGGCCGATCGCGGGAAATCGGCAGGGCTCGC
>JBIKNS010000203.1:0-4041 GCA_044358545.1 Phycisphaerales bacterium | reverse complement strand
GCTTCGGGTTCGCTGGGTCTGAGCAGCAGAAGGTGGTCGACAACCTCTCCGGCGGCGAGCGCAACCGCGTGCACCTCGCGCGCATGCTGCGCCAGGGCTCCAACGTGATGCTCTTTGACGAGCCCACCAACGACCTCGACGTGAACACCATGCGTGCGCTCGAGGACGCGATCTCCAACTACGGCGGCACAGCGCTCGTGATCAGCCACGACCGCTGGTTCCTCGACCGCGTGTGCACGCACATCCTCGCCTTCGAGGGCGAGAGCAAGGTCGCGTTCTTCCAGGGCAACTTCAGCGAGTACGAGGAGGACCGCAAGCGCCGCCTCGGCGCCGAGGTCACGCCCAGCCGCGTGAAGTACCGCAAGCTCACGCGGGCGTGAGCTTTCCCGCCTTGTGAGCACTGCCGCCGCGGCGCGCTACCGCCAGTCGAGGCCTTCGGGCAGCGAGTTGAGGTTGTCGCAGCCGGTGGCGGTGACGACGACCATGTCCTCGACGCGGATGCCGCCGTGCGCGCGCGAGTAGAGCCCGGGCTCCACCGTGAGCACGTCGCCCACCACGAGCTCCGGACCGCCAGCGGCGAGCAGCGGCGGCTCGTGCACATCGAGCCCGATCCCGTGCCCAGTGCCGTGCGTCATGCCGCACCAGGAGTCGGGCGCGCCGGCAGGGGGCAGGCCCATTGCGAAGCCGCGCTCGCGCATCACCGCCGACGTGGCTGCATGCACGGCCTCGCCGGTCACGCCGGGCCCGATCGCCGCGATCGCCGCGGCTTTCGCGGCCACGACCGCTGCGTGCATGCGCACCACCTCCGGATGCGGCGTGCCGTGCACCACTGTGCGCGTGCAGTCGCCGCTGTACAGCGTGGCGCGCGAGAGGGGAAAGATGTCGATGATCACAGGCTCGCCCGTGCGCAGCGCGCCGTGCCCATGGTCGTGGCAGTCGGCGCCGACGGGGCCGCCAGCGACGATCGACTCGGGGTTCGAGTAGCCGCGGTCGAGCAGGAAGCGGTCGATCGCCGCGCGCACGCGCTCGCTCGTCAGCGTCTCGCCGGCGTGCATCAGCGTGCCATCCGCGGCCGCGCTCGCTCGCGCCACAAGCTCGCACGCCATGCGCATCGCGGCCTCGGTCTGCGACTGGGCCTCACGCAGCCAGGCGATCTCCTGGGCGTCCTTGGATCGCCGCTCGAACACGCCCATCGATGGGTCGCACGCGACCGCGATACCTGCGCGTGCAAGCTCGTGCCAGTAGATGGCGGGGGTGCTGCGGTCGAGGACGGCGCGGCCCAGGCCTGCGCGGCGCACGCACTCTGCCACTGACTGTGCCGTTGCCGTCTCGCGATCCCCGGACAACCCGCCCGACGGCGCGAAATCGGCTGGGCACGCCACGCGGTCCGCTCGCGCGCCTTTGCGCGCCCGATCCATCTCGATGTCGCGGATGATCAGCAGGCGTTCGGCGATGGGCTCGCCTCGCCCGGGCAGCACTACAAGCGCCGCCGGATCTCCCACAGAAAAACGGATCTCACGATAGAGCGCGGCGCTGCGCGCGGGGATGCCAGCGATGATGCGTGCAGCGAGCGTCGCTGCGGCAGCGCCACCGCTCACGGCCGCACGCGACCTGGCGTGCGCGTGCCGAGGTCGTCCTCGCCGGACTCCTCGTCAGAGCCATCGTCGTCAAGCAGGCCGATCTCGTCCTCGACGCCCAGCTCGTCATCCAGGTGCGTCAGCGGTGCCGCCCGTGCAGGCCTGCCCGCGAGCTCCTTCTCCGCTCGCGCACAGATGTCCGCCAGCAGTTGGTGGAGCTTCTCGTGGTCCGGGTGCGCGTCAAGCATCGCCATCACGATGCCCACCTGGCGCTCGATCTCCATGCCGGTGTCGAGCGAAGCGATGGCCGCATCGCCGAGCTGCTCGAGCGCTGACACGAACCACGCGCGCTCGGGCTTGTTCGGGTTCTTGGGCGGGTCGATGCGGGCCCGCACCACCATCTCGCCGACAGCGACGATCGGCACAAGTCCGAGGCGGTTCGTCGGCTCGCGGCAGAGCACGATGGCGGTCACGTCACGTCGCAGCGCGGAGAGGCGCAGGCGTCTCGCGTCGGCGCCCACAAGCGGGGGCGCGAGCAGGTGACAGCCTGGATCCACGTCGATGTCTTCGGGTACCGGCCCCTCCACGATCCTCACGGTTCGCGAGACATCGATGGCCGCCTGCATGCGCTGGCGGCGCGACTCCAGAAGGGGCAGCACGATCCGTGCCATCTCTCCGAAGGCCCGTGCCGAGTGCGCAGTCTGGAGCGCCGCGGCCGTCAGCCGCTCCGCCTCAAACCACTCCGCCCGCTTCAGGGCGGCGTGCGCCTTGCTCATCAGCTCCTCGATGCGCTCTGCCTTCACGGACATGTGGACCTGCGAGGGTAGCACGGCGACCGCACCCCACGAAAGAGCGGTCTGCGACGTCAGGGCGCCTTGCAGGTCCGCCCGCCCCCCGCCTGCGGCTGGCTTGGAGCCGCAGAACTGCCATTCACCGCTCCGTGCGGCGGGTTCGCTTGTCATCCTTGCGGGTGTGCTCGAGCGAGCGCCCGTGGACGCCGTCGCTCGCCGCCATGGCGGCGTCCGCGACTCGACGTACCACCTTGGAGTCGGGCCAGGCCTTGAGCAGGGCTGTCACCTTGGCCTCGATGCTTCCGCCACGCGCCCTGAAGAGGCGCTTGTAGCAGTCCTTCGCGGCCTCAAGCTCGATCTCGGGCAGGCCGAGCCGGCTCATCCCGATGTGGTTGTACGCGCGAGCAGTCGCCGGCGAGCCCTCAACGAGCATGAAGGGGGAGATGTCCTTGCTCACGCGCGCCATCGCGCCGACGAATGAGCAGAAGCCCACGCGCACGAAGTGGTGCAGGCCCGCGCCGCCGCCAATGTTCGCGTAGTCCTCCACGTGCACGTGCCCAGCGAGCATCGCATTGTTGGCGAAGATGCAGTGGTTCCCGATCATGCAGTCGTGCGCGATGTGCACGTTGCCCATGATGAGGTTGTGCGCGCCGATGCGGGTGATGCCGCCGCCGTTGCCGGTGCCGCGGTGGATCGTGGCGTGCTCTCGCACCGTGTTGTAGTCGCCGATCTCGAGCCACGTGGTCTCGCCGTGGTACTTGAGATCCTGGGGGTCGCCGCCGATGATGGCGAAGGAGTGGAAGTCGTTGCCGCGCCCGATGCGCGTGAGCGCCGTGACGTGCACGTGGGAGCGGAAGACGCAGTCCTCGTCGACGCGCACGCGCGGTCCAATGACTGTGTAGGGGCCGACCTCCACGGAGTCCGCGAGCTCCGCCGTGGGATCGATGATCGCGGTGGGGTGGATGCGTGTCATCACTCGAACTCCGAATCAACCATCATGAACCTGATCTGCGCCTCAGCCGCAAGTTTCCCTGCGACCCATGCGCGGCACTGCACCGCGGCGCTACGTGCGGTGGCGCGGATGGTCTCGGCCTCCAGCACCAGCTGATCGCCCGGCGTCACGGCCTTGCGCAGCTTGACCTTGTCGAGCGAGAGGAGCACCGCAACCTTGCCCGTGTGCTCGAGCGTCTGCGACAGGAGCAGCCCGCCAAGCTGCGCCATCGCCTCGACGATGAGCACGCCGGGCATGATGGGCGTGTTGGGGTAGTGCCCCGAGAAGAAGGGCTCGTTGATCGTGACGTTCTTGACGCCCACGGCGCGCTGGTTGCCGTGCATCTCGACGACGCGGTCGACAAGCAGCATCGGGTAGCGGTGGGGCATCAGCCGCAGGATCGCGCGCGAGTCAAGCACGCGGCCGTCCTCAGCGACGCTCGCTCTCCGAGCCTCGAGCACCTGCTCGCGGATTCGGGCGGCCAGGCGACGGTTCAGGCCGTGGCCCGAGCGGTGCGCCACGACGCGGGCCACCACGGGGCAGCCGACGAGCGCGAGGTCGCCGATCACGTCGAGCACCTTGTGGCGCACGCACTCGTCGGGGTAGCGCCACTCGTTGTCGATCGGCCCGTCGTCGCCGATCACGAGCGCGTCTCGCGGCGTGAGGTGCCGGCAGAGGCCTG
>JBIKNS010000202.1:0-4052 GCA_044358545.1 Phycisphaerales bacterium | reverse complement strand
TGCGCTCCGCAGCCTCCGTACTTCGCTCGCTTGCCGGGCGTGCGGATCCGGCATCGCTGTACACCGCTCACGTGACCGTGAGGCGGCCGCAGTGAGCGGGCACACGCGCCAGCCGGATGCCGCGTGCGACGATGCGCCTTCGCGCCGAGCGTTCATCGCGAAGGCGACCGCATTTGCGGCGTTTGCGTCGGCTGCAGCCCTTGCGCCGCGCGAGCGCGCAGCGGCGGCCTCCGTCGCGGACGGCACGGGCGATGGCGTTGCCGCAAGTGGCGGCGCTGCATCAGCCGCAATCTCGGCCGACACGATCGCTGCGGCGGAGCGTCTCGCAGGCATCTCGTTCACGGAGGCGGAGCGTGCTCAGATGGCGCGCACAGTCGGCCAGCAGCTTGAGCTGTTCTCCGCACGCGCCCGGTTCGGGGAACTGCCCAACTCGCTCGCGCCGGCGCAGGTGTTCGCGGCGCTGCTGCCGGGCGAGCGCGCCACTTCCGAAGGCACGCCAGCGCCCTCGAGCGCTGCAGCGGTGTCCATTGCCCCAGCAACGGCTCCGCCATCGTCCGCGTCCGAGCTCGACTTCGCGTCGGTGGGCCAGCTCGCCGCGTGGATGCGTGGAGGCCACGTCACGTCACGCATGCTGGTGGAGCGTTCGATCGCGCGCCTTCGCGCAGCGAACCCGACGCTGCGCTGCGTGATCACCTTTGCGGCGGACCAGGCGCTCGCGGAAGCCGATGCGCGTGATGCCGAGGCGCGCCGCGGCGCGTGGCGAGGACCGCTGCACGGGATCCCCTATGCGCTGAAGGACCTGTTCGATACGGCAGGCATTGCGACCACCTGGGGCGCGGAGCCGTGGCGAGACCGCGTGCCCACGACCGACGCCGTCGTAGTGATGCGCCTTCGCGATGCCGGTGCGGTGATGGTGGCCAAGACCGCTGTCGGTGCCCTTGCATACGGGGACATCTGGTTTGGCGGCACGTGCCGCAATCCATGGAACCGCGAGCAGGGCTCGTCTGGGTCAAGCGCCGGCAGCGCGTCCGCCGTTGCCGCGGGATGCGTGCCGTTTGCGATCGGCACTGAGACGCTTGGATCGATTGTGTCTCCGTGCGAGCGCTGCGGCACCACCGGCCTGCGGCCCACGTTCGGTCGCGTGTCGCGGGAAGGGTGCATGGCGCTCTGCTGGTCGTGGGACAAGATCGGGCCGATCGCCCGCTGCGTCGCGGACACGGCCCTTGTGCTCGAGGCGATCAGCGGCGCGAGCCTCGGCGATCCATCGAGCGTGTCGGCACCGTTTGCTGCGGGTGCGGCAAGGCCTGTACGCCAGATGCGCGTGGCGTTCGATCCTGCGTGGCTCGAAGCTGACTCCGCACGGGTGATGCCCGGTGCAATCGCGGCGCTGCGCGATGCTGGCGCCACGATCGTCGAACGGTCGATGACGCCCCCGTTCGATCCGAGCATCCTGATGACGAGCCTTGTGGCCGAGGCCGCAAGCGCCTTCGAATCAATGACGCGCAGCGGCTCCGATGACCAGCTCTCCTGGCAGGCGGACGAGGCGTGGCCCAACACGTTCCGCCAGGCGTGGCTTGTGCCAGCCATAGAGCTCGTGCAGGTCGAGCGACTTCGCCGCCGCGCCATGGAGTGGATGCGCACCTGCATGGGTGACGCCGACGCGCTGCTCTGCCCGCCCTTTGCGGGAGGCATGCTCGTGATCACCAATGCAACCGGTTATCCGAGCCTGGTGCAGCGCGCGGGCTTTGCGGATGCCCGCACCCCTACGACGGTCACGCTCATCGGACGCCCCTTCGACGAGAGCACGCTGGTATCCCTGGGCAGTGCGATCGAGCAGCGACTCGACCTGCAGCGGCGGCAGCCCCCGATGGACTGGTTTCCGGCCACTCCAAAGGCGTGATGGGCACGATTTTTTTCGCAATCTCCATCCCTGTGTCACGATCAGGCGAATAGTTCGGCACATGGGCGGCTGCCCGCCCACCCCTACGCCCCCCAACGACGAGACTCCCATGACCACCCGAATCCGGATGCCGCTCGCGCTCGCGCTCTCCATCTGGACTGCATCCTCCGCGCATGGCGCACAAGGCACATCCTCCGTCCAGCCGGAGGTGGAGCACATCTCCACGCTGACCCGCGTTCGGGAAGGCGGAACGCCCTACAACCCCAAGCAACGGATGATGCCGTACGCGGTGACGCTCTCGCGCGGTGCCGACGGCGGAATCGCCGATGTGCCCTCGACCGGCGTCATCTCGACTCCGCCGGAGTACGCGCCGGCGCGAGGTGTGCTCTACCAGTACGGCAACAGCTGGAACTCGGTGGTGACTGCGCTCGTGGCGAGCCTCACGGCCGGCACGGCCTACGACGAGATCGCGTACGTCGTTGTCGCGAACCAGACCACAGCGAACTCGGCGGCGAGCGCGTTCATCGCCGCAGGCGCGAACATGAGCAAGGTCGTGTTCATCGTCGCCCCGAACAACTCCATCTGGATCCGCGACTACGGCCCGCACTTCATCTGGCAGAACGGGACGCTTGCCGCCGTCGACAGCCACTACTACCCCGACCGATCCGCGGACAACTTCGTGCCCACGCTCGTCGCGGAGGACAGGCTTGGCGTTCCCACCTACCACCAGGGCCTCTACTACTCCGGCGGCAACTTCCAGGCGGGCCCGAACCGCTCAGGGTTCTGCACCGCGCTCGTGAACCTCGACAACCCCACGAGCGGCGGACACAGCGAACCGCTCATCCGCGAGCTGCACGACACCTTCCAGGGCATCGACACCCTGCACATCCTGCCGCAGCTGCCCTTCTCCGTCGACGGCACGGGCCACATCGACATGTGGATGTACCTCGTCGACGACAACACCGTGATCATCAGCGAGTTCATCGCAGGGTCGAACTCGACTGCAATCTCGGTGACCAACAACGCGGTGCCGTACATGCAGGCGCTCGGGTTCGAGGTCATTCGCCCGCAGGCGTGGAACGTGGGCGCGACCCACTTCACCTACACGAACGCGTTTCGCGTGAACAACCGCATCTTCATTCCCTGCTACGGCACGCAGCTCGCGCCCGGCGGGAACTCGTCCTACAACACGCGTGACGCGGACGCGCTCGCGAAGTGGCAGCAGGCTGCCGGACCTGGTGTGCAGATCGTGCCGATCCAGTGCTCAAGCATCATCGGGGCATCGGGCGCAATCCACTGCATCGTGAAGCAGGTGCCGCGCTACACGGACACGCTTCCATCGGCCCATGTGCTCGCGCCGGCTGGCGGCGAGCTGTGGCTTGCAGGCTCACAACAGGTGATCCGATGGAACGCCACGGACACCGGCAACGCCCCGCTTGCGAGCGTCGATCTGGCGTACTCGGTTGACGGCGGAGCGACATGGAACACGATCGCCTCCGCGATCGCGGACTCCGGCTCTTTCCCATGGACGGTGCCTGCTGCCGCCACGGACAGCGCACTCGTGCGCGTGACCGCACGCGCTGCCGACGGCGACACCACAGTCGCGGTGAGCAATCCATTCCGCCAGCGCCCGGGCACGGCGGTGGTGCACGACTTCTCGACAGGCGCCGGCACAGACAAGTTCGGGCTTGGACGGCAGACGACAAGCTGGACATCCGTGAACTCTGTCGCGAGCCCCGTCGCAACTGCACTCACCGCTGCGAACTACGCCGCGATGGCCACCTCGAACGCCACAGGCGGACTCACCGACGCGAACCGCTACATCACGCCCGCAATCTCCACGGGCAGCGAGGCCACGCACCTCTTCAGGTTCGTGCTGAGCCAGCCGGCATCGCAGATCGACGAGATCCGCGTCCTGTGGGAGGGCTATGCCGATCGCTGCACGCAGGTCGAGCTTTACGTGTGGAACAATGCGCTCTCCCAGTGGGGCGACGCAGCCGGGCTCGTCGGGCAGAACAGGTACTTGGACAACTACGCAGGGAACCGAGACCGATCGCTGGAGGCGCGGCTTCGCTCCAACCTCGGCGACTTCGTGGCGGCCGACGGCTCCATCCGGTTCCTTGTGTACGCAGAGCGCGCAGCGGACGAGCCC
>JBIKNS010000052.1:0-13194 GCA_044358545.1 Phycisphaerales bacterium | reverse complement strand
GCCGCCGCCCGCGGCGGTGCCGGCTCCGGCAGCGGCCGCAGCGCCTGCGGTGCCCATGGTCGGCGCGCTCCCCGCGGCTGACGCGTCGGCGATCGCGCCCGCCTCCGTGGGCCCGTCGGGCCTGAAGATGGCCGCTGTTGACCCTGCGCTGGCGACGCCATCCGTGCCGCCCGGCACCGAGTCGGAGAGCCTGCACCTCGAGGATGCGTCGATGCCCCCGGGCGTGCACCAGTTCTTCGCCATCTACTACGCGATGACGGGCCTGCACGGCGTGCACGTCGTCGTTGGCATGATCGTGATCGGCTGGCTCATCATCCGCGCCTCGCGCGGCGAGTTCACCTCCGACTACTACACCCCGGTCGACCTCGGCGGCCTCTACTGGCACATCGTCGACCTCGTGTGGATCTTCCTCTTCCCGCTCTTCTACCTGATCCACTGATCTGCCCCATCCACCTCCCATGGCACACAACGCTCACTCCACGGCAGGCCACGGAAGCCACGACGGCCATCCGCTCGTTGGTCACCTCGTGCCCGTCTCCACCCTGGTGTCCACGGCGCTTGCGCTGCTGGTGCTGACGGTGATCACGGTCGCCGTGCGCTACATCGACGTCGGCGAGTTCAACATCTGGATCGCCATCGGCATCGCAGTCGTGAAGGCCACCTTGGTGGCGCTCTTCTTCATGCACCTGCGATGGGACCGTCCCTTCAACTTGCTCGTGTTCGTCGGGTGCATCGCCTTCGTCGTGCTGATGATGGTCTTCTGCATCATGGACACGTCGCAGTACCGCAAGGACATGTACACCGGCAACCCGTCGGCCGCGCAGGAGACGCTCGAGAAGTACGCGCCCGGCGCACCGGTGGCGCGCTTCAAGTCGAACGGGTGATGCGCGTGCCGCGCATGGCTGCAGCGGCACTGGATGCGCCATGCCCCTGACCGCCGATTGGCTCGCCGGCCGCGATCCCTTCACGGATGACTCGGCACGAGCCCGCGCCGCGCGCGCAGGCATGTGGCTCTTCATCCTCGTGGTGGCCATCGTCTTCGTGTCGATGCTGCTGGGCTACCTGGTCGTCCGCATCAACCCAGATCCGGATGTGCCATGGAAGGGATCGCGCACGCCCGGGCTTCCGCTGACTCTGCTCGTGAGCACGCTGGCGCTGGTTGCCTCGAGCATCACCCACCAGTGGGCGCTCGTGGCCGCGCGCGAGACCGGCGGTGCCCGTGTCTGGCGCTGGATGGCGGTGACGTGCGTGCTGGCTGCGGTGTTCCTCGTGACTCAGGGGCAGGCATGGGTGCAGATGTGGCAGGGGCTCCCGGTGCCGCCACCTGACCTTCCACCCGAGCCCGGCGACCCGCTGCTGCCGGACCTCTTCAGCTGGACCTTCTTCGTGCTGACGGGTCTTCACGCCGCGCACGTGCTTGGCGGTTGCGTGGGTCTGGGCGTCGTCGCCGCGCATGCCCGCGCGAACCGCTACGGCCCCGGCCGCTCCAACGGAGTGCTGCTGAGCGCCATGTACTGGCACTCGCTCGACGCGATCTGGATCGTCACGTACCTGACGCTGTGGCTCGGTGCGCGGTAGGCGTCACTGGGCCGCAGGCGCCGAGGCAGCAGGTGCGGCGGCCGCAGGCGCTGCGCCGGGGGCGGGGGGCTCGCGTGCAGGCGCCGGGTGGAAGGCATCCCACGCGAACCACCGGCAGGGGATCACCACAGGATTGGGCGGCGGTGACACCACCACGGCACCCTGCTCAGGCACGCCACGCCAGGTGATCGGTGCACCGAACCCGGACGTCTCCGCAAGACCGGTGGGCGGTAGGCACAGCCGCACGATCTCCGGCAACGGCACCACCACCCAGTCCTCTGCGCGGCGCACCGCCATCACGTACGTCATCGGCGGCAGCACTTGGTCGAATAGGGCTCCCGTGCGCACCGAGATGTCGCCGATCGGCTTCGTCCGTTCGCTCGTCGGGGGATCGAGCCTCACGACTGGAAACCCGATCCGCCCGTCGCGCCAGTAGCGCTCGTAGCTCGTCGATTTCATCCGGCGCTCGTCGCTCTCGGCGGGCATCACGACCTCGGTGTCCGGATGTGTCATCAGCCATGAGCCCCAGTTGCTCACGCTTACGCCGGGGATGAGTTCCAGCGGAGTTCCCGCGGCAGGACCCGTCACCGCGCGGAACGCAAGCTGTGACCAGAGGCTCGGCACATGGCCATCGCCGCCGCGGTCGTAGTACAGCGTGTTCGAGTTGTACAGCAGGCCGCTGACGCCGAGCGTGATCACGCGGTCGCCGATGCGCCTGTCGAAGACGACCGCGCTGTCGGTGAGCGGGCTGTAGGTCACCGCGATGGGGATGCCCGCCACCTCGTCGTTGCACACCTCATGCACGTTCATCAGCCGGAGCGGGTACGCGCGCGCCACCCCGCCGATGAAGACGCCGATGACCCGGTCGCCAGAGACCACGTACTTGCCGCGGCGCTTGGCGTTGTGCTCGACCATGTCCGAGCCACGCATGATGGCGGGCGCGTCCAGCGCCGCGAGGAAGTCGCGCGGGTTCCCGCTCGCCGCGAGGCCCTCGCGCGGCAGGATCATCCCTGTGAGGTCGAACGCGTACGTCGATGGATCGCGCCCGTCGCCTACCGGGCGCACGCCGCTCAGCGGGCCGATGAGGGCGAAACCAAGCACCGCCAGCGTCGCCAGCACGGCACCCGCTACCACCCAGCCTCCCGCGCGCCACGTAATCCTCGTCTGAGCGCTCATCGCGCGCCGCTCCGCGGGGCGGCGGCTGCACCGCCAGTCGCTCCGCCTCCCGTCACACCTGAGTCGCGGCCAGCGGCGCGATCAGGTTCCTCGGCAACGGTCGCACCGGCGCGGACGGCCACACGAGGGTCCACGGGTCCGCGGTCGATCACCATGACGGTAAGCAGCAGCGGCAGGTAGATGATGCTCGCCAGAAACACGCGGCGTGCGCCCGGTCGGTCACGCCGCCGCCAGAATGCGGCACCGAGGATGCTTGCGGCAACGCCAAGGAACACCGCCGTTCCTGCGTACCACCATCCTGCCGTTCCCGTGAGCGTGACCAGCAGCGACACGGGCACCAGCAGCAGAGACGTGAGCAGGACGGTCTGGCCCGTGGCATCGCCTCGCGCATCCACGACCGGAAGCATCGCGAATCCGCCGCGTGCGTAGTCCTCGCGGTAGAGCCATGCGAGCGACATGAAGTGCGGCAGCTGCCATACGAAGAGCACCGCACCAAGTGCCCACGCGCCCGGCCCGAGCGAGCCTGAGGCCGCCGCCCACCCCAGCATTGGCGGCACGGCGCCGCAGACCGCGCCGACGACAGTGTTGAGCGTGGTGCGCGGCTTGAGCGGCGTGTAGACGAGCACGTAGAGCAGGATGTTCGCCAGGCCCAGCGCCGCAGCCAGCGGATTCGCATGCACCGCGAGAACCGCGAAACCGCCGAACGCGCTCACAGTGCCCGAGACGAAGACCTGCAGGCTGCCCACGCGGCCGCGGGGCAGGGGACGCGTGCGCGTCCGCTCCATCAGCGCATCGCGCCTGCGCTCCACAAGCTGGTTCAGCATGCTCGCGCTCGCCGCGCACAGCGCGGTGCCCAGCATCGTCCACCCGAAGCGCGCCCAGTCGCCGCGTGCCGGGACTGCACACGCGAAGCCGACGGCGGCCGTGGCCAGCACCAGCGCGTTCAGCCTCACCTTCGTGAGCTGCGCGTACGCGTCGACGATGCCGTCGCGGACCTGGCGCGACGCATCGCGCGCAGGCGCACCGTCGGCGGGATTTGAGGCGGCATCCATCAGCGGTCGTTCCGAGTGGAGGCGTACTATAGGTCGATCATGCACGAATCACCGATCCATGCGGGCGCGTCGCGTACCGGTCTCGTGGGTGCCCTTGGCTTCGCCACGGCGGTCTCGATGTGGGCGATCGCGTACTTCAGCCTGATGTCTCCGGGGCTCGTCGCGGGCGAGATCCTGTTCGGCATGCTGTTCCTCGCGGTGGGCGCCGGAGGATTCGTGGCAGGCCGTCTCCGCGTGGCAGGCGCATCAGGTGCGAAGGCGGGGCTGATGGTGGCGCTCGTCGCCGCGACCGTCAACCTCCTGCTGGTGGGCAGCCTTTTCAGCAAGGGGGCGAACAGTTCGGTCGTCCTCGAGCTCCTGATGTGGGTCGGTGGGCTCTACGCGGCGAGCGCGCTCTGCGGCACGGTGGGCGGCGCGATCGGCGGACGTGCGCCTGCAGTCGCGCTGCGGATGTCACCGACGTCCCTGTTCGCATGGGTCGCCGCCGCAACCGTGTTCCTGCTGCTCATCACCGGCGGCATCGTCACGGGCCAGGAGGCTGGGCTCGCCGTGCCGGACTGGCCAAACTCCTTCGGCCACAACATGTTCCTCTATCCGCTCTCCGAGATGACAGGTGGCATCTACCTCGAGCATGCGCACCGCCTCTACGGCACGCTCGTCGGACTCACGTCGATCGCGCTGCTTGTGCAGGTGCTCCGTACCGAGTCGCGCACATGGGTACGCGCATTCATGGGAGCTCTGTTCATCGCCGTGTGCGTGCAGGGGATCATGGGCGGGATGCGGGTCACTGGCGGACCGACCCTCTCGCAGGATCCTGCGGATCTTGCGCCGAGCATCGGATTCGGAATCGTGCACGGCGTCTTTGGTCAGCTCGTCTTCGCGGGGTTCTGCGTGCTCGCCGCGGGCACCAGCACGGCATGGCGCATCGGCGCGCCCCCACGCAGCGACGATCCGCTCGTGAGCGGTCGCAGTGCGTCGCAGGTCGCGTTCGCAGTGCTGCTGCTGCAGCTCATCAGCGGCGCGATGTACCGCCACTTCCAGATCCCAAGCGGCACCGATGCCCCCCCCTCGAGCCCCACATGGGCGATGCACCTTCACCTCACGTGGTCGGTGGTTGCGTTCGCGGCGATGATCTGGCTCGGCATCCGCGCGATGAAGGCCCCATCGGACTGCGCGCCCCTGCGCCCGCTCGGCCGAGGCATCCACGCGATCGTCACCGTGCAGATGCTGCTGGGCATCGTGGCGCTCGTCTACGTGCTGCTGCGCAAGAGCGCTGCGATCCCCCCCATGGAGGTGCTCTTCACCACGGCGCACCAGGCCAATGGCGCGCTGCTGGTCGGGCTCTCGGCACTGACGGTCGCATGGTTCCGCCGGTGGACCGCTCAGTCCGTGCCAGCGACTGGCTTGATGGCCTCTTCGAGCGCGAGCAGGGCATAGGCGCTCGCGAGCTCCGGCCGCGATTCCTCCCATCGCGTGACGTCGTTGCGCCACGAGCCGTCAGGGCGCTGCGCCCGCACGAGCGTGTCGATGAGCTCGTCACGCCAGTTGTGCGCAGTGCCGCTCGAGTCGGTGATCTGCGCCAGCCGCGTCGCATTGAGCGCGCGCGACTGTGCGTGCAGGTAGTAGAGCCATCCTTGCTTGCCGAGGCCCGGGTTCTGGTCGAAGGTCCAGTGCATGCGTATCCACTCAAGCGCGGCCTTCACGCGGGGATCGTCGCGCGAGAGCCCCGCGTAGAGCAGGCTCTTGAGTCCCGCATAGGTCATCGAACCGTAGCTGCGCAGGCTCCGCGGCTGCCCCTGCGGGATCAGCTCGCCGTAGCGGCCCTCTCCGGCATCCTCGCTCGCGAAGCTCTCGCCGTTGTTCGCCGGCGTGTACACGAAACCGCCATCGTTCGAGCCCTTCTGCGCCCACTCGGCGGGGTTGGTCGACGTGAGGTTCTGCGTGCGCGTCACGAAGAGCATCGCGCGCTGCACCGCAGGGTCATCTGGCGACACGCGCGCGTCGTGCAGCGCATCGAGCATCATCTGGGTGTTGGAGAGGTCAGGCCTTCCGCGCGACCCGTATCCGCTGCCGCCGTACCAGTCCTTCTCGCGCGGCACCGACTCGCCCTCGTCCCACTGCGTGGTGCGCAGCCACTCGACGCTCTCCTGGATCAGGAGCGCATCCTCAGGCTGGTCGCACGCCGCGAGCGCGCTCACCACGGCACTTGCCACGTAGTTGCCGACTCCGTTGGCTGACGGATCGGGCTCGAGCTTGCCTTCGGGGCCCCGCATCCGCACTCGGATGAACTCCACGGCGCGCCGCGCGATCGGGTCGCTCGCGGGTCCGGCGCCAGCCTGCGCAAACGCCTTCACGCACAGCGCAGTCACGGCGGTAGCCGTCGCCTGCGACGGGATCCGTTGATCAGTGCCCGCTGCGGGTTCGCGCAGCATCCATGCGCCAGCGGCTGACTGCGCCGACCGCAGGTATGCCAGTCCCTTCGTGATTGCCTCGCGCGCCTGCGCGAAGCGCTCCGGCGCGCAGGGCACCTGATCTGCACGCTCCGCGATGCGCGACACGACCGGAAGCGGCGGTGCCGGCGTGGCCGATGACGGCGCTGCCGCGGCGGGTGCAGCGGAAGCCGAAGGCGCCGTGGCATCCTGCAGTGCGAGCGCCGGTCCTTGCGAGCTCGCGGCCATCGAGATGCAGAGGCCGATGGTGGCAGTGCGCATGGTGGAAGCGTAGTGCAGCGTGCTAGCCTTTCACGCATGATGATCGCCACCGCCCAGCAGTGCACCTTGCCTCTCCGCGCAGCCGCCGTGGTCGCCGCGACCATGTCACTCGCGCTTCACTCGCACGCGCAGGAGGCGACGAAGTCTGCGCAGGCCCTGCCCGCGACGGACGTGTCGGTGCCGGTGATCAATGAGACGGCGGTCCTCCTCGCACCGTCTCCGACGCTCTCGCCCACGTTCGGCATGGTGAACGGGATTTCCGCCGACCGAATCGTGGTGACGGGACCTGAGGTTGTGCGCATGCCGGGCGTCGCGGGCCAGCTCGCGACCTTCGTGCTCTCGCCGACGGGCGCGTGGGAGGCGGTGCCTGAGATGCTCGCCATGGCCAACTGCGGCAATGGCGATCTCATCATGGGTCGCGTGGCGTTCGCCGGCACCGCACTCTGCGTGACGCACGAGCGGCGCGATGGGAGCAACAGCCTCGTCGAGGTGTTCGAGCCATCGCCTGCAGCTGCAGGATGGATCGCTGCAGGCGCCCCGCTTGGTCCTCCCGGAGGTGCGGTCGAGCCGGCGTTCGGGAGCGCCATTGCGACGGATGGTCGCTTCATAGCGGTCTCATGCGTGGACCAGCGTGTGCTCGGCGAGAAGGCGCGCATTGTGAGTCCATCGCCGAAGGTGTTCCTGTTCAAGGCAGGACCGTCCGGCTGGTCCGGCCTCGGCTTCCTCCAGCGCGAGGTGGCGAAGGACCCCAAGTTTTTCGGGGCATCGCTTGCGATGACACCAGGGCGCCTGGTGATCGGGTGTCCCAAGGCGATCCAGCCTGCCCCGAAGCAGCCGCTGGTGGAGGGTGGAGATCCGGTGGTGTGCGTATGGTCCGAGTCAAACGGCGCATGGTCGCTCGAGGCGGAACTCGCACCGCCTGCCGGCACGGCGGGACTCGGTTTCGGTCAGGTCGTGGCGGCCTCGGAGCGATATGTTGTGGTGCGTTCGAGCTATGTCACGACCCCGGGTGCGGATGTCTTCGTGTACCGGAAGGCTGATGCCGGCTGGGAGTTCGACGGTGCGCTGGCGCTCTCCGCAGATGCGACGAAGGGACCGGCGTTTGGCGCATCGCTGGCGGCGGGAGAGGACTTCATCGTGCTCGGTGACCCCAGCGCGGATTTCCCGAAGGGGAAGGGCATCGTCGCCGTGTTCGTCCGGACACCGCAGGGGTGGGTTGAGTCAGCACGGCTCGTGCCCACGGTCAAGACGATGTCCGCTCGCTGGGGTGTGTCGATCAAGGTTGACGGACGCCGCGTGCTCGTCGCGCATCCTGCCAGCGAACGCGATGGGATCGCACCGGGTGGCAGCATCCTGTTCACGCTTGCGCCCCTGACGGAGATGAAGGTTCCCGATGTGAAGCCCACGGCGACGAGCGCAGTCGACGTGCCGCTCGGCGGGAAGTGAACCCGCGGGCACCGCGCTGGGTCACTCCCAGTTGCGGATCACGCACGCGCCGCAGATGACGGCGCCTGCGATGTCGATCCAGTGCTGGGAGCCGGCTGGCGGTGACAGTGGCGCAATCGGGTTCACGACCACCGCGAGGGCGGCCAGCAGTCCGCACCACGCCGCGAACGAGAGCTTGCCGAACCAGACGCTTGCGACGAGGCACAGCCCGCACGCGGCCCATGAAGCCACTTGGCTGAGGGGTTCGGCCATGATCGGCTCAAACCGCATCGCACGGGCCACGAAGATCAGTCCGGCAGCGCCGACGAGTCCGAGAAGTACGCGCACGGCAAGAGAATACTGGCGGGGCACACGGCCGCCGGGCGCCAGAATGACTGCAAATCCCGAGCAGTTGTCGTTCGACCTGCCTGAGTCACGGGCTATGTTTAGACGCTGTTCCGAGAACCCTACTCACCTGGAGACATGCAATGAACCGCTTCATCGGCACGCTTGCCGTGCTGGCCGTGACCCCCGTGTCGCTCGCTCAGATCGTGATGGATGGCACCGCGGATAAGGCGTACGGCAACGCGATAGCCGTCCAGAACGTTCAAACCCAGTTTGGGAACTCAAACCTAGGACTGATTGACGCTGCAAACGGCTCGGAGATCGATGGTCTCTTCGCCCGGGTGGAGGGCGGCGTTCTCTATGTGGTGATCGCAGGCAACGTCGAGTCGAACTTCAACAAGCTGGACGTCTTCTTCGATACCCGCGAGGGGGGGCAGAACAAGCTTCGCGGCGACAACCCCAATGTGAGCTTCAACGGGCTCAACCGGATGGGCGACGATGGCTCGGGCAACGGACTGACCTTCGACGAGTGCTTCACCGCGGACTTCTACTTCACGACCACCTGTGGCGGGGCTCCGTTCGCAACGTACGCGAACATCGCTCAGGTGCTCACTGAAGGTGCGGGCTTCGGTACCTACATCGGCAGTGGCGGTTCTGGCACGAACATCCTCAACAACGCCGAGTACGGTGTGCAGGTGGGGATCAACAACTCGAATGCGGCTGGCGTGGACGGCGGCACAGCCGCTGCAGATGGCACCGGCGTGCGCACTGGGGTGGAGATCGCGCTCCCGCTGTCGCTGATCGGCGTCGATCCAGTGAGCCCTCAGAACATCAAGATCTGCGCCTTCGTTAACGGTCTAGGTCATGACTTTGCCTCCAACCAGTTCATGGCCGGCCTCGGTCCGAACACCAGCAACCTTGGCGATCCGCGGGCGATCAACCTGACGGCGATTGAGGGCAACCAGTACGCGGTCGTTGAGCTCGTGGTTGGCCAGCCTGACTGCCCGAGCACGAATGACTGCCTGCCGGATTTCGACGGCGACGGCATCGTGGGCGGAACGGATCTCACGGCGCTGCTGGCCGCTTGGGGCACCCCGGCGCGTGACATCGACGGCGACGGCAACACGAGCGGCACGGATCTCACGGTGCTGCTCGCAGGCTGGGGATCTTGCCCCTAACTCGCCTTCGGCGCCCCGTATCCGGGCATTGACCGCTACCCTCCGCGCCCATGGCGGAGGCGGGATGTTCCATCAGTTCCATGCGGTCGGTGCGCGCGCTGATTGGCCTCACGCGCGTGTCATGTGCAGCCCTCGTGGCTGCTGGCCTGCTCGCCGGCTGCAAGACGGCGAACCCCTTGCTTGAGGACACCACCAAGGGGCTGAGCGCCTTCAACCGAGTGCAGGCGAGCAAGATGCCGGTGCCGAAGGAGGAGCTCGACTCATGCGCAGGCGTCGCGCTGATCAAGGCCTTCAATGCGGGTGTCGTGTTTGGTGCGATGGGCGGTGATGGGATCCTGGTCAAGCGGCTTGATTCCGGATGGTCGCCGCCGCTGGCGATCGGCATGTTCCAGGGCACGTTCGGCGCGCAGATCGGCGCGGAAGGCCTTGACATCGTCTTCGTGTTCAAGGACGCCCAGTCGCTCGCTGACTTCGTGCACAAGGGCGTGTTCTTCTACGCCGGCGCGTCGGGGACCGCCGCGGACGCGACAGGTCAGTCAGTGGCGAGCGGTCCTCCCGTGAAGGCCTACGTGTCGGCGGGCGGCCTCTACGGCGGTGCCACGATCGGAGGCTGCGGCATCACGATCAATCGGGAGGCCAACGCCAAGGCGTACGGCGACAACTGGACGGTCGAGGATGTCATCTCAGGCAAGGTCGCCACGCCCCCCGGAGGCGTGCTTGTCTCCGAGACGCTGTCCGGGAAGTAGCGGCTGGGCGCGGTTCGCCACCGCATTTCGGGCCCAATCCCCTCAGGTCCGCTAGCCAGCGCGCACGACCCGTCCTAGATTGAGGCAATGCGGAGCCGACGTCCAGACTTGAGGTCCCCATGCGTTATGGCGCTTGCCGCCGTCGCCGCGCTTGGGGGCATCGGAGCGAGGGATGCACTCGCCGGCGGCGCGTCGACTCGACCGGGTGTCGGAGCTGTCATCTACTCCGCGGCCGGTCAGAGCGGAGTCACGTTCAGGACGTGGGCGCCGTTTGCGGGCAGCGTGAGCGTCGCGGGCAGCTTCAACTTCTGGAACATCAATGCGACTCCGATGGCCCCCGAGGGCAACGGCTGGTGGTCGACCGATGTGCCGCAGGTTGGCGCGGGTGCGCAGTACAAGTTCGTGATCCGCAACGGCTCGTCCACCCTCTGGAAGAACGACCCGCGTGCGCGGCGCGTGACGAACAGCGTCGGCAACTCGATCGTGTACGACCCCAATGCCTACCAGTGGCAGACCACCAGCTGGCAGATGCCATCGTGGGATGGTCTCGTGATGTACGAGATGCACCCGGGCACGTTCGGCGCGAACCCTGGACAGTCGCCGCCCGCCACGCTTCAGGCGTGCCGCGCGAAGCTTGACCACCTCGAGTCGCTGGGCGTCAACGCGATCGCTCTCATGCCGGTGAACGAGTTTCCCGGCGACCGATCGTGGGGCTACAACGCCTCCCATCCGTGGACTGTGGAGACTGCGTACGGCGGGCCGGACGCGCTCAAGGCATTCGTCGATGATGCGCACTCGCGCGGCATCGCGGTGCTCAACGACGTGGTCTACAACCATTTCGGTCCCACGGACCTCGACCTGTGGCGCTTCGACGGGTGGAGCCAGAACGGTGGCGGCGGGATCTTCTTCTACAACGACTCGCGCGCACAGACTCCGTGGGGCGACACGCGCCCCGACTACGGCCGGCCCGAGGTGCGCGACTACCTGCGCGAGAATCTCGTGCTTTGGCTCACCGAGTTCCGCATGGACGGCACGCGCGTCGACGCGACCAAGTTCATCCGGCGCGTGGGCATCAGCGGCCCGGAGATCCCCGACGGCTGGTGGGTCCTGCAGCAGCTCAACGATGCCGCAAACCAGCTTGGTGGCGGAAAGATCATGGTTGCCGAGGATCTCGATACCGATGCCTGGATCACCAGACCGACGTCCTCAGGTGGCGCAGGTTTCGACTCGCAGTGGTGCTCGGGCTTCTACCCAAAGATGCGGCCTGCGCTGGTGACCCCAAACGACGCGGACCGAAACATGTGGGACGTGCGCGATGCGATCGCCCTCAGCTACAACGGGAACTGGCTGCAGCGCATCGTGTACACCGAGAGCCACGACGAGGTGGCCAATGGACGGTCCCGCATCCCCGAGGAGATCTCGCCGGGCAACGCAGGCAGCTGGTGGGCGCGCAAGCGCTCGACGCTTGGTGCTGGGGTGGTGTTCGCGACCCCGGGCATCCCGATGATCTTCCAGGGCCAGGAGTTCCTTGAGGACGAGTGGTTCCGCGACGATGTGGCGCTCGACTGGACGCGTGCCCAGACGTACTCCGGCATCCTGCAGCTCTACCGCGACCTCATCGCGCTGCGCCGGAACTCCTCCGACCTGACCCGCGGACTTCGTGGCGCGAGCACGAATGTCTTCCACGTCAACAACCTCAACAAGGTGATCGCCTGGCACCGCTGGCAGTGGGGCGGCGAGCGCGACGACACCGTCATCGTCTGCAACTTCAGCGCCACGCCCTTGACCAACTACCGCATCGGCATGCCGCGACCCGGGCTCTGGCGTGTGCGCCTCAACAGCGACTGGTCGGGCTACTCGTCGGACTACGCGAACCACCCGTGCTTCGACACCTCGACGTCGCAGGTTGCATGGGACGGCCTGTCGCAGAGCGCGCTCGTGTCCCTGGGGGCGTACAGCATCGCGATCTTCTCGCAGGGTGCGCCGACGCGACCTGAGGACCTCAACAGTGACGGGCGGATCGATGCGCTCGATCTCTCCGTGCTGCTTGCAAACTGGGGCGGCGCCGGCAGCGGAGACCTTGACGGCAACGGTCGGGTCGATGGGATTGACCTGTCGCGGCTGCTTGCCGCGTGGGGCAGCTGAGGCCGACCATCAACGCGCTACCGAAGCGCGTTGCCTGCGCGGTCAAAGAGATGCGCGCCGTGGGTGTCCGCCGCGAGCGTGGCAGGGGATCCCTCGCGAAGACCGTCAGTCAGCGCCGTGGCGCAGCGCGAGGTGATGCGCTGGCCCGCGCACTCGATGACGACATCCGCGCGGTCCCCGTAGCGCTCGATCGCCACCACTGTGCCTGTGATGTGCGCGCGGGGCGCGCCGTGACCGCCAGCGCCATGGCCGTGCGCGTCCACGGTGCCGCCAACGGGCTCGAGCCGGTCTGGACGAAGCCCGAGCGCGCCGGCAGGCGACAGGTTCGCGGACGATGGCTGCAGGGCAAGCGTGCCACCGCTCCAGCGGAACATTGGCGCCGATGCGGGTCCCTCCACCGATCCCTCGATCACATTGATGGTGGGCGTGCCGATGAACGACGCGACGAAGCGGTTCGCAGGCGACCCATACACCTCCGCCGGCGTACCCACCTGCTGAATGCGGCCGTCCTTCATCACCACGATCCGGTCTGCGAGGCTCATCGCCTCCTCCTGGTCGTGCGTCACGTAGATCATCGTCGCCTTGAGCCGCCGGTGCAGGATGCGCAGCTCGGTGCGCATCTCGCCGCGCAGCTTCGCGTCCAGGTTCGAGAGCGGCTCGTCGAACAGGAACACCGCCGGGTCGCGCACGATGGCGCGGCCGACCGCCACGCGCTGGCGCTGGCCGCCGGAGAGCTCGCGGGGCTTGCGCCGAAGCAGGGGCTCGATGCCGAGCATTTCCGCCGCGCTCCGCACGCGCTCGCGGATCTGCGCGCCTTCGGCCGTGCGCGCGCGCCGGT
>JBIKNS010000201.1:0-4113 GCA_044358545.1 Phycisphaerales bacterium | reverse complement strand
CGTAGCCGGTGTAGCGGCCCTGGTGCATGAGGTTCCACGCGTGCCGCAGCGCGAAGCGGCGGCCCGTCGTGCCAGCCGCTGCGATCACGCTCGACATGCTCGGCGCCACGCCCATGATCACCGTCGAGATGGGGCACGGCACGGAGCGCATCGTGTCGACAATGGCGAGACCCGCCGTGACGCTGCCGCCGGAGCCGTTGATGTAGAGCGAGATCTCGCCCTGCGGGTTCTCGCCCGCGAGATAGAGAAGGCTCGACACCACGCGGCGCGCGACGGGGTCCGACACCACGCCGTCCACGAAGACGATGCGGTCGCGCATCAGCCGCGAGTAGATGTCGATGAGGAAGTCGGCGCCGTGCACGCGGTCCGGAACGACGGGGATGATGCCCGGTGCGGGCTCGTCCTCGTCATCGTCCTCCTCGGGCTCGGGCATCTCCTCCTCGTCGTCATCGTCATCGTCGTCGCAGGTCCAGGTCGCGCCCTGCCACCACAGCGCCGGCGCGAGAAGCCCGCGCTGGCGAAGCAGCGCCTCCTCCTGGGCACGGTTGAGGCGGGACGGGCTCGCGCCCTCACCAGCACCTCGCGAGATGGACAGCACAGGCGACATCGTGCGTGCGGCCGGTCCGCTCACTTCTTCTCGGGGAACTGCGCGACGGTGTCGACGAGGCCGTACGTCTTGGCCTCCTCGGCGGTGAAGTACTTGTCGCGCTCGCTGTCCTTGGCGACCTGCTCGATCGGCTGCTTGCAGTGGCGCGCGATGATCTCGTTGAGGAGCCGCTTGCTCTTGATGATCTGCTCAGCCTGGATCTGGATGTCCGTGGTCTGGCCGGTGACTCCGCCGTAGGGCTGGTGGATCATCACCTTGGCGTGCGGCAGGATGTGGCGCTTGCCGGGCTGGCCCGCGCACAGCAGCACCGCAGCACCCGAGTACGCGCGGCCGATGCAGAAGGTCTCGATCTCGCTTGAGATGAACTGCATCGTGTCGTAGACGGCGAGCGTGTCGTCGACGGCTCCTCCGGGGCTGTTGATGTAGAAGTTGATGTTCTGCCCGCGCTTCTGGTTCTCGAGGTAGAGCATCTGCATCATCACGCGGGCGGCCGACGAGTAGTTGATCGCGCCGATGAGGAACACGACGCGGTTCTCGAGCAGCAGCTCGTCGATGCTCATCTCGCGCGTGCGCTGGTACTGGACCGAGGCGAACACCTCAGGCGGCAGGTGCGCGCGCAGCGCGTCGCTCGTGGCAGGGGTCCGTCCGTGGTCGCCGAGTCCGAATGGCCCGGAGGGCAGTTCGAGGATGTTCGTCATGGAGCGCGAAGGCTAGGGAATCCGCGCCGCGGCGTCGACCTCATTTGCGGAGGGCGCGTTCGGCGCTTGGGCGTGGCGCGGTGCGCTCAATCGCTAGAAGTCGATCCCCGCATCGGGCACCGAGCGCGGCGCCTTCGTGTCGCCGGGGTCGTCAGCGGGTGCGTGCAGCGGAAGCGAGATTTTCATGCGGGCGCCGCCGCCGCTTCGATCCTCATGCGAGATTGTGCCGCCATGCGCCGCCACCAGCATGCGTGTGACGGCGAGCCCGAGCCCCGTGCCGCGCTGGCCCTTGCTCGAGACAAACGGCTGGAACAGCCGGTCACGGATCTCTTCCGGAATGCCTGGACCGTTGTCCTCGACCCCGATCACGGCATGGTCGCCCTCGATCGAGATCGACGAGCTGATGCGAATGCGCCCGCCCTTGGCGGGCACCGCCTCGATTGCGTTCAGAATCAGGTTGATGAGCGCCTGATGAATCGCGGTCGGATCCACGTGGGCAGGTGGCAGCGACTCGTCGAGGACCACCTCGATCGTGGCGCCGATGCGCCGGCTCTCCGACGCGACTGAGCTCACGACCTCCCGCACGAGTGCGTTGAGGTCGATCGGCTCCCGGTCGAGCGGGCGCTCGCGGCTCCAGGCCAGCATGTTCAGCGTCAGCGCCGCGATGCGGTCAAGGTTGCGGGCGAGTATCGGCCAGCCCTGGCGGGCCATGGCAAGATCACCGCGCGCAATCGACATTTCCACGGCGTCGGCGCCCCCGCGCAGCCCCTGAAGGATGTTCTTGATGGCGTGACTGACGGCGGCCATGCGCTCGGCGAGGGCGTGACCGTCACGGTCGCCGATGGGGTGTGCCGCCGCCAGGCTGCTCGCCGTGGTCGCAGCCGCGGGGCTTCCGGCCCCCACCACGACCGCAGAGCTTCCGGCTTCCGCCGTGGCCGCCGCCCCCACACGGTAGATCAACTCGCTGTCGCCGCATCGGATGCGGTCGCCATCGCGAAGGTGCACGGCGTCGCGCACGCGCACGCCGTTAAGCCACGTGCCGTGGCGCGATGCAAGATCTCGGATGATCCACCCGTCGCGGGCTGGCGTCAGTTCGGCGTGCCGTCGGCTGACGGTGGGGTCCGAGCAGGGCAGCGCCTCGGTCGAACGGCCGAGCATTTGCGGCTCGCCCGGCGGCAGCTCGAGCCGCGACCCCCGGTCGGGTCCAGAGATGACGTCCAGATGCGCCACCCCCGCATTGTCCCGCGGCGGGGCTCGGGAGCAACCGCCTCCATCGACGCGGCGAGGTGCTGGGACAACCGCCCCCCATCAATAGGATGCGCACATGCCCGCCGGCCCCGACGCATCTCACCGCATCGTCGTGCTGCACGGGAAGGACTCGTACCTCAAGGTCGAGTGGACCCGGATGCTGCGCGAATCGCTTGAGGCCGCGCATGGCACGGTCGACGAGTTCCGCTTCGATGGCGCCGCGGCCTCGCTAGCGACTGTGCTCGATGAGCTTCGCAGCTGGGGCCTCATGGGCGGCCACAAGCTTGTCATTGTGGATTCCGCCGAGGCATTCATGGGTGCGGAAGACCGCCGCCGGGCTATGGAGCGCTACGCCGAAAGCCCGATGGCCGAGAGCACCCTCCTGATGCGCGCCCCCACCTGGCGCCCCGGCAACTTCGACAAGATGGTTGCCAAGGTGGGCGTGGTGCTCAAGTGCGAGCCGCCATCGGCTGCGGACGCGCTTCGGTGGGTGGTCGCGCGTGCCGAGAAGCGTCATGGGGTGCCCATCGAGCAGGCTGCGGCCGCGCTGCTTGTAGACCTGATCGGCGCCGATCTGGCTCGGTTGGACTCAGAACTGGGCAAGCTTGCACTCGGTGCGGCGGCCGGCAAGCCCATCGGCCGCGATCTAGTGGTTGATTTCGTGGGCGCCAGCAAGGAAGAAGAGGCCTGGCGCATCCAGAATGCGGTGCTCACGGGGGATGTGCGGGCGGCGCTCGAAGAGCTGAACCAGTTGCTTCGGGTCTCACGGGCCGCCGAGGTCCAGCTGAACTGGTCTCTGGTGGATCTGGCCCGCAAGGTCCACGACGCGGCGCGGCTCAAGGCGGGGGGGACCCCCGACTCAGCCATCCCGGGCATCATTCGACATTTCGGAAGCGACCCCGGACCCCTGCTCAGGTGGGCTGGGAGGCTGGGGCCTGTGCAGGCGGGGGCACTTCTGCGGCTCGCGGTAGAGACCGATATGCGGATGAAGTCGGGGGGCGCGCCCGAGCCCGGTCGCACCGTGGAGGGGCTTTCAGCGGAGCTCGCAACGTCCGCTGGCACAAGAGGTTCGTGAAATCCGGCACGGGGTCAGCGGCCCTCGCGACCCATTGTCCAATAATGGAAGCCCTCAAACGCTGAAATCCGCATCTTTCGGTCTAGATCGTCCAATATCCGCACGATCTCTCGTCTCTGTGCAAGTCCTGACTGGACTCCCCGTCCTCACGTCTGTATAGTCCGCCCTTCAAGTTTCGGCCGACGTCGGTCGATACTGAAGGTTCAGGACCGGTCCCCGTCATCGCGGCGGGGGCTTCCGGTTCCGGCGGTTTTCGAAGATCACCAACCGCGTCTCGATTCAGGTGATCGTTACACAGGAGCACAGACAGACATGACACTTTCCAAGTACGTCGGAGTGATGGCCGGCGGCCTCGTCCTCGCGGGCGTGGCGAATGCCCAGGACTACCAGGCTGAGATCGCACAGCTCCGCGCAGAGCTCGCGGAGATGAAGGCCCAGAACGGCGACAAGTGGCTCACCGAGGAGCGCGCCGCTGAGATCAAGGG
>JBIKNS010000200.1:0-4117 GCA_044358545.1 Phycisphaerales bacterium | reverse complement strand
ATACCTCAGGCATCGCAGTCGATCCCGCGCTCGAGATCGATTCCGTATGCGACATCTGGCCCGGCGCCGAGTGGATGGAGCGGGAGGTCTATGACATGTTCGGCATCCGCTTCGCCGGGCATCCTGATCTTCGCCGCATCCTGCTTTGGAAGGACTACCCCGCCCACCCGCTGCGCAAGGACTACCCGCTGCGCGGCCGGGGCGAGCGCGAGCACTACCAGCGGCTCGTGCGCGAGTCCGCCGAGTCCTGATGCGCGCCCTCGCGGCCGCGTGAGGGTCCGTTGGAGACCATCGACCACCGTGCGCTGAAGAGCCTCGCGATCGCGTGGCTGTTCGCGCAGCGGTGCCGGGTGGTGGCGACAGAGGTGACGACCGCCGTGCCGCGATGGCGCGTGGACGCGGCTGGGTGGCGCGAGGGTGCGCTGCGCGACGAGTCAGTCGCCATCGAGTGCAAGCAGTCGCGCGCCGACTTCTTCCGCGACGACGAGCAGCGCGATGAGCTCGTCGCCGAGCGCGAGCGGCTCCTTGCCAAACGACGCACGCTTGAGGAATCGCGGCTCAAGGTCTACGAGCCACACCTCTGCCGCCGCCAGGAGTCGCTCTTCTCCGAGACCGCGGACTGGGACTTCACCGCAAGCCGCGACGACGGGTACCGCCGAGTGCTGCTTGACCTCCGCCGAGTGGATCAGCGCATCCACGGACAGACCAAGTTCTGCCTGATGACGCGCTACCGCCTCGCGGACAGGCTCTACATCCTCGCGCCGCGCGGCATGCTGCGACCCCGGGAGATCCCCGAGGGGTGGGGACTGCTGGAGGCGCTGCGCGATGATTCGCGCCGTACCGGCTCGGCCGATGCTGAGCCAATCCCTGTACGCGAGACTGTGCCAGCGCCGCCGCTTGCGAGCAGGCAGGACCGGCGTGACCGCTTCGTGCGCGCGATGGCGATTGCGGCATCGCGCGCGGCATACGGGCATCTCGCATCGCGCGCGGCGCCGTACACGGGTATCAGGCCGCCGGATCCCGACCCTACACTTCCGCTCAAGCCCCGGTAGCTCAGTCGGATTAGAGCAGCCGCCTTCTAAGCGGCAGGTCCGTGGTTCGAGTCCACGCCGGGGCGTTGCTCCTGGCATCGTGGGGTGGCGCCGTGTCGACGGTCGCTGACTTTCTGGAAAATCCGGCTCGCCTCCGGGGGATCGCTCGCGCGGTCGCTAGGGTGGCGCTCTGCCGGCCGCGCGTTGCGGCGGCGCTTGGGTCACGGTCGCGGCCGGGGTCGCCGGCGCAGAAGGAGCGCAGTTATGAGCATGGAGAATCGTCGTGTTGCACGTGTTGCAGTCCAGAGGTCGTTTAGGGGTGACGCCGCCTGGTGCGTGGCTCTGACGGCCGTGGCCCTGCTCGCGATCACGCCCGCGATGGCCGATGGCCTGGGAAGCCCGCCATGTCCGGACATAGAGGTTGAGTGCGGACAGGGCGATGGAGGCACCCAAGGTCCCGGCGAGTCGGCGACGTGCACTTGCGGCCCTGGCGCATGGATGCGGCTTGAGCGTCGACCCATCCTGATCCCGATGCAAGCCATGAACGATGAGGGGCAGCACGCGGTCAACGGCACCCGCTGGCGCTACTGCCGCCGGAGCGTCGCGCTGCCGGGAAGCGTGCACGTATCAGCATCGGTGGATGGCGCCAGCCAGTTCTGGGCGCAAGGCGCGCTCACTGCATCGTCGCGCGCCCTGTTCGCCACTCACTGGCGCGAGGAGTGGAGAGGCACGCTGCCCGCCTGCCCGCGGCCTGTGTCGCTCGAGGCGCTCGGTGGCGGCACCATGACGATCGGCGTCGCCACCTCGCCTCGCGTCGGGTGCGCCGCATCCGCCGTGTCGTCGGGGTCCGGGGCCACTTCAGGACCTGGCGCTCTGATGTTCACGCTGAGTCCCATCAACCTCGAGGGTCGTGTGCAGTATGACAGCACGTCCCAGCGATTCGAGATCTCGGGCACCTTCGGCAGTGAGGTTGATCTCGTGAGGCCCAACGTCCGCGGGACCATCTCGTCACGCGACGAGTGGTCCGCGACGGGGCAAGGCACGGCCACTGGCGCGGCTTCGTTCACCATCACGCCGGGGCGCCGCTACTGCGCATTCACAAACCGTTCGGTGCACCTCGCAGTGCAAGGCGCCGTCTCGGTCTCGGTCGCAGCCGCAGTTGGGGACAACGGGATGGCCAGCGCCTCCGCGAACGCCGACCTGTCGCTTGATGGCGGTTGACTTCTGCAAGGTCGCAGCCCACCGCATGCATCGCTGAGCAGCATGCCATATGCGCCTCACACCACCTCAGCCATTCCTGGCGGCGGCACTCGCGAGCATGATCCCGCCGCTCGCGGGTGCCGCCGTAACGGCCGGCGACACGAGTGGTGCCGCACACGCGGTGATCGCACACGCGGCGACCGCTCAAGGCAACGTGGACGACCGGGTGCTTCCGCAGGAGTCGAAGCTGGGCATCGATGCCCTGCTCTCCCGGGAGACCGCACGGATGCGGGAGTCGCTGGCAAGCGCCGTGCTCGGCAGCGACCACTCGATGCTGCTCGCGAGGAAGCGATCGACGGACTGGAGCTTCCTCGCGGCGGCCGTGACGGCACGCATCGGCGCAGGCATCGAAGATCCGCAGCAACTGCTCTCGTCCATCATCGAGTGCGACGCATCGACTCAGCTGTCGGTGAGCTCCAGGCCGATGACCGACGACTCGCATCCAGGGTGGCCCGCGCGATGCCCAGATGCCGCCCCGCTAGTCGCGGAGGTCGTGACCTGCATGTCGGATCCGTCGGGCTGCGACTTCCCGTGCGCAATCGGCTGGCGCGTGGTGCATGATGCACGGGGACTTGTGGCACGTGCTCTCTGGCACGAGCCCATGATGCCGATGCGGGGCATCGACGCCCCGCTCGTGCCGGATCGGACGATGATCCGCCTTGACGCGAGGGTCACGCATGTGGAGTGCTGGGGCTTCGGAAGCATGACCGACGTATGGCCAGCCGGGCCCGAACCGCTCGACCAGCTCGGCGACTCCTACGACTTTGCCGATGCCGCGCGCCACTGGTGGTGGACACTTGCACGCGGCCCACGTGCGGGCGATGCATGCGGACTCCATGGCACGGCCATCACCCGCCACGAAGTCGTACAGCTTCCCGAGTGCGACGTGGTCCGTGTGTCACCGTGGCAGGTGGGCTCGTCGCAGAAGGTCACGGGCGACGCTGCTGGCGATCCGGACACCCTGGCTACCGCCGACTCCTCACGGGGCTCGATCGCTGTGCCGCTCCGAGCCAGCCCATCGCACGCGCACATCGATTGGGATGCGGCGCATGCATCTGGCCCGACGTCGCTCCGCATCACCTGGAACGAGGATGACCGTTGCCGCGCCGCCCTGCGGTGGCGTGCGGTGGCACCAGCGGATGGCGCGCGCCATGGCCCGATCGACGCGCCGGACCATGGGTGGCTCGATGCGCAAGCGCGGCTGCAGCTTCTTCAGCACGTCCCGACGCCGACAGTGCTTCCGGAGCCGTACAGCACCTCCCTGATACACGGCGATGGCGTGCCCGAGCCGGCCGCACATGCGCGTGCCACCGCCAACGTGTGGCAGGCGGCCATCACCGGGAACTGCACGGCACTTGCCGATGCCCTCTCCGATGCCGAGGTGCTTCGGCGGCGACGGGGACTGCCGCGGAGCATGGACGCGATGGCGCTCGCCGCGCTGGCCGAGAGCCTTGTTGAGCATGGCGCACCAGAGCGTTCGGTCGCGCTCGTTGTGACCCGGCATCTGCTGGTCGCGACTGCGCTGCCTCCCGACCGTGCTGCCGCGAACGCCGAGAGCGCTGAATCGGACCTGATGCCCCCAGTCTCTCGTGCCGACTATGCCCAGATGCTGCGCAGCCAGGGACGCTGGTGGGCCTCTGCGCACTGCACTTCACCCGACGCCATACTGCAACAGCGCCATGAGGCGTCAGGAGATGAGCCCGCAGCCGCCGATCCGCTGGTCACTCGACTCAACGACTGGCTGTCCGCGCGTCACTTGCTCGCTAGGGGAGGAACCGGTGCACCGGCGGCAATCCAAGCACGGACCTTGGCCACATCATCCGCCG
>JBIKNS010000199.1:0-4126 GCA_044358545.1 Phycisphaerales bacterium | reverse complement strand
GCAGATCATGCTCGGCTGGCTCCTTGGCGCACTGCCACCGATCGCCCTGCGTACGCGGCTCAAGTGGATACTGATGGCGGCAGGCGCCGTGGTGGCAGCGGTCGCGGTGGCGGTGCTCGTATCGCCAGCTCTGCGCGAGCGCGTGATGGCCACATGGTCGAACGGACTCGGCGAACGCGGCCCGGTCTTCGGCTTCGGGCTCCACCTCTACACGTCGCACTGGATCGATGGTGCCGGGCCGGGCCTCTTCGGCAGTTACTACCAATCCGCAGTGAAGGCGGGCTGGAAGTGGATGGGGAAGCCGCTGCCGCCGATCGGAATGCCATGGGTGCACTCGCTGCCGATCGAGGTGCTCTGCGAGATTGGCACCATCGGCGCGCTCGCGATGCTTGCCACGCTCGCTGAGGCGGTACGCCGGCTCTTCCGCGCGTGGCGCTCGGCGCTCACCGACCGCACCACGCTCATCGCCATCATCACCGCCGCAGGATGCATGGTCACGGTCGGCCTCGTCGACCTCAGCTTCATCAAGGACTGGGTGCGAGTGTGCTTCTGGATGATCCTGGGGCTGTGCTTCGCGATGGCGCCGCGGGAGCGCAAACGGGCAGAAGATGCCGATGCAGGCCCGACCGTCGGCTAGGGTGTGGACCTTGCGTCCGTGAGTGACAGTGCATGGGGTACTGCACGATGAGCATCTTTCCTATGGATGTGGATGCGACATTGTCGTGCGCTGGCCTCTCGGCTTTTCCTGGGTTCCGGCCAATAGATCGGCACCTGTCCAACGATCCGGCCGAACGATCCGCGTGAGCGATCACGCCCGCCGCAGCGCGTAGCGCGCCAGCGAGCGCACGCGGACGGCGATGTCCCTGCCGACGCGCCGCGCAAGCACCGCGAGCAGCGCCGCCCGCTCGCGCCCGGTGAACTCCGCCTCCATCACCACGCGCGCGCAGCAGAGGCCCACGGCTACGCGCTGCAGCACCCCGTAGCGCCAGACGACCGAGACGCTGGTGGCGCGGTACCGCTTGCGGTAGAGCTGCCGCGGCACGCGCACGCAATCGCCGGCGAGCGCGAAGTGCAGCAGCAGCGGCCAGTCAGCCGCGAACTCGCCCGCGAGGTTGTGCCGCAGCGGGCGCCCGCGCCGCGCCACATCCGTGCGGAACAGCCCGCGGTAGGCGGTCCACCACCCTCCGTTGCGGGCAAGCGCAACCCGCATGCGATCGAACCGCGGTGCGACGCCGTCGATCTCCGGATACGTGCTCGTCTCGCGCTCGCCGTTCGGGCCCCACACGTCGACGTCGCAGTACGCCAGCGCCGCGCGTCGGTTCGCCGCCAGCGCCGCGACGAGCACCGCCACGTACTCGGGCTCCACCACATCGTCGTGGCTGATGAAGAAGCAGAGCTCGCTCTCGGCGCGGCGCAGCAGGTCCTGGCCGTTCCCGACCCACCCCAGCCGCTGCGCCTGCCGTACCACCACAAACCGCGCATCGCCGCGCGCGAAGCGCTCGCAGCGCTCGGCGGTGTCGTCGGTGGATGCGTCCACTGAGATCAGCACGCGCAAGTTCGGGTACGTCTGTGCGGCCAGCGACTGCAGCGTCTCGTCGATGAAGGCCGCGGCATTGCAGGCCGGCAGCAGGGCAGTGACGGTGGGGGGGGCCGCGCTCATGCGCCCACACCGCCCGGCTCGCCGGCACGCCCCCCGCGCGCCGGGTCCGCGCCACCACCCATTGCGCGGTCCACGCGCTCGGCTACCTCAAGCGCAAACAGCGGCGCCGACGTCAGCTTCGCCGGATCCACGCTGTGGTAGCCGCCCTGCGACATCACGCCAGACTTCACGCGCGAGTGCAGTCCGCTCGCGGCATCGTCCACATCCGTCCGGCCATCGGCCACGATCACACCCGCATCCACCTGCAGCACCTCCGCACCCTCAAGCGCCGGCACCCACTGCGCCAGCGCCGCCACTGTGGCCTCCGCCACGCGCGCCGCCACATCCGCCGGCGGCTCGCCTCGGCACGCAGAATCCCACTCGCGCGGCGGCTCAACGCCGGGCGCCCATCCCTGCAGGCCCGCGGGATACCACGAGAGGTACGCCGTGCCGCCCGGCCGGATCACCACATCGCCGTACCGGCCAATCACGATGGTGATCGATGGGCAGCCCGCGAGCGCGGCAGGGGTGCGGCAGATCACGCGGTACTTGAGCCGGTGCAGCACGCCAGGCCGCGGCGCGATGCCAAGAGTCCGGTCGATGCCCAGCCGACGCTCCCACGAGGCGTTGATCACCTGCGCGGCCTCGATGCGAAATGGCTCGCCGTGCGCAGTGCCCGTGACGGCGAAGTTGGCGCGTGCATCCGATGTGTGGTCGGTGGTGCGCCCTGCGCTCAACCGCTCCACGCCGACCACCTGATGCCCGGCCAGCACACTGATCCGCCCCTCCGCCGCCACCGCCTCGCGCACCGCCGCAGCAAGATCATCCGTATCGATCGCGCGCTCCTGCGTGCGGAACACAGCCTGCACGGGGCCGCCGGCGAACTGCCCGGGCACCTCGCCAGCCCCAAGCCTCCACGCAAGCCGCTCGGGCCGCAGCCCCAGGTAATCAAGCGACGCATCCACCTCGAGTTCCGCACCGCACAGCGCATCCACCTGCTCGTAGAAGTTCGCAAGCTGCTCCGGACCAAGCAGCGAATCGCGCGCCACTAGGTAGTCGAAGGGCGTCGACACCCCGATGCGCGCCATCCGTGCCCCAAGCCACCGCTCGAGCAGCGGTCGGAACCGCAGTGCCGCCCGCAGCTGCAGCCGCGCTGTGGCCAGCGTGGGGTCGTTGGCGTAGATCAGCCCAAGATGGATCTTGCCCTCGTTGCGCAGGCTCGCGCGGTTCATGGGCAGCGCGTCCTGCTCGATGAGCGTCACTCGATGGCCTCGCCGTGCCAGCTCAAGCGCGGCGCAGCAGCCGGTGAGCCCGGCACCGATGATCGCGATGAAGGAGGATGCCGTGCGCACGCACCCGGATTAGAGCGTGTTCCGCACTCGCCGCGAAGTGGCACAGGCAGCACACGTCGTAGCGGTGAAGCGACTCCCGCAAGGGCTCGCCCGGATACCGAAAGAAAATGGGCGGAAGATGCCGATGCAGCCCCGGCTGTCGGCTAGGGTGCGAATCCGGACTACGCCCTCTTCGCGCGCCTGAGTGCTGCGAACCGCGCGTGCATTCGACGCGGGTGCGGAGGAGCCTTGTCGGCGACAAGGATCTCCACCGCCGAGTGGCGCTTGTCGGGCGTCAGCACCTGCTCCTCGTAGTAGGAGCGCTCAGTGTTGACTTCCCACGGGTCCAGCTCCGGGCGACCGATCATCTGCATAGCAGCATGGCGGCCCGCCAGCATGGAGTGGTCCTGGTTGTTGTAACGGTGCATGCCGTTGCGGCCGACAGTGTGCAGATTCGAGAAGCCCCTGAGGTACGCGCGGAGGGCGTCAACATGCTGGCGGTAGCTGGAGTCATAGACCGGATAGGCGTTGAGCTCGCGGATCACAAGACCCTCATTGCCAATGTCAGCCAGGTCGACGAGCCCCAGCGCCGCCAGTTCGCGCCGTGCAAGGTCAATGAGTTCCGCATCATCCATGCTCCAGAGGTCATCGCCGCGTGAGCAGAAGTACTCCATGCCGAGTGTCGTGCCGATGCCGGGCGCGACCATGTCCGGCGACCAGTTGCGGAAGTTCTGGATCCGTCCCACGCGGGCCTGCGGCGAGTGGATGTACACCCAGTTGTCCGGGAAGACGTTGGCCTTCCTGCAGGTGAGCGCCACAATCAGGAAGTCTCGGTATCGAAGCCCCGATGCGGCCGCCTGCACAGAGGCAGGCACCTCGGGTCCGAGCCCCTTGATGAGTGCAGAAAGCGGCATCGACGAGATGACACTCTCGCACCGCATCTCGTGCCGCTGGCCAGCCTGCTCCACGAGCACGGACGTGACGCGGCCGCGGTCATGGCGCAGCTCGACCACCCGAGCTTCGAGCATGACCTGCCCGGCGAGCGCCTCGTGCGCCCGCTCGATGGTGCCTTCGGCAAGTGCGACGTCCGCGTCCACGAAGAGCAGCGTGCCCCCGCGCGCAGCGCTCGCCGCACGATTGCGGGCGACCGCGGGAC
>JBIKNS010000198.1:0-4163 GCA_044358545.1 Phycisphaerales bacterium | reverse complement strand
CCCACCGAGACGCCGCGAAAGAGCTCGCGCATGCCGTGCGACTTCGCGAGATCGGTGGCGACAAGGAGCATGGGGTGGGCCGCTTCGCGCGGAAGCCCTCGATGATAGGAGCGGCAGGGTGCGGCAACGGGCTCCGGGGGATTGGACGCTCGCCGAGCGCACCACCCGCGCTCACCAGGAGTACTTGACGGTGTAGCGCACCGTGACGCTGCCTTCGGCTGGCGCCTCGAGATCGAATGCGATCGTCCCGGAGTCGACCTTCGTGAACGGATGGCTCGGGTCTGCAACAGTCCAGTTCGACCACCTGTAGGGGCGCTCGATCAGGCGGATGCGTTCGGCAGTTGCCTTCTGGTTGCGGATCTCGATCGCGAACGTCTCCGAGGCGCGCCGCACCTGCGTGTCGACCGAAAAGTCGGTACGGGTCCGCTCGCCCACGATGTCGAAGGCCTCCCCGATGTTCAGCTTCACCACTTCGTTGCGTGGCGTATGGCCGATGACGTCCTCGCCCACGAAGTCGAGCGTCCCGTCGCCGTCATCCATCGCGTACACGCGCACCTTGCCCGCCGGCAGGGGCATTCCCATGCGGTTGTCCGCCGAGTTGCGCATCACGATTCGTACGGCCGGATTGCCCTTGCGTGCGATCACGAAGTCGCGGTCCATCATGGGCGATCCGGGCATGCCCACGCCGGCGGTCAGGTCGAGCACCAGTTCCTTCGTGACGGTGACACCGGTGACCGGTTCGAAGAGCGCGATCTGCTGCGTCGAGTTCTGCAGCACGTCGGTTCGGCGCGGCAGGGTGTACATGTGGTACTCGAGGAACGACTTCTCCTCGAAGCCTCCGGCCGAATCGGCTGCCATCGCTACGGCGCCGCGCGTGTTCATGCCGTACCGAGGCGTCGGCTCAACCTTGCGGACATTGCCGGCGACGAGCTTGAGTTCCGTGTCGGGGTAGGACGCGCCAGAAAGGTTCATGAGCGACACCCACGCGGACACGTCCGCCGACTTCGCGGCGGCATCGAGCACGAAGCTGTAGTCGGCGCGCCATGTCATGCCAGCGGTCTGATAGGTCGTCCGCACGAGGTGGTCGCCGCCCGCGGGACTCGACAGCGTCCACATCAGGGTGGGGCGCGTCATCAGCCCGCCGGGTAGCTGGCTGAGGTCGACGCGGGCATCGCTGAGCGGCACGATGCGAATCGCATTGTCAGCCTGCAGGACAGCCTGGCCCTGGTTCGCGCTCAGGAGCGTGCCGGAAAGCTGCTGCGCCTGCTCTCCCATGGCGAGCGTGATGGTCACAGGCTGGTCGATGTACCGCTCAAGCAGCTTGGACGGGCTGACAAGGTCGAACTGGAAGGACTGCTCGACGACTGCGGTCGACGGATCCTCGAGGTCCATGAAGGTGACGGTGGTTGGGTCGATCCACGCCGCCACATCGGTGAACGCGACCTTCGACGTGCCCTTGGCGATGGCGAGCTTGCGCACAGACTTCACCACCCCGTATCCGGGCACGCCGCCGACGTCATCAGACCCGGTCATGCGCTGCTGCTGCACGAACTGCCGCGGGTCAAAACCAGCAGGGTCCGCGGACGAGTACACGGTGAGCGATGTCCCCGGCTTTGGGGCATCTGTCAGCGTGCAAGCGGCTAGGGGGAGATGAAGGGCGGTGACGAGTGCGATGTGCATGCGTGTCCTCTAGCGGGAGCGTAGGCGCCGGTACGGTCGACGCTGAAGTGACCATTGGCGCCCCTGCACCCTACGGCTGCCGTGTGCCGCAGTTCGATGAAGAGTCGCTCGACGCGGCGGGGACTCGATCGGCAAAGCGATCGACGCGAAAGTCGCAGGACCACTGTGTCAGTCCCCGGGACCCTCCGACCGCCAACCTGTCGCACCCATCAGTTCCACAACGTGCCGCATATTATTCACGCATGCCTAGCTGGTTTGTCGTCATCAACAAGCGCAAGATCGGACCAGTGTCCAGCCGGGTGCTGCGCCAGCTCGCAAAGGCCGGATGCGTCCAGCCCGATTCCGTAGTCAGGCAGGAGTCCGCGGAACGGTGGTTCTTCGCCAGGAAGGTTCGGGGACTGGAGTTCGGTCCGATCACTGCTCCACCAAGGGTCCTCCAGCCCGCACCTGCCACGCCATCGGATCATCCGATTGCGATATCCCTTGTTGGTGGGGCTGCATCCGCTTCGGACAGCGCCATCGCACACGATGCCGAACCGCGCGATCCGAAGCGTCGAGCTCGCCGGTCCATCGTGTCCGGCCTCCGGGCCTTGCCGCTTGTCGCGCGCATCGCGATCGTGGGCGGTATCGGATTCGTCACTCTCACCGGACTGATCGTGTTCGCGGGAGTCGTCCTCGGCATCGTGCGGGCTGCGGGCGGGGACCGAGCATTGTCGCCCGCCGGCGATAGTGGGGCAGTGGTCGACTCCGCCTCAAGGCCGCCGAGGAAGACCGAGGCCGTCCCGGTCCGATCGGCTGTGGGCGGGTCCGCTACCCCAGCCGGCAGCCTGTCGGGCCGGAGCGGGGACTTCGAGTTCACGCTCATCTCGTATGACTTCAGGGACTCGCTCCTTTCCACCCCGCCATTGACTCCGGTCGAGTATGCGCAGACCGTCAAGCCGACTGGCCACTTCCTCGTGCTCACCATAGAAGTCAAGAACTTGGGTGATGGTCCCGAGACAGTGGACGCAGCGGAGGTGTTTAGTCTGCGCGACTCGCAGGGCAGGAAGTTCGGTGTGTCGCAGGAGGGTCGAGAGGCGCTCTCTATCCAGAACCGCGAGATACTCCTGTTCAAGTCGATCAATCCGCGTATGGCCGTGCGCGCAACCGTGCCATTCGACGTTCCCTCGAAGGAGGCGTTTGAGGTCGTTGCGAGTGCCGGTGCCTTCGCAGGCAAGGCAGTGCTGAACATCGACCTGCTGATGGAGAAGGACCGTGCCGCAGAGGTCGCCAGGCTCAAGAAGGTGGAGGAGCGCGGCAAGCTGCGCGCTGAAGCGATGGAGCCAGGCAAGGTTCTCGCGACCTACGCGGTGACCGCGGATGTGCCACTTGGACCTGGCAAACTGCGTGATGACGTGAATCAGCTGCCTCCTGACCAGCGCAACCGCAAGACATGGCCACGTGCGCGCGGTTCCGGAACGATCGAGCTCACCGAGGGCGGAGTGAGGATCTCCGGCTTCAGTCAGCCGGCGGACATTCCTGAGTACATCAGTTACAACCGGTTCTTCCCCTTCATGTTGGCACGCAACCGGGAATCTTCCGTGCCGGGCCCCAACTGCTTTGCGCGGGAGATCGAGGGCGGATTCCTGCTGGCGCCGGGATCGAAGGTGCCACCGACCACCAACATGACCATTGAGAACTCGATCGCTGTGCTCAGGAAGTTCCCGGAGGCTCTCGATCGCGAGGGCCCCCGGATGGTGGTCTCCTTTGCGTCGATCGAGGAGTGCGATGCATTCCTTGCGGCCGTGCAGCAGGCGTATGCCACGTGGGCGCAGCGTTTCCCGATGGCAGCTGCGGACGAGCGGTTCGGCACGCCGGAGAACGACATGATGGACAGCATGCGAGAACGCCAGTGAGCCTGCTGGTCCGCCAGCCGTGACCCCTCCCAATTGGGGGATGCGCGCGCAGCATTCATGCCCCTCTCGGCGGTTTCGCGGAGTTGCCCCTTCAGGCATCCGATGTCATTGCATTACAGTGGCGTTTCGATGCTGAGCGCGCACGCGGTGTGCGCTGAGGCGCCGCACAAAGGCAATCAACTGAAGGAGTGTCTGTGAGCACCAGTCAAACGATGTGTGTCGCCACCGTGTGCGCATCCATGATTGCGGGCCTGGGCATCGCGCCGGCGACGAATGCGCAGTGCCCGGCCGACCTGACCTCGGACCGACGGGTGGATGGCAACGATCTCACGGTGCTGCTCGCCGCGTGGGGCTCGAGCGACGGTTCAGCGGACATCAACGGCAGTGGAATGGTCGACGGGAACGACCTCACCGTGCTCCTCGCTGGGTGGGGGATGTGCCCGCCCGCCACACCCTCATGGGCCACCTTGATCGAGGCTTCGCCAGATCCGGCGGTCATCACCAGTGCATCGGTGCGAGAGTCAATCGCCGCGTCGGGGTGGGCATGGCGCGTTCGCGACAACGTCACGCAAATCGAGATGGTGCTCG
>JBIKNS010000197.1:0-4176 GCA_044358545.1 Phycisphaerales bacterium | reverse complement strand
AGGTCCACGCCTTGTCCGCCGACAAGTTCCGTGGCGATCGCGCTGAAGTCGCGACCGCCGCGCAACGGGCGGAAGCCCACGCCGACCAGGCGCGCGTCAATGGTGCGAAGATCCTCATCGGTTTGCGCAATCGCGGCACCGGTCGACCCGCCCGCAGCCACCATCGAGCCAAGGATCGGCACGACGGCCGCATCGGAGGTGAACCCCTGCTGAGGAAGCGCATTGGCGATGACGAGCGCCGCATCGAAGCGAACACGGCGATCGGGGTAGCCGAGCGCCTCCACGAGCGCGTTTCGCCCCTCTTGAGCGATCATGCCGCGCGTGCTTGACGTGCGCGCCAGCGACTCCATCGCGGCGCGCGCGAGTGCCGTGTCTTGGGAGTCGAGCGCCATCGCGATGACGTCCTGCAGGATCGATGGACCAGCCGCAGTCGCGAAGAACTGCGCGGAGTACGGCGCAAGCCCCACGAGCTCACGTGCCCGAGTGGCGATGCCCTCGTCCGCCGCGCCATCCTCTTGCGCGCTGTCGCTTCCCTCGGCCGTGCCATCCTCCGCCTGCGAGAGCTCGCCGGTCGCCTCGCCATCTTCCATGCCGTCATCAGCGCCGGACGTCAGGTCTGACGTGCCGTCAGCGCCTGCGTCGCCATCCATGTCCTCGCCACCCTCGAGTCCGTCGACCTCCATGCCACCTGCACCATCCACAAGACCCTCGCTGGCCTCGGTGATCGCCCGGCGCAAGTCGCAGGCGACGTAGGTCGCCAGCGCGAGCCGGCTCGTCGGATCGGCACGAAGCGCCTCGCGGGCGATCAGCATTCCCATCAGGTCCGAGTAGATCGGGGTGGGCACGGTGATGGGCGTGAGCCCCGAATAGGTCTCGTAGGCCCAGATGTTGCTCGTGGGATCGTTGGGATACGGGATCAGGGTCGGCGTGCGATCGAAGTAGCGCCGCGCGAGTGCCGCGAACTGGCTGGCGACATCGGTGGAGGTGCCACCAAGCCGCCGGTAGGCCCGCATCGCGGCATCACGCACGTCTGCCGGAGCCGAAGACGTGTTGGCAAGCCGCAGCAGGAACGGCTCTGCGGTCGGCCAGCCGATCTCCGAAAGGATCTCGCAGACCTTCCGCTGCCCTGCCGCATCAAGCGCAGGCAGCGCGGTACCCAGCGGCACCACCGCCAGGCGCTTCATCTCCACAAGCATCGACCGGGCTGCAGACGCGACCTGCGGCGACTTGCCGTCGATCACGGCGCGCAGGAGCGCGGGCACCGCGTACTCGCCCGCTGCCGTGAGCTGCCCGCGCGCCATCATCTGCTGGCGCATCGACCCGCCAAGACTGGCGATCGCCGAGGCGATGCGCGCCGGATCGCGCGCGACCGCTCGCTGACCCGCGATCCATCGGATCTCGAGACCCGCGAACTCCTCTGAAACGCCTTGCATGTTGCGCCCGCGCGGAAGCGAGCGCTCCAGCTTCTCCCGCAGGCCGTGCTCGTCCACAAGCAGCGCGATCTGCGCGTCAGTGATTCCGGTGTCGTACAGCGCTTGGATGCTGCTCAGCGCGAGGTCTGGCTTGCCGATCAGCACGTAATGGAGGGCAAGGTCGAGCAGGCGGGCTTGATTCGCGCTTTCCTTGGGATCGAGCGGCTCGATGGCGGAGCCCTCCGGAGCGGTCTCGCCTGCATCGGCAGCCGCGCCGTCGCCCCCGTTCACGGACTCCTTGGCGGGCTCCTCGGCCGGCTCGTCTGCCGGAGGATCCATGGGCTCCTCCGATTGCACGGCAGGGTTCGCGTACGCGCAGTCACTCGTCCAGGGACCGGCCAGGCCGAGCAGGAGGAGAAGCGCGGAGGTCGGGGCGAGGGCTCTGTGCAGGCTCATCAACATCGGGCTCCTGTGCCGCGCATGGCGGCGGGCTCGTTCAACCCATGGCGACCCGTTCGGGGGGTCAGGGGTCTTCCCATGGGAAACGGTTGAAGGTACCGGGGGCGGATGTCATTCGCAACGAACCTCGTCCGTTCTGCCGTGTCCGTGCGACGGCCAGACCCGGATCCCTCCAATCCAGTTCTTGGCTACATTCCCGCCGTGATGAACGACTCCCGCTCGTGCGGGAGGCCACCCCCTGCCCTCCGGTCGGCACCGGAGGCAAGGGGTGAGGGAAGGCGGTGAGAATCCGCCGCGGACGCGCCGCCGTAACGGGCGCGGTGATGCATGGAGGTGTGCCCTCCATGTCACGCACCGCAACCCGAGCTGATCGAGTGCCACTGCGCATCGCGATGCGTGGGAAGGCCCAGCTTGGGACCCGAAGCCGGAAGACCTGGCATCACGATGCGCCGCGCCCTCGCGACATGGGGCCCACGGTGCCGGACCTCCCTGATTCCAGGAGGAGGCTTCGCATGTGCCGGTCGTTGAAAGTTCGTGCGCGCTCCGATGGCGGCGATTGGGCACCACCCGCTCGGCCGCGATTGCGGCGAGCGCGAGTGCTCACTGCTGTGCTCGCCGGGGCGCTCGCGCTCGCGTCCGGTGCCGATGCACGCGCCGAGGGATTCGCCACCGCCGTGATCTCGTACGTGCCAGGCGGCGGACCCGCGCCCGGATACACGGACCCCACTGCGGCGCTTGGCGAACCGTCGCGATTCACGCAGTCGCCGTGGGATGCCGGCGCAGTCACGCCATTTGCGCCTGCGTGGCTGCCGACACAAGTGGTGTCGATCGGCGTCGGCGGATCGCTCGTGCTCGAGCTGGATGCACCTGCCGTGGACGACCCGCGCAATCCGTTCGGCATCGACCTCATCGTCTTTGGGAACTCGTTCTTCTCCGACCTTGGTGCCGGTGCTGGCGTGTGCGGCGCGATCGCCGCCGATGGCGGCACCATCGACGTGTCGCCCGACGGCCTGACGTGGTGCACGGTGCCCAACGTGTTCGCTGACGGGCTCTTCCCCACGCTGGGCTATCTCGATGCGGATCCGTATGACGCGGTGCCTGGCACGGTCGCCTCTGACGCACGAATGCCTGTCGATCCTGCGCACCGGGCGAATGCGATGTACGCGATGGCATGGCCGGAGATGATCGCGGCGTACGGCACGTCCGCGGGCGGTGCGGGTGTCGACCTGTCGTCGACCGGCTGCGCCACAGCGCGCTTCGTGCGCATCCGCGTGCCGCCGTCGCCGCACTCGCACGTGGAGATCGATGCGGTGAGCCGAGTCCGGCCGCGCGTGGCCGCATCGGACTTCAACTCCGATGGCGCTGTCGACGGCACCGACCTCACCATGCTGCTTGCGCAGTACGGTGGCGGAGGCAGCGCGGACCTCAACCGCGACGGCACGGTTGATGGCTTCGACCTGGCGCAGCTGCTCGCGGAGTGGACAGGCTGATGCGGAGGGCGCTCACGATGGTCGAGGTGCTCGTGTGCGTGGGACTCGTGGCCGTGCTGTCGTCGATCGCCGCAAGTGCGGTGTCGTCGGCGATATCGGCCTCACGTGGGGCCACGTGCGCGAGCCGCGTTCGCCAGCTCGGTGCCGCGGCCCACGCATACATGTCGTCGAACCGCGAGGCGCTGCCCGCGGCGGTGCTGTTCGAGAGCGATGCCGGGGCGATGCGCCACGTGATGTGGGATCACGTGCGGCGGGCCGATGGGGCGTTCGAGCCCGGACCCTTGTGGGCGGCGACAGACCAGCCGTACCGGTTGATGCGATGCCCATGCTGCCTTCCCTCCTCAGGCGATGCGCACGCCTCGGGCTACAACTACAACACCACCTACCTCGCCGCCGAAGGGCACTACCCGGTGATGGGTCCTGACGGACGCCTGCGCAGCGGATGGGATGCGGTGCGGCCGGGACTGCCTCCCTCCGCGCGGCGACGGCCTTCTGAGACGGCGCTTTTCGGCGAGGGCGGATGGCGCGGGGGCGCGAACAGGTTCATGCGCGCGCCCAGCAGTGCCGTCGAGGGCGACCTGCCTACTGTCTATGCCGGTGGCCAGGCGTTCAGGCATCTCGGGTCGTCGAACGTCTGCTGGCTCGACGGGCACGTCGCATCCGTCGGGGTCCCATGGGCGGGAGTCCACGCCACGCAGGCGCTCACGCAAGGAACGCTCGGATTCCCCGACAACGGGTTCATCTCGGAGGACGACAGTGCCTACGACCCCAGATGAATCGCGTCCGCAGCTGCGCATCGAGCGCTGCGTCTGCCA
>JBIKNS010000196.1:0-4177 GCA_044358545.1 Phycisphaerales bacterium | reverse complement strand
TACCCTGTAGCAGGGGATCACGACTGCAATCTTTGGTGTGGTCATCGGACGTACCTAGAATCAATGAAGCGCAAGTGGTGGGCAAGAGCCGCAGGTGCGTTCAGCGCACGTGTGTATCAAGCAGGTGGTGGAGATATTCCCCGTACCCGTTCTTGGACATGAGCTGCGCCCGCGCGCGGACCTGCTCGGCCGTGAGCCAGCCGGCGGCGAAGGCGATCTCCTCGAGGCAGGCGATCTTGTAGCCCTGGCGCTTCTCGATCGTCTCCACGAACTGCGCCGCCTCTAGAAGGCTGTCGTGCGTACCGGTGTCGAGCCACGCGAAGCCGCGGCTGAGCACCTGCATGTCGAGCAGGCCGCGCTCCATGTACACCTGGTTGACAGTAGTGATCTCTAGTTCGCCCCGCGCGGACGGCTTGATGGACTTCGCGATACCGATCACATCGTTGTCGTAGAAGTAGAGCCCGGTGACCGCGTAGTTGCTCTTGGGCTCCTTGGGCTTCTCCTCGATCGACAGCACCTTTCCGCTCGAGTCGATCTCTGCGACACCGTACCGCTCCGGATCCTTCACCTGGTAGCCGAAGACTCGGGCGCCCTTGGTCAGTTCTGCGGCGCTCCGCAGGATCTTTCGGAATCCTTGACCAAAGAAGATGTTGTCACCGAGCACAAGGCACACCGAGTCGCGTCCGATGAACGACTCTCCGATGATGAAGGCTTGCGCCAGCCCCTCAGGCTTGGGCTGCGCGGCATAGGTGAACTTGACGCCGAACTGCGATCCGTCATCAAGGAGCCGCTTGAAACCAGCCTGGTCCTCTGGCGTGGTGATGATCAGGATGTCCCTGATCCCCGCGAGCATCAGCACCGAAATCGGGTAGTAGATCAGCGGCTTGTCGTAGATGGGGAGCATCTGCTTCGAGACGCCCATCGTGATCGGATGAAGGCGCGTGCCCGCGCCGCCGGCTAGGACGATTCCCTTCACAGTCCGATCCTCTCGAGGCGGTACGCCCCACTGAGCACCCGCTGCCACCAGTCACGGTTGGAGAGATACCACTCCACGGTCTTCTTGAGTCCGGTCTCGAACGTCTCGGAAGGCGACCATCCGAGCTCGCGCTTGATCTTGCTCGCGTCGATTGCGTAGCGGCGGTCGTGGCCGGGCCTGTCCTTCACGTACGTGATCAGCTCGCGGTAGGACGGGAGGCCAGCCTTGCGCTCACCAGGCACGAGCGCATCGAGCGCATCGCAGATCAGGTGCACCACATCGAGGTTCTTGCGCTCGCTGTCGCCGCCGATGTTGTAGGTCTGGCCGGGAATGCCCTTGGTGAGCACCGTCCAAAGCGCGCGCGCATGGTCACCCACGTAGAGCCAGTCGCGTATCTGCTTGCCGTCGCCGTACACCGGGAGGGGCTTCCCCTCGAGTGCGCTCAGGATCATGTGCGGGATCAGCTTCTCCGGGAACTGGCAGGGGCCGTAGTTGTTCGAGCAGTTGGAGACAAGTACGGGTAGGCCGAACGTGCGCTGCCAGGCACGGGCCAGATGATCAGATCCCGCCTTGCTGGCCGCGTAGGGCGAACTTGGCGCATAGGGCGTGGTCTCGGTGAACGGGTGCGCATCATGCTCAAGGTCACCGTAGACCTCGTCGGTCGACACGTGGTGGAAACGGAACGCGGCCCTCGCGTCGGCCGAGAGCGTCTTCCAGTACGCCGTTGTCGCATCAAGGAGCGTGTAGGTGCCGACCACATTCGTCTGGATGAACGCACCTGGACCCTCGATCGAGCGATCCACATGGCTCTCCGCCGCCAAATGCATGATGGCCTGAGGGCGGTGCCGCGCCAGCACCCCGTCGACGAACGCCCGGTCGCAGATGTCGCCGTGCTCGAAGTGATAGCCGGGACCGCTACGGAGGTCCCCGAGCGACTCGAGGTTCCCCGCATACGTCAGAAGGTCCACATTGACGATTTCCGGGCGCTCTGGCAGCGCATTAGCGTGCCGGATGACCGCAGAACCAATAAACCCGGCACCGCCTGTGATGAGAACCCGCATTGCGCTCAAGGCTATAGCAAGGGTGGTCGATCTACTAGGGTGACATTACGCGTCCCGACTGCCCGTGCGGGCAGCCGGACGCAGCCCCACGCACCAGAGTCCCGCACCCATGTCGACCCCCCAGATCACCGTCGTCATGCCGTGCCTCAATGAGGCCGAGACCCTCGCGACCTGCATCCGCAAGGCGCAGGAGGGTTTCGCCGCGGCCGGCATCGAGGGCGAGGTGCTCGTGGCCGACAACGGCTCCACCGACGGCTCCATCGAGATCGCGAAGAATCATGGCGCCCGCGTCGAGCACGTGACCGCCAAGGGATATGGCAACGCCCTGCGCGGCGGCATCGCGGCCGCCCGCACGCCGTGGGTCATCATGGGCGACGCCGACGACTCCTACGACTTCACGAAGATCGCAGGCTTCGTCGCCGAACTCCGCAAGGGCGCAGACCTCGTGATGGGATGCCGCCTGCCCTCCGGCGGCGGCACGATCAGCCCCGGTGCGATGCCATGGAAGAACCGCTGGATCGGCAATCCGTCGCTCTCGTTCTTGGGCCGACTCTTCTTCCGCACACCCATCCACGACTTCCACTGCGGCATGCGCGGCTTCACGAAGGACGCCATCGAGCGGATGGACCTTCGCACGACAGGAATGGAGTTCGCCTCCGAGATGGTGATGAAAGCGCAGCTCAAGGGGCTGCGCGTGGTGGAGGTGCCGATCACGCTGCACAAGGACGGACGCTCCAGGCCGCCGCACCTGAAGCCTTGGCGCGACGGATGGCGCCACCTGCGCTTCATGCTCATCTACTCGCCGCGCTGGCTGTTCCTTGTGCCCGGCATGGTGGCGTTCGTGCTCGGCGCGCTTGGCCTGCTGATCACCGCGGCCGGACCGCGCACGCTCGGAGGCGTGACGCTTGACGTCGGCACGATGGTGGCATCAGCGATGCTGATGCTCCTTGGGTTCCAGACCGTCGCGCAGGCCTTCTACGCGAAGGTGTTCGCAATCGGGGCAGGGCTGCTGCCGGATGATGCGCGATTCGCCGAGAGCTTCCGCTACTTCAATCTGGAGCGCGGCTGCATCGCCGGACTGCTACTCATGGTCACAGGCGCAGGGCTGTTTGGGACCGCACTCCTGCGCTGGGCGATGACGGGATTCGGTGATCTGGACGCCGCCGTCAACCTGCGGCTTGTTGTCCCGGGGACCGCAGTGGCGATCCTCGGCATCCAGGTGATCTCGAGCAGCTTTCACCTGTCAGTGCTCGGCCTGAACACCACTGGGCGCACGCCGCCCACGCCGCCTACGCGGTCTTGACCGCGATCCCCGTCGATCCGAACCCGCCTGCGCCGCGCGCGGTGTCGCCGAGATCGTCGCGCTCTAAAAGCGTCGCGTGCGCGACGGGCGCGATCACCAGCTGCGCGACCCGCATGCCGTGCTCGATCACGAACGGCACGCGCCCCAAGTTGATCAGCGCCACCTTCAGTTCGCCGCGGTAGTCGCTGTCGATCGTGCCGGGCGCGTTGGGCACCGTGACGCCATGCTTCGTCGCAAGGCCGCTGCGTGGCCGCACCTGCCCCTCAAACCCAGCGGGAATCGCCAGCGCGAGCGCCGTAGGCACCAGCGCGATCGCCCCCGGCTCGAGCGTCAGCGGCGCCTCAAGTGCCGCGTGCAGGTCCAGACCGGCCGCACCCGCAGACTGGTACGCAGGCACCGTGGCAAGTGGCGAGAGCCTGCGAAACGACACGTCTGGGCGGTGCATCAGCGCACAGTACCGCAGAGCGCGGCGAGGTCGCGCGTGCCGACCACCTCGGGCGAGAAGAAGGGCTCGGCCGCGGCGGTGCCGATGCGGCCGCCGAAGTAGGTGTCGCCGGCCGAGACTCGGTCTGGCACGCCGTGGTTGGGTGCATGGTCGACAAACTGGCTGCGATAGCACATGATCGCCTCGCGCTTGGCCGCCTCGAACCCCGAGATGTCCACGCAGAACGTGGGCTGCGGCACCGAGCGCAGGTGCGTGCACCAGTAGTGGAAGAGCCTGCGGGGATGGCATGGCGCGCCGACAAGGTCGCTCTGCACCAGCTTCGCCCAGAACCTCGCATCGCGCACGAGCGCCGACGCAGCCACATGATCCGGGTGCGCATCCTCCGCGTACGG
>JBIKNS010000194.1:0-4235 GCA_044358545.1 Phycisphaerales bacterium | reverse complement strand
GAGAACGCCCGTCGGTTCGCGATGCTCCTGCTGGAGGTCGAGCCGACGCGCTCGATGATCGTCGATGCCGCCGGCAAGCCCAAGTACACGGAGGAGCAGTTCTCGGCACTGCCGCCCGAGCGTCAGCGCGACGAGCTCATGGCGGTGCGGGCGCGCAACACCGAACAGGGACTTTCGATCGCGTCGCAGCTGATGTCGCTTGACCCCAAGGACAGGGATACCCCGATCGCGGTCGCCGTGGCGCTCCGGCGCTCGGGCGACGCGGTGTCGGGCGCAAAGATCCTGAGGGAGACCATCAACGCGAATGCTGGGCCCGATGAGTGGGTGCGCTGGTGCGACCTTGCGGCGTTCCTTGTGGAGAGCGACGCGCTCCCGGCAGCAGAAGAGGCCTTCGCCCGCGCAAAGGCGACCCAGCCGGCCACCGGCATGCCCGCGAACAGGTTCGAGGGACAGCTGTGGTTCATGCGCGGGGACTGGGCGCGCACAAAGGCTGCGCTTGAGCCTGTGTACGCGGCGACGCCGACGCCTGAGATCGCCCGCAACCTCATCGAGACGATGGTCAAGATGGAGGAGTACGAGCAGGCCCGCACCACACTTGCCAAGATCGATTCGGCATCGAAGTCGCGGCGTGACCAGTTCACGGACCTGATGCTCGAAGCGGTCATCGCCGAGGGCATTGCCAAGCGTGCGTACGCGGCCGGCAATGCTGCGGTCGGCGACACCGAGTCGCGCGCGCTTGCCACGGCGCTCGACCGAGCCATTGCCTTGGAGCCCGGTGACGCCCGTCCGTGGATCCTGCGGTCCAACAGCAGCCATGCGCGCTACCAGCGCACGGGAGACAGCGCCGCACTGGCGCAGGCCCGCACCGAGGTGGACCGCGCATTCGAGCTGCAGCCAACGCTGTGGCCGGTCATCCAGCAGCGATGCATGGTGCTGGTCGACCAGAGTGACATGCGCGGCGCCATCGAGACGCTCCGCAAGTACGTGTCCGCCAACCCCAAGTCCCAGGACGGGCGCCGTGCGCTCATGACCTATCTGGCAGTCTCCGGCGATGTCGGTGGCGCGCTCGGCGTCGCGGAAGACGCGATTCGTGTCGAGCCGCGCAACCGGACGTGGTACGAGATGCTCTCGGGCGCGCAGGCGTCTCTCGAAAAGCCGCGTGACGCAGCAGCGACGCTCGAGCGCGGGTTCGGCGCGACCGGCAACGTGGAGCTGCTGAACCGGGCCGTGGCGCTGCGACAGGCGCTCTCGCCGCCGGACTCGGCAGGCATCCTTGCGGCGCTCACTGCGGCCCCCCCCGCGGTCACGCAGGGTGCCTACCTGCGGCTCGCCCAAGCGGCGGCCACCGCGGCAGAGGCCAAGTCGCGCGTGGCGCGCGACGAGGCCCTCGCGACCCTTCGCGAACTGCGCACGATCGTGGGTCCATCGCTCGGCATGAGCGCAGACCGCACGTGGGTCGACTGCGCCCGCACCGCGTTCGCGCCGGACAAGCCCGCGGAGCTCGAGCGCTTCGCGTTCGACGCCTTTGCGGGCGCGCCGCCGACACCAGTGATCGCAGCGATTGCCGAGGCATACGCACTGAGCGGTCCGTCCGGTCAGGAGAAGGCCCTGTCTCTGTCGAAGATGGCTGTGGATGCGGCCAAGGAATCGCCGATGCGCGCGGCAGGGCTGGTGCTCTACGCCAAGATCCTCTACCAGTACGGGAAACCCGCGGACTCGGCCAAGGTCCTCGCCGATGCGGTGGCGCTCGCGCCGGAGGACTCGACGGCACTCAACAACTTGGCGTACCTCCAGGCCACAGAGCTTGGGCAGCTGGCAGATGCGGTGCGGAATGCGCGGCGCGCCTCTGAGATCACGCCGGGATCCCCGGACATCCTGGACACACTAGGTCTGGCCCTTACCCGGTCCGGGGAGCACAGCGAGGCCGTCGTGGCGCTGTCCCGTGCCGCCAGCATCCGCACCAACAACGGGGTCCTGCTCCATCTTGCCGAAGCGCAGGTCGGCAAGGGCGACTTCGCGGCGGCCCGCCAGACGCTTGAGCGCGTGAAGTCCTCGCGCCCGACGCCGGAGGAGTCCGCCCAAGCGGAGAAACTACTCTCGCGCACCACTAGCCCGGCCGGATCCTGAAGCCCGCGGAGCACGCAACATGTCCTCGTCCCTGCCCCAGAACACTCCTGCGCCATCCGCGTCCGCGCGTCCGGCGACCGCGTCCCGTACCCCCGCACGAGCGACGGCGACAGTCGATCCTGTGCGGGTGCTGCGCCAGCACTGGCTCGCCTTCACGGTGTGGCTCGGCATTGGCGCTGTGCTCGGCGTGGCCGTGCACCTCGGGACCGCATTCGTGTATCCGCTGTACACGTCGTTCGTGATGTTCGAGCTGCGCCCGCAGCTCACGCAGGCTACGGAAATCATGGGCCAGGATGTCACGCAGGAGGAGACTGTCTCCCGGCTCGCGCAGACCGAGGTCGAGAGGATGCGCAGCCGCGATGTGCTGATGCGTGCCGTGCAGACGCCCGATGTGCAGAAGACCGCGTGGAGCAACGAGTACCGCGACGTCGACGGGCGCTTCATCGTGGACGAGGCAGTGGAGGACCTCGAGGAGGAGATCCGCGCTGGGCACCAGCGTGGCACGAACCTGTTCCGCCTCACCTGGTCGACCCACGACGCGCCTGACGTACCGGTCCTGCTCAACACCGTCTCCCGCGTCTACCTCGAGACGCGCCGCGCCGCGGAGGATGCGCGCTACAACCAGACCAAGAACGTGTTCACGCGGCAGCGCGACGCGCTCGACGAGCAGATCACGAAGCTGAAGGAGGAGATCCGCCGGCAGATCATCGAAAAGAAGCTGCCTGCCTTCGAGGAGAACGCGATGCAGTCGCAGCGCGCGCTCGAGGAGATGGCCAACAGGATCACCGAGGCCAAGCAGCAGAAGTCGCTCGAGGAGTCGAGGCGCGCCCAGCTTGACGCGAAGCTCAAGGGGCAGCTCGAGCCATCCGAGGAGGACATCCGCCGCGCGGAGCAGGATCCCGCGATGATGCAGCTCAACCGCGATGTGAACGACCTCCAGATCAGGCGCGACATGCTCCGCAACCGCTTCGGGCCAGACCATCCTGAGGCGCTTTCGGCTGAGCACGTGCTCGCGGCGGCCAAGGAGCAGCGCGCAGCCGCACTGAGCGAGATCATCAAGCGCGAGATGATGGCGACGTTCAAGATGACCAGCGACACGGTGCAGGGGCTGGAGAAGCTCCTGCAGGATCAGGCCCAGGACTTCGCCGACGAGGCGAAGCGGGTCGAGGCCATGGCCGCGGAGGTGGCCGAGCTCGAGACCATGAAGGAGCGGCTGACGAGGCTCCAGGACGAGCGCGCGGACGTGAACAAGATCATCGGCGAGCTTGACCTCGTGCGTGTGCGCGAGGACGCGCGGCGGGTCGAGGTCGTCCAGCCGGCGATCACGCCCCGCGAGATGAGCTTCCCGCGGCCCGAGATCATGATCCCAGGCGTGGCGATCCTCACGCTCGGCATCGTCGTGGGCATCGTGTTCCTGCGCGAGCTGATGGACCAGCGCGTGCGCTCGACGAGCGACCTCGCCAGCATCCCCGGCGCGCGTGTCGTGGGTGTGGTGCCTGAGCTTTCGGATGATCCGTCGGCGCCTGCGCGTGTGGAGTTTGTGGTGGCGGAGTCGCCGTCATCCGTGCTCGCCGAGTCAATGCGTCAGATTGCGTTCCAGGTCCTCAAGCCGATGTCGGAGAGGGGCCATCGGACGCTGGCGGTCGTCTCCGCAATGCCGGACTCCGGATCCACCACGCTGATCACGAACCTCGCGGCAAGTGCGGCCGCGACGGGTCGCCGTGTGGTTGTGGTGGGGACCAACTTCCGCCGATCGCGGCTCGCGGAGGTCTTTGGCGTGGATCAGCGCGCCCTCGGGCTGTCAGACGTGCTGTCGGGGCACTGCACGACCGGCTCCGCGATCCAGCACGGCACGGGTGGCGTGGCTGTGCTGAGCCGAGGCACGGTGCCGACGATCGAGCTCCTGTCCAAGGGATCACTCGAGAGGGTCCTGCGCGATCTCAAGGCTTCATACGACCTTGTCATCGTCGACACGCCTCCGGCGGTGGTGGCAGGCGAGACCATGGAGATCGTGGATCACTGCGAGGCCACCCTCATGTGCGTGCGTGCCTTCCGCGACCAGCGAGGGCTCGTGGCGCGCGTGATCGGTCAGATCGCATCGCACAAGT
>JBIKNS010000051.1:0-13684 GCA_044358545.1 Phycisphaerales bacterium | reverse complement strand
CGATCGACACCGGTGACACGCGCAGCCTCCACGCCGGACGGATGCGCCTCCACAGCGTCCACGCCACGGCACCGGACCAGACCGCAAGCAGCAGTCCGCGCAGCGGCGCCGGAAGGCGCAGGAGGAGGTCGATGCCGATGAATGCCGCCGCGAGCGCGAGCGCAAGCGCCCCAAGCGAACTGAGTCGCTCAATGACCAGCAAGGTGCGCACCCGATGCGCAGCCCGCTCGAATGCGGCGGTGAATGAACTCATCAGACCTTGAGAAGCCTACGCGAGCCGAACGGCGCGACGGCCAATCCATTCGGCCGCAAGCAGCAGAATGATCACGCCAAGCGCAGCGGGGCTGCGGGTCAGGGGGTCGGTGGTCGACTGGGCGCTGTCCGACGCACGCCTCGGGATCAGGTCCGGAATCGCGTCAAGCCCATCGCGCCCGATCACGATGCCTCCCGTCGAATCGGCGATCGCCTTGAGCTGCGCATGATCGGTCGATGGATCGGCAGACTCAAGGTCGCCGCGCACACTCTCGATCACGGCTTCCGCCTGGCCCACGCGGCTGTCATCCACGCGCACGCGCCACACTCCGGGCTCATCCGGCACCCACGTCGCCGCCCACACGGCCTCGCCTGCACCTGAACTTCGCCGGAGCTGGATCAGCTGCGATGCGCCGCCGTCGATGCGCTCTGCGCGCGCCTCCACGGGAGTGTCCCCGACAGCCTCCGCCACCTTCGCGTCGGTCATGACCAGACGCAGCACCGTGCCGCGTCCTGCCTCCACCAGCCGAGCATCGGACTCGAGCACCGCAACGCGCCCGCCCGCATCCACCGAGTTTCGTGCAAGGAACCTCAGCAGCTGGAGCCAGAAACGCTCCTGGTACGTCTCGCCGACGCCGCGGCGCCAGCGCCATGTCTCGTCCGTTCCCACATAGATGACCTGACCTGAACCGAACCTCATCGAGAGCACCGCAGGCCATCCATCGCCTGCCGAGGCGCCGACTGCGCGCGCCAGCACCTCGGTCGCCGGCTTGAGCTGACCCGCATCGACGCGCTGCACCCACTCGAGCTGCGCAAGCGACCTCGGCCACTCTGCGCTGCCGTCGCCGAGCCGCATCACGCCGGCGCGGCGCGCGGCCCCGGTGGGCTCAAGTGCCACAGGCTCGTCGATTCGCTCCACCGACGACCCGATCCTGATCGGCACGAGATCCTCGAGCGCGCTGCCGCGCCAGCTCACCGGAGTGGACCTCTCGCCCGCAAGCCACAGCAGTCCCGCTCCACGCTCGGACACCGCGGTCGCGATCTCCGACACCTGTGTGGGTGAAAGCGCACCCGCGGGGACATCGCCCAGGATGATGAGGTCGTATGCGCTGAACTCCTCGCGCGTCTGGGGCAGTCGGTACAGGGGCGCATTCCCCTCCTGCGCAAAGTCCCTGTCCGCCGACAGCAGCATCACCGATGCTTCGACCGACGGCTCGCGCACGAGCAGGTTCTTGAGGTAGCGGTACTCCCACCGCGGGTATCCCTCGATGTAGAGCACGCGCAGCGGGCGATCGACAAGTTCCACATCGACGCGACGCTCGTCGTTTCCGGGCGAGAGGTCGCGCGGACCGTCGGAGTCGAGTGGCCTCACGCGCACCGACCACCGCGCCCGGCCCGCATCCGTCGGACTCGACACCAGCGTCGCCTCGACGCGGCCATCCGCGAACTCGCCTGGTGTCAATGTGCGCGCGTCGAGCACACGACCTGAGTCGAGGTCCACCAGCTCGATCACCATCGATGATTCGGGGCCACGTCCACGCACCTGCACGACCGCCGTCACCGGTACCTGATCGCGCACAAAGGCGCGCGCCGGTCCCTCGGCATCGGTCACCGCGATGTCGGACACCGGATCCGCCGAACCGACAGGCACCGACAGCACCGGGATCGACTTGGACTGGAGGTCGCGCAGCAGTTCGCGCTGCACCGGAGCTTGGGATCGGCCATCGCTCACGAGCACGATGCCGGCGAGCGGACGACCGCCAGACGCACGCTGCGCCGCCGCGAGCGCCGCGCTGATGTCCGTGGCCCAACCCTCCGGCGTGCCTGGGCTGCGCGGATCGAAGGGCACCGGTGTGCCATGAAACCCGAGCCACTCGAGGGAACGCTCCTGCGCCAGCCGTTCCCACATGGGGTCGCGAACGATCTCCTGGGCCGCTGCATCACGCGACATGGGGCCGTCGGTCACCTGCATGCTTCGGCTCCGGTCGACCAGCACCACCACGCAGTCGCGCTCGAGCTCGCGCACCATGTGCGTCCACTGCGGACCGGCCAGGCACGCCACAAGCGCGAGCAGCGCAAGCGCCCGGAGCGTCGCCAGTGTCACCACCGCGCGTCGCGACGCCTGAAGCGCCCGGTACGTCAGCCATGCCGCAGTGCCCGCCGCAAGCGCGCAGCACGCAATCGCCCACGGCGGAAGCGGGGTCTGCCACGAGAGCGTGATGTCCTGCGCATCGGCGGGGATTGAGTCGATCCCGAGGAACCAGCGCCACGCCGACCCATGCGCCCACGACGGAAGGGCAATCGCGAGGGTGCCGGTCACGCGACTCTCCTTGGAGCCGCCGCTGCGGAACCGACATGCGACGCCGCACGCCCCATCGCCATCTCCGCAAGCGCAAGCGCCACAGCCACCGCGAACACGATCCACGCGAGCGAGAGTCCCTGAACTTCTGCGGCCGTGTCGTCCGCGCGTGATGCGCCGCCTGCGGCACCGCCGCGCCACTGTGCGATCGCCGCCCGAAGTGCCGCGACCGGACCGACCGTCACCTGCGCCGGAACTGCCGCGGCGATCCCCTGCTCCACGGTCGTGGCATCCGTGGGAGCGCAAGCCGCCCACTCCGGCAGGATGTCGACCGCGCACAGTGACACGCGCCGGCCGGACGAGTCGGTGATCTCCGCACATCCTGGACGCGTCAGGGGCTCCGAGAGCGTGCCGTCGGGCGATACCGAGATCGGCTGCGCATCACCGATGCGAAGCTGGCCTCCACCGAATGTCGCAGATGGAGGATCGATCCTGAGGGCGCCAGTGCGGACACTTCGGCCCGCGGATGCCATCGCCGCCCCTTGCCGGATCACCTCCTGCATGAAGGGCACCATGATCGGCTTCACGGGCATCGACGACCACGACACCTCAGGCGCCACAGCGACCAGCACCAGTACGCCCCGTCCCACGGGCGCCGAAGCGGCAAGCACGCTGCCGTCGCGCATCGCAAGCAGCGTGTCGCCTGCAGCCGGCGGAACCGTGATCGAGTGCCGGCGCAACACGACCACAGGGCTGACGAGGTCGCGCAGCTCTGGCGCGAGCTGCGACAGCAGTGCGGATGCGGGCTGCTCCGATGCGAGTCCCGCGCCATCCGGCTCCTCTCGGGGCTCCTTCGACACTGTCCACGAAAGGCCGCACTGCACCAGCATCCGGTCGGCCCATGACGACGCCATGCGCGCCGCGGGAGGGAACATCACCACCACGCCTCCTGCACGCGCGAAGTCGGCGAGCGCTGCAGTCGACGCATCGTCGAGAAGGTCGGGGCGCAGCGCGACTGCGGCATCCGCATCCCGCAACGACTTGGCCGTCAGCGACGCAGGGTCCACCAGTTCCACACGCACATCCGCATCCTCGACAGGACGAAGCGCACGTTCGATCCACCGCACACCGCGGTCACCCTCGATTGCGCCATCGGACGCAACGGAATCGCCGAACTGATCGATCACCACCACATTGAGCTCGCCGCTGGCGTCTATCACCATGTGGCGAACGTTGTCCACAGGCTGCGCATCGCCCTCCGCGAGCGTGACCGTCAGCGCGTATCCGACACCTGGGTCGCTTTCGATCGACTGCGGCATCTGCAGCATCGCGTCTGCCGACGATTCGCGCTGCCCCTCAGCCCACGGCACTGCAGCGCGTGACGCAGCGACGCCAGCCTCTACGGCTATGTCCTGCGCCTTCGCGCTCGCCGCGGCCGACGCGCTCCTCGACACCGCTGCACGAATCGCCTGCATGCCCTCGGGGGTGGATGGTCCCCGAGGCATCGTCACCACCGACAGCAGCGCCGAGTTCGCGGGATCGTCCGTCGCGGGTTCTGTCGCCAGCACGAGCAGTTCCGCTGGTGCATCGCCGGCGCCCGCAGCGTCGGCTGGCGCACCATCCCCCCAGCTTCCCGCGCGGTGGTCCGAGCAGATGGCGAGCGCGCGGCGACGCGGCGACTCGCCGTCACGCGCGTCCTGACCCGCCGATGCGGCGATGCGAATCGCGTCAGGAATCCGGGACTGCAGTTGCGTCGGCACTGCCGACCTCACCGAATCCCGGACGCGTTCGAGGTCGGACGTGGGCGGCCAGACGGCACGCCGCGGACCTGCATCGGTGCTGCCCGCGAGCACGAGCGCCGCCCGATCGCCCGCGCCAAGCGCATCGATGATGGACAGCGCGGCCGCCTGCGAGCGCGACAGTCCTGTCTGTCCACTGGTCGAACACTGCTGCGCCACGCCATCGTCGAGGACGATGACCGCATCAACGCTTCCTCGAGCTCCGGCGCCGGCAGCGGCTGCACTGCGCCAGAGCGGCTCAGCCACTGCCGCGCCAACGCACGCCACGAGCAGGCAGCGCAGCGCGAGCAGTACCCACCGCTCGATGCGGCGGCGGCGCTCAGTGCGGCGGATCGCCTCGCGCAGGATCGCCATCGCCGCCCAGGGCACTGGCCTCTTGCGTCGCCTGAAGAGCAGGTGGATCAGGATCGGTAGCGCCGCCGCGATGACGCCAGCGACCAGCAGCCCGGGTGCCGCAAACGTCACCGCACGCTCCTTCGCCTCGAGAATGCCTCGCGCCGCGCAAGCGTCGCCGACAGCACCGGTCCCACAGACTCGTGCGTGTCGAACACCGCCATGTCGAACCCGAAGTCGCGGGCCACGCGGCGCACCTCGTCAAGATGCGCCTGAAGCGCCGCAAGGTATGCCGCCCTGGCCACCCGCGTGTCCACGTCGATGGATGACTCGCCCTCAAGTCCCTCGAAGGGCGCTTGCTCGTCCATGGAAAACTCGAGCTCGCTCCGGTCAAGCGTGCAGAGCAGGATCGCGTCGTTGCCGCGGTGCGCGAGGCGTGCGAGGCCCGCGCGGATCTCCGCTGCGGGAGAGAGGAAGTCGCTGATGATGATGTAGAGCGCGTGACCGTGGTTCTGCGCGAGTGTCTGATCGGCCACCTTCGTCCACTGCACTGCGCCCTCCACAGGCTCAGACGCCAGGCACCTCACGATGGCGCGCCACTGGTCCGGCGCACCCGACTTTCGCACACCACCGTGAAGACCATCGGAAAAGACCGCGACGCCCACGCGGTCGCGCTGGGCGAGCGCGAGGAAGCTCACGGCCGCCGCCGCCGCCGTCGCATGGTCGTACTTCGTCCAGCGGCTCGCCCCGTCCTGCGCACGCGTGCCGCCCCATCCTGCCTTCGCGCCAAGGGTGCCGAAGCGCATCGATCCCGATCCATCGACAAGCACAACGATGTCGAGGTTCGTCTCCTGCCGGTACTCCTTCACGTAGAGCTTGTCGGTGCGCGCAAAGACGCGCCAATCGAGGTGACGTATGCCGTCGCCGGGCGTGTACTGCCTGTGAGAGGCGAACTCCACCGCCGCGCCCTGGCGCGGCGACGAGTGCATGCCGTTCATCGCACCCTCGACCACCATCTTCGCGCGCAGCTCGAATGGCGCAAGCTGGGCGAGCGTCTCTGGCGCGAGGTACTGCTCCGCGCGCATCACCCGTGGCGTCGGATCAGCCACCGGAGGTCGCGTAACGATCGAGGATCTTTGCCGATGGCGCATCGGCGCCGTCGATCGGCACCTCGCGCAGCAGCTCGGACACGACGCGGTCCGTGTCCACGCCATCGGCCTGGGCATTGAAGTTCAGCACCACGCGGTGGCGCATCACGGGCAGCGCCACCGAATGAAGGTGCGCCGGCATCACATGCCGCTCGCCGGCCAAAAGCGCCTTGGCCTTTGCCGCAAGCACGAGGAACTGGCTCGCGCGCGGTCCCGCTCCCCATGACACGTAGTCGCGCACCACCTTCGGCAGGTCGCTGTCTCCGGCTGGGCCAGAGGCGCCAGTGCGGGATCCCGTTCCGCGCGTCGCGCGCACCAGCCGCAGCGCATACCGCACAAGGTGATCCGCGATCGGCACCTGCCGCACGAGCTCCTGGATTCGTATGCAGTCAGCGGCACCAAGCACCGGCGTGGGCTCCGCATGGGTAGTGCCTGTGGTGCGCCGGACGATCTCCATCTCCTGCGACTCATCGGGATAGCCGATGCGCACAAGGAACATGAACCGGTCGAGCTGCGCCTCGGGCAGGGGGTAGGTGCCTTCCTGCTCGATCGGGTTCTGTGTCGCCAGCACAAAGAACGGCTTTGGGAGCGCATGCGTCACGCCGCCTGTCGTGACCTGGCCCTCCTGCATCGCCTCAAGGAGCGCAGCCTGCGTCTTCGGAGGCGTTCGGTTGATCTCATCCGCGAGCACCACATTGGCGAAGATCGGTCCGCGCACGAACCGCAGCGACCGCGATCCGGATGTGCGGTCCTCCTGGATCACTTCGGACCCCGTCACGTCGGAGGGCATGAGGTCCGGCGTGAACTGGATGCGCGAGAAGTCGAGCGAGAGCGTCTTCGCGAGGCTCGAGATGATCAGCGTCTTGGCGAGCCCTGGCACGCCCTCGACCAGCGCATGCCCTCCGCAGAGGATCGCCAGCAGAAGCTGCTCCAGCACCTCTTCCTGACCCACCACCGCACGCGCAAGCTCGCCTCGAATGGTCCGATGCGCGTCGCGCACGGCATCCGCCGCCGCGATCGGGTCGTTTCCATGGAGCCGTGATGACATCGATTCGTCCATGGGTGCCTCCGTGCGCTGTGCCGGTCGAGTATAGGTGTGCACCGTGCCTGAACTGCCGGAAGTCGAGAGCATTCGACGCACGCTTGGGCGGTCCATCGGCGGTCACACGCTCCATGTGGCTCAGGTGATGCGCACCGACATCATCGGCGCGCCAGGAAAGCTCCGGGCACGTCGGGGGCATCGGGCGTGCCGCGATGATGGCCTGCCGATGCGCACTGCGCTCCTCGACGGCGCGCGGGTGGAGTCGGTCACGCGGCGCGGCAAGCAGCTCGCGATCGTCGCCGACGATGGACGCGCACTTGTGGTGCACCTTGGCATGAGCGGTCGCCTTGTGGTGGAGCGTGATGACTCGCACGACATGCCTCCGCACACGCATGCCGTGTGGCACGTGAGCAACGCCGGTGCGCTTCGATTCACCGACCCGCGCCGATTCGGCGCGCTCGTGCCATGCCGAAGTGCGCAGGAGCTCGATGCGCACTGGCACGACCTCGGTCCTGACGCTCTCGACATCACTGACGATGCGCTTGCGTGTGCGCTCGGTTCACGACGCACCTGCGTGAAGGCGGCACTGCTTGATCAGTCGCTCATCGCAGGTCTTGGCAACATCTACGTGGACGAGATCCTTCACCGCGCAGGCATCCATCCGATGATGCGCTCGCGCCGCGCTGCCGCGCATGCGCCGATCATCGCCCATTGCATGCGGACAGTCCTTGATGCCGCGATCGCCGCAGGCGGATCCACGCTCAGGGATTACGTCGATGCGACCGGTAACCCCGGCGCCTACGTCACGCTCCACAGGGTCTACGGGCGCGCGGGCCAGCGATGCGACCGGTGCCAATCCACCATCCGGACGGCGGTCATCGCTGGGCGCACCACGGCATTCTGCATCACCTGCCAAGGTCGCGCCCGTCCGTGCGTTGACTTCATGTAAGTAGAGAGGTTCTCCCTCTTCCCTAGTACAGGTGCTGTCACCTTGTGGACAACCAGGCGGTGTCTGCACAGATCCTCAGCACCCCCATGCATTTGCGATCAACAGAACCCCTTGGAAAGCGTGTCAATCGATCTCCAGCCACCTGCACCACCATTCTGGTGTCGATGCGCGAAGCCTTCGGGTTGGTCTGCCGCGCCACACGCCGCTCGAGTCCCACCCCGCGAGGCGACTCGAGCACCCCCACACCAGACTGCTTATCCACACAGGACCGACACGCCCACCGCGCGCCAGTCGAAACCGCGCGACGCTGTCGGGAATCCCCCGAACAGGTCATTCTGCGGCCGCACCCCGGAAGTCATCCAGGCAAGTCGCGCGACGTCACTCGCCGCGCGTGCCGAGTACGCCTTCGAGACGCTCGACAGCCTTGCCCAGATCCGGATCCTGGTCGCGGCGCGATCCGATCGTGCGGATCGCATGAAGCACGGTCGTGTGATCGCGGCCGCCGAAGTAGCCGCCGATCTCCTCGAGGCTGTAGCGCGTGTACTTGCGCGCGAGCCACATGCAGACCTGGCGCGGCAGCGCCACGGACTTGTGCCGGCGCTTGCTCATCAGGTCGCTGAGCTTGATGTCGTAGTACTTCGTCACCGCATCGATGATCGTCTGGATCGATGGCTGGTTCGGCGCTGTGCCCGCAGGATCCTCCGATAGCGCAGCCTTCGCGGCATCGAGCGTGATCGCCACACCGTTGGCCATGGCGTAGCCGCGCACCTTCGTGAGCGCACCCTCGAGCTCGCGGATGTTCGAGTCGATGCGTGCCGCGATGTACGCGGGCACCTCGTCGGGAAGCTCGAGGTTGTGGAGCTTCGCCTTCGCCCGGAGGATCGACACGCGCGTCTCGTAGCAGGGCCGGTCCATGCGCGCCACAAGGCCGCAGTTGAAGCGGCTGACGAGGCGCTCCTCGAGATCCGGGATCTCGTTGGGCGCAGCATCCGACGAAAGCACGATCTGCCTGCTGGTCTGGTACAGGCTGTTGAACGTGTGGAAGAACTCCTCCTGCGTCTGCTCGCGCTTGGACAGGAAGTGGATGTCGTCGATCACCAGCATGTCCGCCGTCCGGAAGCGGTGGCGGAACTCGTGCATGCGTCCAACCTTCACGCACTCGTGGAAGAGGTCGATGAACGTGTTGCAGGAGAGGTAGAGGATCTTCGCCGACGGCCTCTGCTTCAGGATCGTCTGGCAGACCGCGTGCAGCAGGTGCGTCTTGCCGAGCCCGACGCCGCCGTGGATGAAGAAGGGGTTGTAGGCGCGGCCTGGATTTCCCGTCACGGCCTGCGCTGCGGCATGCGCGAGCCGGTTGCCCGGACCGACCACGAACGTGTCGAAGGTGTAGTCAGGCGACAGCACCATCTGGTCGTCAAAGCCCGGAAGGGGATCTCCAGGCACAGTGTCGCGGGCGGCGGGCGCGGCGCCGCCCTTGCGGTCTTCGGCGCCATCGTCACCGACGAAGCGCACCGCCAGCAGGCGCCCGGTGGCCGACTGCGCAGCCTCCGTGAAGGGCTGGATGCAGCTGCGCTGCAGGTAGCGCAGCCGCACAGGCTCAGTCACAAGCAGCCGCAACACGCCACCATCGATCTCGAGCGGCTCGATCTCGTCGAACCAGTGGCGGCAGATGTCGGCGTGATGTCGGCGGAGATAGGCGTTCAGCGCGTCCTTGAGTTCCGCGTCGACATGAGGCATGGGCCAGTTCCTCGTGAGATGTGCGCACCCGTGCGCATCGCGTGAGCGATGATCCCCACAATCCTTTGGGGCGAGCCTGGCAAAAGTAGGGTCCGGTGCCGCGGACCGTCAACCGCCTTGTCCAAAATGCCCGCCTAGCCCTCGACGTCGGCATCGGGGGACGCCGCACCCGCCACTTCGGCGCCGCCGTTGGCCTCGGCAGTGGACGCGTCCGTCTCGGCCTGGTGCTCGAGCCGCATTCGGTTCGTGCGGTGGTCCATCAGCATGTGCACCCGGCCGGCCTTCTCCCCGGCAACCTCATCGAGCCGCTGCCGGGCAAACGACAACATGGTGCGCCTGGAGATGTGGGTGACCACAACATGATCGGCCTCCCATGCCTCGATCAGCCCCCGAAGGTCCTCCACGTGCACGTGCCTGCCGATGCGTGCGCGGTCACGATGGGTGGAATCGAAGAATGTGCACTCGGTGACGATGATCTTTGCGTGACGAATCTCGTCGCAGAGCAGGTGCGGACCAGGCTCCGTATCGCCGGTGTAGGCCACAAGCGGTATGTCAACGGACCGCGTGACGGGCTCGCCACGCATGCGAAGCTCCCGGATGCGGTCCTGGGGCTGCCCGACGAGTTCCTCGCGGAGCTTGTGCCGCCGCTCGATGACCACGAACCCAAGTGCAGGAATCCCGTGGCTGGCCTCTAGTGCACGCAGGAAGATGTTCGGCTTGAGCTCGAACTCGTCGCCCGGCCGTGCGCCGACCACCTCAAACGGCGTCTCCTGCCGCTCGAGGTCCACCCAAGAACGCATCATGGCCCGGAGCGGGTCCGCCATGGGCGCAGGGCAGATGCAGCGGCCAGTACCGAGCTTCTGGAAGAATCGCTGCGAGAAGTAGTACGGAAGGCCCGCGATGTGGTCCATGTGCGAGTGGCTCAGCGCGACCGTCGGTGCAGGCAGCACGGCCCTCGGGCAGAGACCGATATCAAACACCACATCGAGCTCCGGTACGTGAATGACCGACTGCTCGCCTGCCACCGAGATTCCCTGCACCCTGTAGGGCGGCAGGTACAGGAAGCCCAACTGGCCTTCTTTCTGGGGTGGCTTCGGAACCATTGCGGGAAATCGCCATGCTAGCGCGGTTGCGCTTGCGCGCCCGGCACCTGCAATCGACACTTGAGGTCAGAGTTCCTCATGGGCCCCGCGGACCTTCCGAAGCTTCTGGCGATCGACGACTCCGAGCTGATCCACAGGCTTCTCCGGTCGCGTCTTGCCTCGGAGCGCCTCGAGCTCCACTGCGCGATGAGCGGTCGTGATGGGCTGCGTGTGGCGCGCACGCTGAAGCCCGACGTGGTCCTCCTCGATGTCGACCTTGGCGACATGGACGGTTTCGATGTCCTCGTCAGCCTGAAGGACAACCCGGATACGCAGGACATCGCGGTGATCTTCGTCAGTGCGGGCACCGACACGGCAAGCAAGGTTCGCGGTCTTGACCTCGGCGCTGTCGACTTCATCACCAAGCCATTCGACATCGTCGAGCTCAAGGCGCGGCTAAGGTCAGCCCTCCGCGTGCAGCACCTGATCCAGATGCTTGCGCAGCGTGCGCAGATCGACGGGCTCACGGGCCTGTGGAACCGCACCTATTTCGATCGCCGACTGAACGACGAGTTCAGCGAAGCCGTGCGACATGGCCGTCCGCTGTCGCTGGTGATTGTCGACATCGACAACTTCAAGCAGACCAACGACCAGTACGGCCACATGTTTGGCGACACGGTGATCGAGCGCTTTGCCCAGATCCTCTCGAGCGGTCGCGCAAGCGACGTGGCCTCGCGCTACGGCGGCGAGGAGTTCGGCATCATCCTGCCAAACATCTCCGCCGGGGAGGCTGCAGAGGTCGCCGAGCGCTATCGCGCCCAGCTTGAGGCGCTGACATGGAGCGACCATCCGGGACTTGTCGTCACCGGGAGCTTCGGGGTGTCGGATCTCGAGAGAATCGGGTCACCCCAGACTGTGGAGCGGCTCTTCTCGACAGCGGATGCCGCGCTCTACCGAGCGAAGGATGACGGGCGCAACCGGGTTGTTGTCGCCGAGCCTGCCGTAAGCCGCGTATAACGCGTCGCCATGCCGGTCAGGCACGACGAGGCGGTATGCATCCGCCACTGGGACTACTCGGAGACTTCGCAGACCGTGGGCCTCTACAGCAGGGGATCGGGCCTCATGCGGGCGATCGCCAAGGGCGCGCGCCGGCCTCGTGGGCCATTCGGCGGCGGCATCGACCTGCTCACGCGCGGGGAGTGCGGTTCCATCGCCACCGCGGGCAGCGAGCTCTCAAGCATGGTCGAGTGGACGCTGCTTGAGACGTTCCCGCACCTGCGCGCATCCATCGACGCGAACCGGATCGCCTACTACGCGGCCGACCTGACCGGTCGCATGAGCGTTCTGAACGATCCGCATCCGGAACTCTACGACGCGCTGGTCCAACTGCTCCGAGACGCAGGACAGGGTGCGGTGGCCCTACTGCGCTTCCAGTGGGTGCTGCTCAGCGAAAGCGGGTGGCAGCCTCGGCTCGATACGCATGGCACGACCGGAGATGGCGTCGTCTCATTCGATCCACGATCGGGCGGCACCGTTCCGGGGAGCCCGGATGGGGTCTGGAAGGTGCGCGTCAGCACAATCGAGGCGATTCGGGCCAGTGCGGAGGGGCGACCGCGTGTCGAGGGTTCAGCCGCGCCCATGGACCGCGCCAACCGGCTGCTCGCGGCGTACCTGCGGGACATCATCGGCACGGAACCTGCCACCATGCGTTCGCTCTTTGGACCGTCCGTGCGCTCCTAGCATCCCAATCCATGCCAGTGAACTACAGGGAGACAGTCCTGACCAACGGTCTTCGCGTCGCCGCCGAGATCGACCCGGGTGCGCACACCGCGGCGGTAGGGGTCTTCGTCCGCACAGGCGCGCGCGACGAACCTGCAGCACTGATGGGCGTCAGCCACTTCCTCGAGCACATGATGTTCAAGGGGTCGGCGACACGCACAGCCACGGACGTGAATGACGCGTTCACGGCGATCGGCGCGGATGCCAATGCGTTCACCTCGAGCGAGATGACTGCGTACCACGCGCACTCGCTCCCCGAGCACCTCGAAGGCTCCGCATCGCTCGTGCTCGATCTGCTGCGACCCGCGCTGCGCCAGGCAGACTTCGACGAGGAGAAGGGCGTGATCCTCGAGGAGATCGCCATGTACGACGACAACCCATTCTGGGTCGTCTACGAGCGGGCCATCGAGGCCTACTACCAGGGTCACCCCCTTGCCCACCGGGTGCTCGGTACGCGCGAGTCCATCACGGCACTGACGCGCGAGCAGATGCACGGGTACTTCACGTCGCGGTACTCGCCCGGCAGCAGCGTGCTCGTCGCGGCAGGCAACGTCAACTTCGATGCGCTGGTGGCGCTCGCGTCGCGCGAGACAGGGCACTGGATTGGGGCGGGCCAGCGGCGGGTCCTCACGCCGCACCGCCCATCGCCATCGCGCTTCAGGCACACGATGGAGAAGGCCACGCGCGGCTACATGCTGATGATGTGGCCGAGCGTGTCGAGCACCGATCCTGCGCGATACGCCGCTTCCCTCTGCGCGCAGGTCCTCGGTGACAGCGGAGGATCGCGCCTGCACTGGTCGCTTGTCGAGCCTGGCATCGCAGAGGAGGCGGATGCGGGTTTCGACGGCCGTGACGGTTCCGGCGAGTGCATCGTGTCGATCGCATGCGAGGTGGATGCACTCGAGCGCGCGGAGGACATCGTCCGACGCGAATGCGCGGGGCTCTCCGCATCCATCACCGAGGATGACCTCACGCGCGCCAAGGCGAAGATCGCGACGGGAGTGGCGCTTGGTGGCGAGCGTCCCGCTGGGCGGATGAGGCGGCTTGGAGGCGTGCTCACCACGCGGGGTACATACATGACCCTTGAGGAGGAGATGGACCTGATCGATGCGCTCACCGTGCAGGACCTGCGCGAGCACCTCGAGGCGCACCCGTACGAGCCAGTCGTTGTGGGTTGCGCAGTGCCGGCCTGAGCGCCGATCGACAGCGCCCACGCGAGCGGCGAGACCCAGTGCGCTCCGCTACAGGAACCTGAGCCCAGCCT
>JBIKNS010000050.1:0-13746 GCA_044358545.1 Phycisphaerales bacterium | reverse complement strand
CAGGCTTGAAGAACGACCGCACGGCGTGACCGAAGATGATCGGGTCGGAGACCTTCATCATCGTGGCCTTCATGTGCAGCGAGAAGAGCGCGCCGCTCGCGCGCGCATCGGCGACCTGCGCGTCAAGGAACTTCAGGAGCGCGGCCTTGCTCATGAAGGTGCCGTCGACGATGTCCCCCGCCTCCACCTTGATGCCGTCCTTGAGCACCTTGACGGTGCCGTCGGTGCCCACATGCTCGATGCGCAGCGTTGTGGCTGCGGGCACCATGACAGACTGCTCGTTGCCGAAGAAGTCGCCCGCGGCCATCGATGCCACGTGCGCCTTGGAGTCTGCAGCCCAGGCGCCCATCTTGTGCGGGTTTGCGCGCGCGTAGTCCTTGACGGCCTTCGGAGCGCGGCGGTCGGAGTTGCCCTCTCGGAGCACTGGGTTCACGGCGCTGCCCTTGACCTTGTCGTAGCGCGCCTTGGCGTCGCGCTGCACATCAGTCGTGGGCGCATCGACATAGTCGGGCAGCGCGTGGCCCTGCTTCTGCAGCTCCGCGATTGCGGCCTTCAGCTGCGGCACCGAGGCGCTGATGTTCGGGAGCTTGATGATGTTTGCCTCGGGCGCGAGGCACATGCGGCCGAGCTCCGCGAGGTGGTCGGCCTGCCGCTGCTCTGGCTTCAGGCACTCCGGGAACGCAGAGATGATCCGACCGGAGAGCGAGATGTCGCGTGTCTCGACGGCGATGCCCGCAGCCTCGGCGAAGGTCCGCACCATGGGCAGCAGCGAATACGTAGCCAGCATGGGCGCCTCGTCGGTCAGGGTCCAGATGATGGTCGGGGCGGTCGTCATGATGTGGCTCCTCGGTCGCGCGATGGGCCGGCCGCGAACATTCGCGGCGTGCGGCGAGAGATCGGCGAGTGTAGGGGTTTCTGCCGGGAATAGGCCTAGGATTCGACACCCCGACGCGCCATGAACATGCCGCAGTGCCCCTCCACCGATGTGCGCCCCGGACCCGACCGGGATGCCATGCAGCTGGTGTGGCTGAAGAGGGACCTTCGCCTTGCAGATCACTGGCCGCTTGCGCGCGCGTGCGGCGCGGGTCCGGTCATCGGGCTCTACGTGTTCGAGCCCAGCATCTGGTGTGCGCCCGACGCAAGCCGAGGCCAGTTCGACTTTGCGGTGCAGTGCCTGGAGGGAGTGCGCGCAGGATGGACGCGGCTGGGAGGAACTCTTCTCGTGCGCGTGGGCGAGATGCCGCAGGTGCTCGATGAGCTCGATCACGAGTTGCGCACGTCGCTTGGCCGCGGGATCTCCGCGCTGTGGAGCCACGAGGAGACCGGCAACGCCGCCACGTACGCGCGTGACCTTCGCGTCGGCCAGTGGCGCCGTGACCATGACGTGCGCTGGACCGAGATCCCGCAGAGTGGCGTGATTCGTCGGCTGCGGAGCCGAAACGGATGGGCACAGCGGTGGCAGGAACGGATGGATGCACCGCAAGCGGCCATCCCCGAACGCATCCGCTCGCCTGAACTTCCCGCGTGCATCGCTCAAGGCGCGATCCCTACCGCCGCGGAGCTAAGTGTCACGGGAAACGTGATGCCAGAGGCAAAGCTCGGCGGCGAGTACGCGGCGCGCGAGGAGCTGCTGTCGTTCCTCGAGCGTCGCGGCATCGAGTACCAGCGCGACATGTCGAGCCCCGCGAGGGCATTCGACGGCTGCAGCAGGCTGAGTCCGTACCTCGCGTGGGGCGCAATCTCGATCCGGCAGGTCAGCCAGCGGCTCGATGCGCATGTGGCCGAGCTGCGCGACCGGCAGCGCAGCGCGCACGACCGCCCCGACCGCCGCTGGTTCGCGTCGCTCCGCAGCTTCGCCGCACGGCTGCGCTGGCACTGCCACTTCATGCAGAAGCTCGAGTCGGAGCCCGAGATCGAGCACCGCAACGTCAACCGCGCGTTCGACGGGCTGCGCGAGGATTCATGGGACAGCGAGGCCTCGCAGCTGCGCTTCGAGGCGTGGAAGGCTGGGTGCACGGGCTACCCGATGGTCGATGCGTGCATGCGGGCGCTGCACGCAGGCGGCTGGATCAACTTCCGCATGCGCGCGATGCTCGCGAGCTTCTCCAGCTACCACCTCTGGCTGCACTGGCGCGAGCCGAGCGTCTTTCTCGCTCGGCAGTTCGTCGACTACGAGCCCGGCATCCACTACCCGCAGTTTCAGATGCAGTCCGGCGTCACGGGCATCAACACGATCCGCATCTATTCGCCCGCCAAGCAGGTGCTCGACCACGATCCCACCGGCATCGTCATCAGGCGCTATGTCCCGGAGCTCGCCAATGTGCCCGACGAGTTCCTGGCCGAGCCTCACACCATGCCGCTCATGACGCAGCACATGGCCCGATGCGTGATCGGCGTGGACTACCCGGCACCAGTCGTCGACCACGCTACGGCGTACGCGCATGCGAAGGCTGCGATCTTCGCCCGGCGTGGCGCAGCGGGCACGCGCGCGGAATCGCGCCGCGTCTATGCGGCCCACGGCAGCCGCAAGCGTCCCGCCGGACGCTGATCGCTCCATGCGCTCATCCCGCTGGACGGTTACCCCGCCTGACGCTGATCCTTCCGAGACGGCTGCCGCCAGACTCCATAGCCTGCCCGCGTGACCGATCGCGCCCGACTCATCCGCACCGCATGGCTGGCGGTCGTGCTGCTGTGGCCGGTGGCGCTGCTGAACTACCTCGACCGGCAGATGCTCGCATCGATGAAGTTCTCGGTGATGGGCGATATCGCGTCGATCGAGAGCGACGCGAACTGGGGCTTCATGCTCGGCCAGTTCAAGTGGGTCTACGCGTTCCTGAGCCCGCTCGGCGGGCTCGTCGCCGACCGCCTCGGGCGCAAGCGCACGATTGTGGCGAGCCTGGCCGCGTGGAGCGTGGTGACCTACCTGACCGGCAACGCCACCACCTACAGCGAGCTCCTCTGGACGCGCACGCTGATGGGTTTCAGCGAGGCGTTCTACATCCCGGCCGCGCTGGCGCTCATCACCGATCTGCACCCGCCGCAGACGCGCTCGCGCGCAGTCGGCACGCACCAGATGGCGATCTACGTGGGCGTGATGCTCGGGGGCTTTGGCGGCTACGTCGCCGACGCACCCGACCTTGGCTGGCGGTTCGCATTCCACACCGCCGGTGCCGCCGGCGTGCTCTACGCGATCCCGCTCGCCTTCATGCTTCGCGAACCAGCGCGCGGGCTGGCGGTCACCGAACCAATCCATCAAGGCGTGCTTGCCGACCTGCGCGAGCTGCTCACGAGCGTCCCCTTCCTGCTCCTGGTGGCCTGCTTCACGCTGCCGGCGCTCGCGGGATGGATCGTGCGTGACTGGATGCCGGCGATCCTCAAGGAGCAGTTTGGCATCGGACAGGGCGCGGCTGGCGTCTCCGCATCGCTCTGGTGGAACATCGCGGCGATCGGCGGCGTGATCCTGGGCGGATGGCTCGCCGACCGCTGGTCGCGCACCTCGGACCGCGGACGGGTGTTCACGGGCGCACTCGGAATCGCGCTGATCGTGCCCGCGATGTTCGGAGTCGGCAACGCCGGAAGCCTGCTTGTGGCCGTGCTCTTCCTGATGCTGTTCGGCCTCGGATGGGGCCTCTTCGACTGCAACAACATGCCCATCCTGTGCCAGATCACGCGGCCGCAGCTGCGCGCCACGGGCTACGGGCTCATGAACTTCGTCAGCATCAGCTGCGGCGGGCTGGCCGACTGGGGATTCGGCATCATGAAGGATGCGAAGATCCCGCTCAACGGCATCTTCGCGATCTTTGCGTCACTGGCCCTTGTGGCTGTCGGCCTGATGCTGTGCATCCGGCCTCGTGCGCGGTGAGGCCAGCGTCACTGAATCGAGCACGCTGCCGTCGTCGCCGACGGCGCGCATCGTGGCCGTGCCGTCGGAGCGCAGCTCGATGTCCCACAGGTGACGCGTCGGAGAGGCCTTCGCGAGCCACCACCCCTGCTCCGGTGTCGGCACGGTGCGCGTTTCCACACCCCACGCGCCGTCGCCGAGGTAGAGGATGCCATTGTCGTCATCGCGCGCGTGGCGACGGAGCCGGTGGGTGCGCTTGAAGTTGTGGTGATCATGCTCAAGCGCCACCGTGATGCCGTAGCGCTCGAAGTGCGGGACCCACGACTCGCGGATCGCGACCGATCGCGGATTGTCGATCGGAAGCCTGCCCTCAGGGGCCTTCGCCGTGCCGTAGGCGGGGTAGTGGTAGCACGCGATGAGGAACTCGGATGCACTGCGCGCCGCAAGCGCGGACTCAAGCCACTGCGCCTGCGCGCCCCCGATCTCCGTGGTGTGCCCGCTGTCGAGCACGACGATCGACAGGTATCGGCCGACATCGAGCGCGTAGTGCGGCCGGCCATCCGGCAGCGTGAACAGGCCGTAGAAGTAGGGAGCATCAGCGGGAATCTGGCCGCCGTACCCGCCTCGCACCTCGTGGTTGCCGATGCACACCACCATGGGGATGAGACGCCGATCCTCGGCGACGCAGATGCTCATCCACGACTCGAGCCAGTCGATCACACGCGCGCCTCGGACACCGTCGTCGTAGGCCAGGTCGCCGCCGAGGATGGCGAAGTCCGGCTGGATCTGCGCCGCCCGCGCGTTCATCGCATTGACCATCGCGCGCGTGTGCATCATGTCGCCCCCACTGACGATGCGCAGCGGACGTGCAGGCGAGAGTGCGGCAGGCATCGTGCGGAACCGCCACGTCGAGGAATCGATCGCCTTGGCGGCCTTCTCGTCCTTCGGTGGCTCGGGCGCAGGACCGATGCCGAACTCGTACATGGTGTCAGGCTTGAGGCCCGTCAGTTCGACATGGCGTCGCTGCAGTGCGGAGGGTGCGACGGCGGAGCGCGATGCCTTCGCGACTGACCATGCGGAGTCGCCTACGCGCCTCCAGTGCATCTCCGATGGGCTCTCTGGGTAGAGATCGACCCAGTTGACGGTCATGGTCGTGGTTGGGTCCTTCGACCATGTGAGGTAGAGGCCGATGAGGTCAGGCACGCCGTTGAGCGGACGCTGCCAAGGCACTGCCGCACCCTGAGGCGCAGCCGCGAGGCTCAGCCACGCGAGCGCCGCGAATGCAAGGGCGGCAGCAGCCCGTGCGTGACGAGTCAGCTCGCGCATCGCGTCATCCGGAACTCGAGGACCTGGGCGGGCGCCGGATCAGGCTTCGTAGCGGCGTCCTTGGCGGCACCCGCGGTGTCCTTCGCAGCCTTCGAGGCATCCTTCGTGTCCTCCGCCTTGGGCGGCTTCGACTCGACGCGCAGCAGCAGCGTGTCGGCGTCGATCCTCCTGTACGTGATGCGCTGCAGGTCAGCCGAGTGCGACTCCTCAGGCGGCTCCACCGGCTCGAAGACCGCATGCGCATCGCTCGACTCCACAAGCCGCAGCACCATCGGCTTCGCGCGCCGCGGATCCGAGTCGAAGTCGGCATGCACATGGATCTGCCGCAGCACCACTCGCTTCTCTTCCGCGACGATCTGAGAGAACTCGTAGAAGGGCGTGTAGCCGTTGCCGAGCACGCGGCGGAACACCGCCACGACCGAGTTGCCGCGAGGCTCCATCCACTGCTCCTGGATCACGGCACCCTTGGGCTGCGAAAGGCACCACGACCCTGTGAGGAACGCGAGCGGCTTGAGACGGGCGTCGCACTCGGGTGCCGCCGACGCCGGCGGCGCAGCTGCTGGCTCAGTGCCTGTGCCCACTGCCTGCTGTGCCGCAGCGCCTGCATCTGGCCCATCAGGCACCGCTGCGAACATGACCGACACCGAGACCGCCGCGGCGATTGTCCAGCTCATGACGTGAAGGCTAGCCTTCGTCCATGCTCTGGACCACGATCGTGTGCACGGCGCTGATCCATGCAGCGGACGGTTCGCCACCGCCACCATCCGGCCCCGTGCCGTCCGCCCCTGCCCCAGCGGCCGCCGTGCCCCCCACGCCGAAGCCCGCTGACACCGCTCCAGTCGATGCACCCGGTCTTCACAATGTGGTGGCCTTCGCGCCCGAGCTTCTCTCGGGCTCAGTGCCCGAAGGTGATGCCGGGTTCGACTCGCTCAAGTCGTGGGGCGTTCTCACGATCATCTCGGTGGACGGCGCGTTGCCCGACATTGAGCGCGCCAAGTCGCGCGGCATGCGCTACGTGCACCTGCCCATCGGCTACCACGGCTTTGACGAGGCGCGCAAGCTTGAGCTCGCACGCGCAGTTCACGATCTGCCCCGTCCCATCTACATGCACTGCCATCATGGCAAGCACCGCAGCGCCGGAGCTGCGGGGTCGGTCTCGGTAACGCTCGGATGGTCGACCGCCGACGATGCGGTCGCACGCATGAAGGTGGCAGGCACGTCGCCCGCATATGAAGGGCTCTACCGCTGCACCGCTAGCGCATCGAAGGTGGCCGATGCAGTGCTGGCGACCGCCCGCGCGGACTTCCCTGAAGTCTCGCGGCCCAAGGGCTTCGTGCGCGGGATGGTCGACATCGACATCGCGTGGGACAGCATCAAGGCCGTCCAGGGCGCCGGTTGGATCGCGCCAGCCGATCACCCGGACCTCGTGCCTGCCGCGGAGGCCGGACGACTCGCCGACACGCTGCGTCTCCTGCTCGACGACGTGCGCGTCACGCAGATGCCCGACGAGTTCCGCACGCTGCTTGCGCGCAGCGCGGCCGACGCGCAGTCGCTTGAGCATCTGCTCGCCAAGGGCACTCGAGGCGAAAGGCCCTCGCGCGAGACTGCAGAGCGGCTCACTGCAATCGCCACAGGCATCGCCGCGACGTGCAAGGCCTGCCACAGCGCATTCCGCGACTGAATCTCGAGGGCAACGCGCGTGAGGGGGTCACGCGAGGTTGCGCAGCGCGCGCCGTCAGGGGCAGTCGCCCCACGCGGCAAGGAGCGCGGTCAGGTCAAGCCCGTCGACCGAGCTGTCGCCGTTGAGGTCCCCGCCGCACGCGCCTGCGCCGCACGGGCCCCACGCAGCGAGCAGTGCCGTAAGGTCGAGCCCGCCCACTGCTCCGTCGCCGTCAATGTCGCCGTCGCACGAGGCAAGCGGCGGCAGGTTCAGCACGAAGGCGCGGACACCGAACGAGGTTCTGCCCGCCCCGCCGACCGAGCGACCGTCCGCCGACATGCACAGCGGCAGGGAAAGGCGCACGTCATTTGGCACGATCACACCGTTCTCCGCCGCCCAATCCTCAAGCGCCACATAGCCGCGCCCCTCGATCCACACGTAGCCCTCGCCGGAGGTAGGCGGCGGCGCCGGCACGCGGAAGAAGCAGGCCGCCATCGTCCCATCCGCGTTGCATCCGGTCACGTAGCTCGACAGCCCGATCGGCGAATCGCCGAGCGACACCGCCTTCGTCGCCTGGGTCCACATGTAGTTCTTCTGCACGCCGTCGAAGTTCCCGAAGCCGAACACCCGCGTGCCATCCGCGCTGACGCATGACGCCTCGCCCATCTTGGCGCCGCTAGGCGTGGTGATGAGTGTCTGCGTGTAGGACGTCCCGTTCCACCGCCAGACGGATCCCTGCCTTAACCCGTTGTAGTCGTCGTTCCAGCCCACGAGCACCGTGCCATCTGCATTGATCGCGTTCACGCGTGTGGGCTTGTAGAAGTAGGCCGTGGGCAGCGTGCGGATGCCGACGGACGACGAGTAGTGCAGCCCGCGGAAATCGCACCCAGCTGCCGCGATGATCCCGCCGCCGACGGTGAGGCCATCGCCAGAGATGGCCCAGCCCGAACTCGACGAGATGTCGCAGTTGAAGCCGAGCGATCCGGTGCTCGTCCACGCCGCATCCGGGACGGAGTACACCGATGCCTCGGTCTTGCCCGATACGTTGAACGTGTTCCCTACGATCCGTGTCCCGTCAGTGGAGATGCCGCAGCTGCCGCCAATGCCCTGACTGCCAGGCGCTGCGCCGCCGATGTACACGACATCAGTCTCGACGGTCCAGTACAGGAACTCGATCGGCGTGTATCCGGCCGCGACATGGCCATCCGCGCTCAGTCCACTTATGTACTGCGCCCCGGGGATCAGATGAAGGTCCTGCGCAACGGCGGACGAGGCACACATGGCAGCCGCCAGCGCCGCGCGAATCCGAACCGCTGTTGAAGTGCTCATGTCAACCTGCCTTCCCGACGTCATCGCCGAGCTCCGATCCACGCACCCGAACTTACTGAAGAGCGCCTCTGCCGGGCCGTGCGCCGCCGCTGCGGCACACGACCCGGAGGGGTGCGTCCATGAAGCGCTGTCTCAGGGGCAGGTGCCCCACGCGGCCAGCACTGAAGAGAGATCCACCGCGTTGACTGTGCCATCACCGTTGAGGTCGGCCGATCCGTTGGTGCCCCACTGCGCAAGAAGTGTCGCGAGGTCGGTGCCACCCACGCTGCCGTCGTCGTCAAGGTCGGCGGGGCACGAAGGCGCCTCGTTCCCGAGCTTGATGCGAGCGATCGTGTTGATCGAGTTGGCGGTGTCGGTCGCGCGCACGGCAAGCCATCCGTTGGAAGACAGCCCTGTGAAGCCGCCATCGCCATTGATGCCGGTTGAGCCCATCAGCGTGATCTCGTTGGCGGCCGTGCCGGTGAAGTTCGTGTCGCCGGCCTTCGCGAGGAGCCGTAGGCCATCCGCCTCATCCCACGCAAAGACCGACGACCGGCTGCCCGTGGTGGTGTTGCCGAAAGCCACGATGCCATTCTCGGAGACGCAGATGCCGCTATTGCCACCCCACGAGCCGAAGGTGTCCCCCGAAATGCCGGGCACCGCCTCACCCTGCCGGGCGATGGTGATCAGCGTTCCGTCAGGCTTGCGCACAGCGATGAACGTGCCCGGGTCGGGCGATTGCACGCTGGTGCCGTCCGGGTACTGGTAGATGCCCTGGAACGCCATCAGTCCCGAACTGTTCGCGACGAACGAACTGGTCTGCGGGCTGAAGAACGTCAGCGTGCCGTTCGCCGTCGACGGCGCGCCGGGCATCGCCTGGCCACGGCGCAGCAGAATCTCGAAGTTCCCGCCCTGCTCGTACATGATGGCCTTGTCGTCGACGCCCGCGATGACCCCATCGCCGGCGAGGTCTGCGAGGAAGAGCATCTTCCCCCCGACAATCGGGATCGGGGACGCGGAGATGGATGATGTGGGCTTGACCGTCAGGCCCGCAAGACCGTTGAGCGTCTGACCCTCACGCACCCACATGCGCAGCTGCCCCGCAGGTGCGCCGAGGGTGGTGAACCGCGCCGAGTCGTTCGAGGTGGTGATGGACGAGCCGACGAGGGTGCCGGGGAACTCGACATGCGCTCCGACGACATTCAGGCCGAATGAGCTGGGCGTCATCGTGACGCCAGAGCCAGCGTCGAAACCCGGCGCCAACGATCCCTTGCGGTGCACCACTGTCGCGCCCGACGGGAAGAGCCGGAGCAACGCAGTGTTGTTCGTGGTGCCCGACACATCCCCTCCGGTCAGCGTGGCGAGCCATAGTCCCAGACCGTCGTTGCTCACGCGCATGCCAGAGGACGCGGTGTAGGAGCCCGTCATGGTCGCACCACCGCCGCCCGGGTAGGCACTGCCCTCACGGATCAGCAGCGACGGGACGCCAGATGCGCTCAGGAAGTATGTGGCCGTGTCGTTGGAGGTCGTCCCTCCTGGGCCATTGATGCTGCTGCCGATCACGATGCCGCCATTGGCGGTGATGTTGTTGCCCGATCCGATGCCGCCCACGCCAGTCGTCGACTGCAGGAGGTAGCTCGCCGGGACGTTGCCTGGGACGGGCGCACTGTCGCGCGCCATGATCTCGATCGTGCCGGGCACGCCACGCACGATGACGCGGCGGTTTGCGGTCGTGATGTCGGCTCCTCCGAGCTCACCTCGGAAGATCACGCGGCCTTGGGGGTCAATCGTCGGGTTGTTGAACCCGCTGGGCACCCACACCGCGCCCGGGACACCCTGCACGGACGCGTCAGTTGTGGAGACGATGTTCTGCCACGTTCCATCCGCGAGTGCGGACGAGGCGACGTAGGCGGACAAGGAGACGGCAACGAGTTTGATTTGGCGCATATGTTTCTCTAAGGAAAGCGGATCGTCGATAAACATAGACGCCTTTGCCGACAACGCAAATTTTGTAGGGAAAGAACGGCGGGTTTCGATCAGCCCGTCCAGGCGGCCAATAACGCAGTGAGGTCGATCCCGTCGACCACCCCGCTCTGATTGATGTCACCCGTTCCAGAACCACCCCAGTTGGCGAGCAGCGCGGTCAGGTCAAGGCCATTGATGGCGCCGTCACCGTTGAGGTCAGCGGGGCTCGCGGGGGCATCGAAACGGAGCACAAAGCCGTTCACCGCGTTCGAAGCCGTCCGACTCTGTCCGACGATCGTTCGACCGTTCCCTGAGAGGTCAAGCGGTAGGGCGAGAACGGTTCCAGCGGGAATGCTGATGCCCTGCGACACCGCGAGATCAGTCAGGTCTCGCATCCCATCCGTGGCTGTCCAGATGAACGCGCGGCCAAACGTCGCCGGCGCGGGAAAGGGCCGATAGAACCCAACGACCGTCTGACCGTCGTCGGACACCGCGACAGCCGAGCCACGCCACCCACTCACTGGAGGTGGGCCGATGTTCACCGCGCCACCCGAGACAGTCCATCGCCACGCCTGGTTCGAGTTGCTCGAGACACCGTTGCCCACCACGACTGAACCGTCAGCGGAGCAACCGCTCGCCTCGCCAAGCGGACCGCCAGAGCCGGAGATCAGCGTTTGCGCGCTTCCCACCCAGCGGCAACCTTGCCGGAACCCGCTCGAACTGTCCTGCCAACCGACAAAGACCGTGCCATCCGCGTTCGTGCCGTTGATGCGCGTGCTCCTGCCGGTGACCGTCGATCCGATGCCGGTCATCCCCGCTCCTTCACGCCAGTAGCAGCCGTGTGCGGTGCCAGCGCTGATCCAGCCAAGTCCCACGACGGTGCGACCGTCCCGCGAGATGCCCCATCCGGAGCTGGTCGACGTTCCTGAGTTTGCGCCGAGGTTCCCGCAGATCACCCATGTTGCGCTCGCGCGGTCGTAGTACGACATCTCGGTGAGATTCGTCGCTGGATTCAGGGATGTGCCTCCCACGCGCATGCCGTCACCTGAGAGGCTTGGCGTTCCGCCCACGTTGTCGGCTGGTGGGGACCCGCCAATCGGCTGGTAGCCGCCAGCGTCCGTATAGACGAAGTAGGAGCTGCTGTCATAGCCCGCGATCACCGACCCGTCAGTGTTCGCCGCATATGGCGTGACGCTCAAACCGATCTCGATGTACGTGCCACCCGCGAGGCTGATCCCAGCCACCGCACCCAGTCCCGCGAGGCTCGCAGCCAGCTGCAGTCGTCCCATGGACCCAAAGTATGTGTCGATGGACCTTGCGGGCAAACCTTCTTTAGGGAAGATTGTCAAGGAACTTAGATCGCCGGCCCTGCGCGTACCTTCGCGGCGCAATCATCACCACACCACCTGAGCGCCGATTGGAAGCCCTACGTTGAGCCGCAGCCCTGCCCTCCAGACCGCACAGCCCTTTGCGATGCACTGTGCCGAGGCCGTGCGCCGCGTGCAGTCGGCCTTGAGTGCCGCCTATCGAAGCGCGGGCCTCGACATCGAGAAGCCACAGGATGTCTCGCGGCAGATCGGCATCGACAAGAACCTCTCGTGGAAGATCGCGCGTATCGCCGGTTACGAGGACCCCATGTCGGCTGCGGTGCTGGTGCCGGGTCCTGAGGGCATCAACATTCTCGTGGCGGCGCTCAGCCGCAGCGGACTTCGGGACCGCGAGATGGCAGTGCTCCGCAACGCATTCGAATCCTTCGAGGACATGGTGAAGCAGCATGCGGGCGACCGGCCCACGCTGCAGCTGCTCCTTGACGGCGCGACATCGCGCGCATCACTGGAGCTGTCGCGCAAGACTGCATTCCGCGGGCTCAGCGGTGTCTGGGGCGTGCAGGCGCGCGTGCGCATCATGACCCAGATCCTGATGCCGTGCGCAGCGGATCCCAACACGCTCGACACGGCGATCCTTGCGTCGCTCATCGACGTGACGCGGCTGCGTCCGCTGGCCGGCTGGCCGATCTTCAGGTTTCAGCGCTACCACGGTTCGGTGGAGTCGGAGGACCAGGTCACGACCGTCCGCGAGCGCGCGCTCGAGCCGCTCGAGCCACCGACCTCGCCCGATGATCCGGCCCTGATCATGCGCAGCTGGTGCTCGCCAAGGGATGTGCGGGTGCAGAGCGTGAACACGCCGCTCGGCATCGTGCACGAGCTCGGCGACGGCCCTCTTGGGCGCACCGGCACGTCCACGTTCGTCTTCGGCCACATCGAGCGAGGAGCGCTGCCGCGGTACGCGGGCCCGGGCACGCACGAGCGTGGCGAGATGGGCGCCGTGGTGACGATGCCCATCGAGACGCTGCTCTTTGACGTGATCGCGCACCGTGACCTGCCCGAGGTCGCATCCGCGAGGGTGCAGGTGTTCGGCAATCCCTTCGGCAACTCGCCGCTTGATGCGGCGGCGCGAAAGTCGATGCTGCTTCCGATCGGAGACCCGGTCCGCGAGATCACGGGGACTCCCACTCGGTTCAGCACCGACCTCTCTGATGGGTATGGCGACCTGATGCACGCCGTCTTCAACCGCATCAGCGCGGATCCGGCGGACTTCCGCGTGTTCAGGCTGGAGATGCAGTACCCGCCGATGCCCTCGACCGTGATCGTGAGCTACGAACTCCCTGCGCAGCCCACGTGACGATGCAGGGCAGGCTCAGTGCCCGAGCGCCCGCAGCACGACGGTCGCGTAGGCGCCGCGCGGCAGGTCGAATGTCACCGTGCGGCGCAGGCGGTCGCCGGTGGCGAGCTCGTCGCGCTCCGTCTTGCTGATCGCAAATCGCTCCACGCGCACAGCAAGCGGCCGCCACGCTGCACCGAAGAACGGCCGGTCGAGCCCTGGGATGCGCAGGTCATCTGCGTGGACGTTCTCCGCACGCAGCGACTCGGCGATGGCAGCTCGCACCTCAGCCGAGTGCGCCTCGCCTCCCATACGCGCGACAGCCTCCGCATCGGATGCGGTCGGCATGCCTGGCGCCGCCATGGGCACCTGCACAGCGCGCCACGCATCGAGCGATGCGGGATCGGGGAAGCACATCGTGCCGAACGTGCCCTTGCAGCGCATCGACTTGCCTTCGCCCGCGATGGCCTCCGCGACCCTGCGCGCTGACTCGTTCCAGATGCGGCTCTGGAATGCCTCGATCGCCATCGTCTTCGTGAAGTCGGGCAGCGCCGCAAACGCCTCGGTCATCGAGCCACCTGATGCGAGCACCTCGAACGGGCGCCGTTCGGCGCAGCGCGGAAGCGCATCCGCCATCTCGCGCCATCGGCCCCACAGCTCCGCGGCTTGGCGCGTGAAGTCGCGCGTGCGGCCCGAGTCCTTGCGCGCCGGCGTCGCGACGAGCAGGCGAATTGCGTCCTCGATTTCGCCGCGTACCGCGGCAGCGGCGGCGAATCCCTTGCCATGGCGCGCACTGCCGAATCGCTGGTCACCGAAGTAGTTCACGACGAGGAGCGCGCGCTCGCCGGCGGGCGCGCCTTCAGGCGGCTCGCTCGCGCGGTCGCGCAGCAGTGCGGCACGGCGCTCGATCTGGCCCGCCTCTTCGCGGCTCAAGCCGCGCACCACAATCGCGAACCGGTTCGCGGCGATGATCGATGCGGCGACA
>JBIKNS010000193.1:0-4293 GCA_044358545.1 Phycisphaerales bacterium | reverse complement strand
CGGTCGGAACGTCGCCGGTCCGCGATGACAGCACGCGTACCGTGAACGTTCGCACGCTCTCGTCCGAGGACGAGCTCCGCTACCGCGCCTGGGTTGAGGCCAACCGCGCCTATGTGTCCAAGGCATCCGGCGGTGCCGTGGGCTACGTGTACGTTCCCAACACCGGGATTGACGGGCAGAACGAACTCGTGCGCCAGTTCCATGGGCAGCGCGGCACGAAGGCGCTGCTCGTCGACGAGCGATGGAACGGCGGCGGCCAGCTTCCGCACCGCTTCATCGAGCTGCTCGACCGACCGGTGACCAACTGGTGGGCACGCCGGGACTCGAACCCAGTCCCGTCACCGCAGGAGTCGCACCGCGGTCCCAAGGCCATGCTGATCAACGGGCTCGCCGGATCGGGAGGCGACATGTTCCCGTGGCTCTTCCGCGAGACCAAGCTCGGCCCGCTGTTCGGCACTCGCACGTGGGGCGGGCTCGTGGGGATCTCAGGCAACCCGAACCTGATCGACGGCACGCGAATCACCGCGCCGATGTTCGCGTTCTACGAGAACGACGGCACGTGGGGCGTCGAGGGTCACGGCGTCGATCCTGACATTCTGGTGATGGATGATCCGACCCTGATGAAGGGCGGGCCGGTGCGTGGCGGCAGCGATCCGCAGATCGACGCGGCAGTGAAGCACCTGCTCGCCGAACTCGAGCGCAATCCTGTGCGGGATGTCCCGGTGCCTGCGTACCCTCAGCGCGGCGGCATGGGCATCCCGAAGTCCGACTGGTGAGGTCCCCGATGGCACACGCTCCCTCGTCGCATTCACGCTCGCACATCGGGCGACTCTGCGCCTCCTCATGCGCGGTGCTGGCCCTGTGCGTGTCGCACGCGCACGCCCTGCAGGACGCATATGCCCAGCAGGCGGCCCATGGCGGCGGGCAACCGATGCACGGTCAGCAGGCCGCGCACGGCCAGCACGCTCCCGGCGGATCGATGTCGGTCACGCTGGCTGATCTCGCGGCGCAAATGACCGACGATGCGCTGCGTGGCCGCTACATGGTGATCCCTCTCAAGGGTGCGATCGGCACCGATGTGCCGATCGAGGCGCTTGAGACTGTGGTGAAGCGCGCAGGCGGCCTGAAGCCGCTCACATGCATCGTGCTCGACATCGACTGCGAGGGCGGCTCGGATGAGGAGGCCTATCGCATGGCCGACCTGCTCGGAAGCGCAGTCAAGCAGGTACCCGTCGTGGCCTACGTGCGCAAGTGCATCGGTCCGGCCACGATGCTGCTGTTCCCGGTGCGCGAGGTCTTCATCACGGCGAAGGGTGGGCCGGGCACCGTCATCCAGTTTGACGCGGCCATGGAGCTTGCCCCCGGAGATGGCGCGAAGCCGGGAGCGACGCCGACCGCGGACGGCCTGTCGCGCGCGCTCGAGATGTACGAGAAGCTCAGCGTCTACGACCCCGACATGCGTGCGCTCGTGAAGGCGCTGACGGACCCGAACGCGCACCTCTACTCGTGGCGCGGTGCGGGCGACAGCCTCGAGTGGAGCAATGCCGAGCCCGACCCGATCCCCGCCGGCATGAGCACCTTCGGTCCCGGCGAGCTCGCCGACGGGCTGACCGAGAAGGAAGCCGTGGCATGCGGACTCGCACGGGAGGTTCCTGGAGGCATCGAGTCGATCGGCAAGGCGATCGGCATCGCAGATTGGAGGTCCGCGGGCAGCATGGGCGAGCAGTTGATGCGCACCGCGACCAAGAGGGCCACAGAGCAGCGCCAGTCGTCGCTGTCCCTCATCGACACCACATGGCAGGTGCTCGAGCGTTGCCACCAGATCGCCGCGCAGATCCCGCGCGCGGAGTCGCAGGCGAAAGTCAACGAACCGGACGTGCAGGTGTACGTGAACCCCGTGCGTGCCGGATGGCTCGCGAACCGATGGGGACCGATGAGCTACACGACCGTGCTCTGGCAGCAGAACTGCGATGCCGCACTGACGTCGTGGCGCACCGTGGCCGCTCTGTACAGCCAGCTGGACGCTCAGATGCGCACTGCGCGCGCCAACATCGCCACCATTCGGTCGGCGCCGGTGCGGTCGATCCACGCCGCTGAGCATGCGATCACGGTCGAGTCACTCAGCGGTCAGCTTGCGGCGCTCGACGCCCGCGCCAACGACTTTGCGGCCGGCCAGCGCAATGCGGAGGCGCGCATCGGATGGCTCGTCAAGAACCGCGGAATGCCTCCCCCGCCCAACTGGTGAGGGTGTTTTCAGGCACTTGCCGCACCGCGCCGATCTGCTATCTTTTCGCGTCCGTGCCAAGAACGGCGCGGGACGGCAACTGCGGGTGTAGCTCAGTGGTAGAGCGCCACCTTGCCAAGGTGGATGTCGAGGGTTCAAGTCCCTTCACCCGCTTTCAGGACCCCTGGCGCCCCACGGCACCAGGGGTCCTGTCATTCCGCCACCGACAGGCAGCGGTGAAATCAACGGGATCGTGGAGAGTCTGTCCGAATCCGGTCCATCTCACTCAACCGGCCCTCCCCGAGGACCGATCTCCCCCTGTCGCGACTGACGCGGCAGATGGAGGGAAGATGGACTGGCAGGCACTTGCGGGTCGCGCTGAGGCGTTCCTGCGGGACGAGAATGGTGGAGAGTCGCTCGAGTATGCGATCACCTCCGTGATTGCGGTGACCACAGCGGCCGCGACGGCGGTCGCCGCCCAGCAGGCCCTGAACGAGCGCATATGCGCCTTTGCGGAGAACTCCCTGGGCCCCCCAACTCGGCCCGAGTGACTCAATCGAGGTCCCCGGCAAGGTCCTGGCGGCACACGGTCACGTGATGCGCCACACCCTGCCTGGAGCCGCACTCGCCTTGGCGATTGCGGCCACCTCATCTGCCCAGTCGGACCCCTTTGCGAACTGGGAATCGCCGCAGTCGCACCCCATCGAGCTGACCCCCGACGGCCAGGTGCTTGTGGCGGTGAACACGGCCGACGCGAGGCTCGAGGTCTTTGACCTCGCAGGCGGCGTTCCTGTCCGCCGCGGATCCGTGCAGGTGGGACTCGATCCCGTGACTGCACGGGCGTTCGACAACTCGACCGTGTGGGTGGTGAACCAGATCTCGGACTCGGTGAGCATCGTTGACCTCCCTTCAATGCGCGTGACCAGGACCGTGCTCGTCGGCGACGAGCCCGCAGATGTCGTGTTCGCAGGTTCGCCGCGCAAGGCCTTCGTGTCACTCTCGATTCCGGAACGCGTCGCAGTGCTCGACGCCGTGAACGGGGCGATGATCACGAGTGTCCCGGTCGCCGGAAGCCAACCTCGCGCACTCGCCGCGAGCCCAGACGGCAGTCGGGTGTACCTGGCCATGTTCGAGTCGGGCAATCGCTCGACGCTGGTGCCGCGCAACGCGGTCAGCGCGACCAGCAGTCCCTACGGCGGGCAGAATCCACCGCCCAACGACGGCAACGCGTTCAACCCGCCGCGCGCACCTGGCCTGCCACCAGGACCTGCCGTGCCGCACATCGTGCGCAAGAATGGCCTTGGGCGATGGGTCGATGGCAACAGCCGTGACTGGACCGCATCCATCACATGGGATGTGCACGACCACGACATCGCCGTGATCGACACCCAGACGAATGCGGTCTCGTACGTCAACGGGCTCATGACGATCGTGTCAGGCATTGGCATTGGCGCGAGTGGCGAGGCGATCGTGGTGGGCATTGAGTCGCGCAATGACTTGCGATTCGAGCAGAACGTCAATGGCGTGTTCGTGAAGTGCGTGGCCGCTGTCATCCCGCAGGGTGCGTCCACCGCAACCGCAGTCGACCTCAACCCCCACCTTGACTACTCGTCCCCGACCACCACGGTCGTCAACCGACTGCGCAGCGTGGGCGACCCACGCGGGGTCGCCGTCGCACCCGATGGGTCCATCTGGACTGCGGGCTTGGGGTCGAACAACGTGGTGAGCTTCTCGGCGTCAGGAGAGAGGCGCGCGACGATCACGGTGGGCGAGGGCCCCACCGGCATCACGCTGTCGGCAGACGGGACGCGCGCATACGCGCTGAATCGGTTCGGGGGTTCCATCTCCGCGGTGAGCACCGCCTCAGGCTCCGAGATCGCGCGCATCCGCTTCCACGATCCGACACCGCCTGATGTGCGTGCAGGCCGCAAGTTCCTCTTCGATACGCATCTCACGTCGGGCCTCGGGCAAGCGAGCTGCGCATCATGCCACGTCGATGGGCGAAGCGACCGGATCGCATGGGATCTGGGAAATCCTCAAGGCGGGATCCTCGTCTTCGACGAGCAGTG
>JBIKNS010000192.1:0-4294 GCA_044358545.1 Phycisphaerales bacterium | reverse complement strand
TTGCGTGGCTGCGCATGGGCCGCCTGCGCGCCGCGCGCATCGCGGTGGCGATGGGCATGCGTGCGTCACCGACGGACGAGGGGCTCCGGCGCATCCGCACACGGCTCTGGGCAGCGCGTGCGATGCGACAGGCGAGTCCCCTGCTTGCAATGTTCGGGATGTCCCGCGTCAGCTCGCCGCGTTCGTGAGTGCGCCGCGTGGGCGTCAGCTCGCCGCGTTCGTGAACGGCAGCAGCGCCAGGAAGCGCGCGCGCTTGATGGCCGTGGCCACCATGCGCTGGTCGGCTGCCGAAAGGCTCAGCCTCTTGCGCGACAGCATCTTGCCGTTGGGCGTGAGCATTCGGCGCAGCTCCTCCGTCTGCTTGTAGTCGATGAATGACTTGCCGCCTGCACCGGTCTGGCGGCGGATCGTGGGAGGAGGGGCGATGTTGATCTGGCTCATGATGCGTGGGTGACGGCGTCTGACCATCGATCCCCATCGGTGTGCGCCGTCAGCGCCCGCTGGAGTCCGCCTCGGACGGCTGCCCGACGGGTCACGTCAGGCGCCGGCTCCCGGTACGTCCGGGAGCGGCGAGCCATGCAATGTAGCGGGCACAGGCGGACGGGCATAGGGCTTGGTTGCACGCGCCCCAGATCGCGCGCACATGGTTCTCGGGCGTTGGCGTCCCTAGGCCCCGGCGCCGCAGGCGAGCCGCTCGCGCATCCAGGCACCCGCTCGCCGCACCCCTGCCGCATTCACGCCGGTCGCGAAGCCGGCGGCATGAAGCGCATCCACGAGCGACTCGGTGCCCACGTTGCCCGGTGCGCCTGGCGCGTATGGGCAACCGCCAAGGCCACCCGCGCTCGCATCGAAGCTGCGCACGCCGAGCCTCGCTGCAGCGAGCGCGCACGCCACGGCGGCGCCCTTCGTGTCGTGCAGGTGCAGCGTGGTGTCGGCGGGCGCGAGCGTGCCGCGCAGGCCCTCGTAGAGGCGCTCGATGGTGGCGACCGTCGCGGCGCCGATCGTGTCGCCAAGGTCGATCTCGTCGCAGCCAAGCTCGCGCAGCCGCACGCACACGTGCGCGACCTGCGGAGGCGTCACGTCGCCGTCGAATGGGCACCGGATCACGCACGACACGTAGCCGCGCACCGGAAGGCCGGCCGCGCGCGCGCGCGTCACGACTGGCGCCAGGCGCGCGAGCACCTCGTCCACCGTGCCGTTGGTGTTGCGCCTGGAGAAACCCTCGCTCGCGGCCGCAAAGACCGCGATCTTGCCCGCACCTGCGGCGAGCGCGCCATCGAGCCCGCGCTCGTTGGGCACCAGCGCCGAGTACACCACGCCGGGCGCACGCGTGATGCCTGCGAAGACCGCATCGGCATCGCCAAGCTGAGGCACCCACTTCGCGGGCACGAAGCTCGAGACCTCGATCTCCGCGACGCCGGTCGCCGACAGCATGTCGATGAAGCGGATCTTGTCGGCGGTCGGGATCGGCGTGCGCTCGTTCTGAAGCCCGTCGCGCGGGCCGACCTCGGTGATCCGGATCGTCGCGCTCATGCGCCACCCCGCTCCGGCGGCGTCGCATCGGATTCGCGCGCGGCCCGCATGAAGAGCCAGATGCCGAACACGATCACGGCCACGGTCATCACTGTGGCTGCGACGAGGAGGATCACATCTGGCGTGAGCGCCCACCCTTCTCGCGCGCCCACGCCGGCATCCGCGGCAGCGGCCGCATCCTGCATGGGGACGAGCGATGCATGGCGCGCGCTCATGTGGACCTCAGCGCGCCGCCTTCGCGCCGGGCAGCGTGCACAGCGCCGGCTGCACGGCGATCTCGACGAGATCGCCCTCGGCATCCGACACAAGCACCGTGCCCGACGCGGCATGGGCCGTGCGGACCGTCGCAAGGCCGATCGGCGCAGCGCCAAGCATCGGGCTCAATGCGCTGCTCGTGACGACACCTACCTCGTCGCCGATGCCGCCATCGTCACGGCGCGCGAACACCTGCGCGCCGCCCGAGGGGAGCGCATCGCGCGAAGCCTTGAACGCCACGATCACGTGCTTGGGCTTGCCAAGGCTCTGCATGCGCGCCACCACCTCCTGCCCGAGGTAGCAGCCCTTGGTGAATGACACGCGCGACTCGATGAGCGACGTCTCGTGCGGCAGCGACGCGGTGCCGAAGTCCACCATGAAGATGGGCGCTCCGCCCTCGATGCGCGCGATGTTGAAGGCGAGCCATCCGCAGGGACGTGCGCGCTGGCGCCCTGGGGCAGCGGAAGCCGCGGCAGCGCCCGTCGCGGCGCCACCTGAGCCTCCTGCAGCCAGCAGCCTTGACCATGCCTCGTCCGCGCGGTCGCGCGGCACGGCGCACGCGATGCCCGGTACGCCGCACACATCGCGCCGCGCATGCACGATGCCCAGCGATGCGTCCGCGCCCACACCGGATGACTCGAGCAGCGCGATTGACCCAGGGCCGTGGATCTCGAACCGCGCCCAGCGGTCCGTCGCGTCGATCACCTGGACGTCCTCCGAGAACACGAATTGCATCAGCGCCGACGCGACCGACGGCGCGACGGCCGCGTCGAGCTCGATCAGCATGCGCTCGCCCGTCTCCACCACGAGCATGTCGGCATCGATGCGCCCCTTTCGGTTGAGCCAGAAGGAGCGCACCGCACCAGGCGCCGACTGCAGCGGCTTGAGGTCCTGCGTGAGCATGCGCTGCAGGAACGGGATCCGCTCGGCGCCCGTCACCTCGAGCGTGCCGCGTTGCGGGAAGTCCACAAGCGCGGCCTCGCGGCGGATAGCCGCGTACTCGACCTCGACCGAGTCGAAGCGCGCGGGCACTTCGCACACTCCGCCCCACGACATGCGTTCCGCACCGTCGTTGCCCGCACGCGCGCGCGCCGCGTCGCCCGCCGCATCGCCCCTTGCGCCTGCAGCGCCGGCAATGCGCCGCTGCGCCTGCGCACGAACCCACTCGTCATGGCGCGCCCACATCGGCGAAGGCGGCGCGGTCACGACCTGGTGGCCCGGCTCCGCGTCGCCCTTCCCTGCCTGCCCACCACCGGATGGCGAGATGCTCGCGCTTGGCTGTCCGATTGGGCGCTGACCGTGCTGCACGAACCGATCATAGACTCGCCCGAATGCGAATTGACCTGCTGAAGGAACTGTGCGAGACACCGGGCGTTCCAGGCCGCGAGGAGCGCGTGCGTGCTGTCGTGGCGCGCGAGACGAAGGGCCTCTTCGACCGTGTGCACGTCGACGCGATGGGCTCGCTGATCGGGGTGCGCGAGGCCACCAAGCGCGTTCGTGCAGCCAAGGGCCGCGGCCGCGCCGCGAAGGGCACCCGCTCCAGCGACGTCACGAAGGTCCTGATCGCCGCGCACATGGACGAGATCGGCTTCTACGTGCGCCACGTGGACGACAACGGGTTCCTCTGGCTCAATCCCGCCGGCGGCTTCGACCCGCGCAACCTCTTCTCGCGGCGCGTGCTCGTCGTGACCGAGTCCGGCGACATCAACGGCGTCCTCAACCCCGGCGGCAAGCCGATCCACATCTCGAGCGACGCCGAGCGCAGCAAGGTGCCCGGCACCGAGGAGTTCTACGTCGACCTTGGCATGAAGGCGAGCGAGGCGAGGAAGCTCGTGCAGATCGGCGACTACGTGGTGATGCACGAGCCGTTCCTCGAGACGCCGCGGTGCGTGGTGTCGAAGGCGCTCGACAACCGCATGGCGGTGTTCGTCGCGATCGAGGCTGTGCGCAAGGTGGCGGCTGTGCGCGGCGGCCACGGATGCGAGATCGCGGTCGCGTTCACGACACAGGAGGAGGTCGGCCTGCGTGGCGCGATGACAAGCGCGAACACGTACGGCGCTGACATCGGCGTCGGCCTCGACGTCAACCTCGCGTGCGACACGCCTGGCGTGCCTGACACGCAGCGCGTCACGAAGCAGGGCGACGGCGTTGCGGTGATGATCCAGGACTCGTCGATGATTGCCGACGCGGCACTCGTGTCGCAGGCTTGCACCCTCGCTCGGCGCAAGGGCATCCCCCACCAGCGCGCGATCCTTCCGCGCGGCGGCCAGGATGCGGCGGCGATCCAGCGTGCCGGCCGCGGCGCGCGCTGCATCGCGTTCGGTCCCGGCACGCGCTACATCCACACGGTCACGGAGATGGTCGACAAGGGTGACCTTCGTGCGACGATCGACCTGCTCTCTGCGCTGCTGATGGAGTGGTGATCGGCGCACACGAGCTCCCGCGCCGCGCAGTTTCGCGACACAGGGAACGTGGACGCGAGCAGCGCGCTACGCCTCGCGCGGAG
>JBIKNS010000191.1:0-4311 GCA_044358545.1 Phycisphaerales bacterium | reverse complement strand
GGGGACCGCCCTGGCGGATGGATTGGAGACGCGCGGCCAGCTGCTCAGGCGTCGATGCTGGCGACGGCGCAGGTTGAGCGGCCCGCATGCGGATTCGGTCGAGGTCGCGTGCCGCATCGGTCACGCGCGCCAGTGAATCGGCCCCACTCGGGCAGCGCTCCTGTCCGAGCGACAGAAGCTCGGTGGCGGTGCGCTTGGCGTCGCCATCGGGGCAGAGCGCGATCGCCTCGGCGATCGAGAGCGCGCCGCCCTCGTCGAGTCGTGCGTGCACGGCGCTCCACACGGCAGCCAAAGGCGGATGCTGCATCGCGTCGGGACCGAAGAGCTCCGTCACCGGCAGCGCATCGCCGTCGGCGGACACAGCCTGGGCACGCGCGCACTCGGGCCACGCCAACAGCAGTCCGACGAGCGTGCTCTCGGCTTCCACGAGTGCACGGGACAGTGGGGCGACCGACCGAACGCGATCGCGCCCAGCATCGCGGGAGGGCGAATCGCCGGTGGAAGCGCCATCGCTGCGGGCATCTCCGCCGCGGGCGTCGTCGCCCTCGGTACGTCGTGGGCGCACGGTCGGCACCGCACGCTCGATCTCCGCAAGCGGCAGTCCAGCGGCGCGGGAGATCGCCTCGAGCACAAGTCGTCGCCGAAGAGGCGGCAGCTCGGCAAGGCCCATGCCTGCAAGGCGCTGCAGCATTGCCTCGATCGCGCGCTGGCGCGGCGTCACGCCCTCACGCTCTGCGAGCGCAGCCGAGAAGCGCGACACGAGATGCGCCAGCGCATCTACCGACCCGTCGACCGCGGCACGGAAGCGGTCGATGCCCCCGGGCTGCCGCAGCAGGTCATCGGGGTCGAGCGCATCGGGAAGCGTGCAGATGCGCACATCAATCGTCGCGGAGAAGAACACCTCGAGCGCACGGTCAGCGGCGCGCTGTCCGGCCTCATCGCCGTCAAAGAGCAGCACGACCGTGTCGCAGAGCCGCTGCAGCACACGCGCGTGGTCTCGGGTCAGCGACGTGCCCAGCGTGGCCACCACGTTCGTCAGGCCCGCAGCATGGCAGGCGATCACGTCGGTGTACCCCTCGACGATGATCGCTGTCCTGCTGTCGACGATGGCACGCTTGGCGAGGTGAATCGCGTAGAGCGCGCGCGACTTGTGGAAGATCGCACTCTCAGGGCTGTTGAGGTACTTGGGCTCGTCTTCCGGATCGATGATGCGCGCGCCGAAGGCGATGGCGCGGCCAAGCTCGTCGCAAATGGGAAAGGTGATCCGGTTTCGGAAACCGTCCGCAAGGTGGCCGCCGCGGTGGCGCACCAGTCCTGCGGCCTCGAATGCCCCGCGCACCGTCGCCTCGTCCACCTCATGCTCGTCGCTGCCCGTATCCGCGCGCCCGCGAGACTGCGCCGAATGCCGTGCCAGCCTGTCGACGTACTGCACGAGCGAATCGCCGCCCGCGGGGGCAACGCCGAGACCGAAGCGCTCGACCATCTCGGCGGAGATGCCGCGCCTGGCAATGATGGCGCGAGCCTCTGTGCCCGCATCCGTCTCCAGCGAGCGGCGGAAGAAGCGCTGCGCGGCCTCGTTGGCGCGACGCAGCGATGATGGCGAATCTGCCCGCTCCTGGCTGCCACCCGATGGACGTGGGCTCGATGTGAGCTCGACGCCGGCGCGCTGCGCGAGATGGCGCAGCGCCTCCGGGAAGTCCATCCGGTGGTAGTTGATCATGAAGTCGATCGCGTTCCCCGCCGCGCCGCACGAGAAGCACTTGTAGAAGCCGGATCCCTTGTGCGACACCACCGCAAGCGAGGGCGTGCGATCGTTGTGGAAGGGACAGAGACCCACATGCTCGCGCCCCTTCGGGCGAAGCTGCACCGACTCCCCGATGAGCGCGACGATGTCCGTCGCGTCAAGCACGCGGTCTCGATCAGATGGGCCGTTGGAGAAGGTCACGATTGGCGCAGGATTCGGTTGAGAGGGACGACGGGGGACAAGACGCAATGGACACGCAAGCCACGCAATGGGCACAGGCCCAAAGGAACACATACGCAACACACACCGGGGTCAGATCCAAAAGCCCAACCGCCGTCCGTGTAACGGGACGGAAAAAGCCTCGGGAGCCACGACCCCTCTTGCAACGCGACTGTCTCTTGGGTCCGCGCCACGACCAGCCTCAGCTCGACCCAAGAGCCCGATTCGCATCGGACCTCGGTCCCGGAGCCGGACATCTGCGTTGGCAGCAGAGCCGTGAGGGGCCATCACTCGCACGGTCCACGCCGCTGGCGCGGCGGAGGAACAGTCGTATGTCACCGGCGAACCGGCATTCTCGCTGGGAAATCCCTGAGGAAGCCCGAGTCCTGCTTCGCCAACCATGGCGCTTGTGTGAGGACGTAGCGGGGTAGGTGCCCTGCGAATCAACAGAACTATAGAACGATCTTCAAATCCGTCAATCGATTTTAGGTCAGATTGAGCCCAATACCCCTTGACAGGGCTTCGGCCACATGATCTCGAAATCGGGCGAGCGTCCGCCGGTCAGGCGGTGCCGGCTGCCTTCAAGGCACGCGTGTACACGTACTTGCGGCGCGTCGGCTTCTGGATCATGCCGCGCTTGATCGCGCGCGCCGTGACGAGAATGCGCTTCGGGGCGCCATCAACCACAGCGTCCACACGCTGCAGGTTTGGCTTGAAGGTGCGCTTGGTGACGCTGGTCGTCTTGATGCCGACGCCTCCGAGGTACTTCGCCTTACCGCGGCGGGTGATCTTGTGGCCTGAACGGGTCTTGGCTCCAGTGATGTGGCACACGCGCGGCATAGGAAATCCTCGTCTGAAGGGGAATCGGAGAGTGTACGCAGGCCTCACGCGTCACGCAAGGGTCTGTATCGCCCGCGATCCGAGTTACCGGACATGACACCCGGGCGCGGTCACTCGCTGAGATGCCATTGGGCGAGCGCGTCGATTGCGGCCCCCACATCGGCATCGCTGAAGCAGCCGATCTCGTGGCTGTCCACGTCGAGCACCCCCCAGACAACCCCGCCAAGCCTGCAGGGGATGACCAGCTCGCTTTGGTCGCGCGGGTCGCAGGCGATGTAGCCAGCACCTAGGTCGCGCACATCCCGCACCACAAGTGGCGCTCCCGACAGCAGGCACTGCCCGCATGCGCCATGGAGCCCGATCGGCGAGCACGCGGGGGTATCGCGGCGGGGACCCAGCACCATCCGCTCGCCCTCAGGCGCCCCGGGCACATCGAGGTAGAACCCGATCCAGGACACCCCGGTGGGCGCCAGCGCATCCCATGCGCAGTCGACGAAGCCCCTCATCCGATTCATGCGGTCGCCTGACGGTGCTGCCCGCGCAGCCCCCGATGCCGCCGCCGCCACGCGTGCCCAGTCGTGCCGCGTGCCGCTCACGCCGACTCGCGGTTGAGACGGCGCGCGATCTCGGGCAAGGCGCGCCCATGCTGCACGGCAGCCGCATCGATCACGTACGTCGTGTTGCCGTTGTCGAGCTCAGGCAGCTGGTACATCAGGTCGAGCATCAGCTCGTCCATCACCGCGCGCAGCGCACGTGCGCCTGTCTCGCGGGCCATCGCCTTGTCGCAGATCGCGTCGAGCGCGTCGGGCGTGAACTCGAGCGCTGCGCCCTCGAGCCGGAAGAGGTGCTGGTACTGCCGCACCAGCGCGTTCTTGGGCTCAAGCAGGATGCGCACAAGCGCGGCACGGTCGAGCGGCATCAGCGGGCAGCACACGGGCAGACGTCCGATGAGCTCGGGGATCATGCCGAACTCCAGCAGGTCCTCGGGCTGCACCTGCGCCAGCAGCGACGCGACCTCGTCCGCGCGCGGCATCGACTGCGACTCCGCGCTCGTGAACCCGATGCGCCGCTTTCCGATGCGCTTTCGGATGATGTCGTCGATGCCCACGAAACTGCCGCCGCAGATGAACAGGATGTTGGTCGTGTCCATCTGGATGTACTGCTGCTCGGGGTGCTTGCGGCCGCCCTGTGGGGGCACGTTCGCCACCGTGCCCTCGAGCATCTTCAGGAGCGACTGCTGCACGCCCTCGCCGGACACGTCGCGCGTGATCGAGACGTTGCCGCCAGTCTTGCCGATCTTGTCGATCTCGTCGATGTAGATGATGCCCTTCTGCGCGGCCTCGAGGTCGAAGTCCGCAGCCTGGAGCAGCTTCAGCAGAAGGTTCTCGACATCCTCGCCCACGTATCCGGCCTCGGTGAGCGTCGTCGCGTCGCCGATCGCGAAGGGCACGTTGAGCATGCGCGCGAGCGTGCGCGCGAGCAGCGTCTTGCCTGTGCCCGTGGGGCCC
>JBIKNS010000049.1:0-13826 GCA_044358545.1 Phycisphaerales bacterium | reverse complement strand
GAGCATCTACCAGGGTGTGCACAAGCTTGCGCCAGGGCATCGGCTGCAGGCGCGTGCGGGCGAGCCGCCGGTGGTGAGCGCGTGGTGGTCGCTTGGCGATTTGATCGCGGCGGGTACCAGCGAGCGGCGCGCGCTCCTGCGGACTCCAGCCGCTCGTGCCAATGCGTTTTCGCACGCAGCGGCTGCAGTGCGTGAGGCGGTGCACTCGCAGCTCGAGGCCGATGTGCCGTTGGGAGTGCTGCTATCGGGTGGCATCGACTCTTCGCTTGTGCTCGCGCTTGCCCAGGAGCGGCTGCGCGAGTCAGGCGCGGGACCAGTGCATGCGTTCACGGTGGGGTTTGGCGATATCGAGCATGGCAGCGCGCACGACGAGAGCGAGGCTGCCGCCGCGGTCGCCGGTGCGCTCGGCGCGCGGCATCATGTGCTGCATGCGACGAGGGCGAGTGTGCTGGCGGCGGTCCCATCGCTGGCATCGATGTATGACGAGCCATTCGCCGACAGCTCGCAGGTGCCGACCACGATCGTCGCGCGGCTTGCGCGCCAGCATGTGGGCGTCGCGCTGACCGGCGACGGCGGTGACGAGATGTTCGGCGGGTACCGCAGGCACTGGGCGGCTGCGCATGTGTGGCCCGTAGCAAGTGCGCTTCCGAGGCCGTTGCGATCGCTGCTCGGGAGGCTCGCCTGCTGGCGCACGCGCCGCGATGATGCGTTGATGCCGCGTGCGCAGGCCGCGCAGAAGCTTGCGCAGGTGCTTGAGGCCACGTGCATCGAGGATGCGCACTGGTCGCTGGCGTCGAGCTGGCGGCAAGAGTGGCCCCTGGCGGATCGCAGCGGGGTGGGCGCGGTGGCGGCAAACGGAGACTCGCGGCTCTCGGCTGCGGCCGCGTCCCGGCCGTCGCCACCAGACTGGAGCGCACACTCATGGTGGGGCTCGCTCACGCCGGCAGAGCGCTCGATCGCACTCGACACGCTCCACTACCTGCCCGATGACATCCTCGTGAAGGTGGACCGTGCAGCGATGCATACTGGCCTCGAGACTCGCGCCCCTCTGCTCGATACTCGCGTGGTCGCGGTGGCGTGGCACCTTCCGCTCGATGTGCGCATGGGCCAGCGCGGCAAGCACGTGCTGCGCACGATGCTGTCGGAGTACCTGCCCGCGAAGATGATCGACCGTCCAAAGCACGGGTTCTCGGCACCGATCGAGCAGTGGCTGCGGGGGCCGCTGCGCGAGTGGGCGGAGTCGCTTCTGCGTCCGGCGGCGCTCGAGGGAGACGGGTTCGACACGCCGGTAGTGCGACGCAGCTGGGACGCGGTGCGTGCCGGTCGCCGCGACGCCCGCGACATCTGGACCGTGCTCATGTACCGCGCGTGGCGGGAGCGCTCGTCGGGCTGAGTGTGCCACTTCGCAATTCGTGAGGCGCGACTTTGCGAATCGCAAGGTAGTAGGATCGGTCGGGTGAGCGATGTCGGCGTCACGGTCATCGTGGTGAACTTCAATGGGGGGGACACGCTGCTGCGGTGCATGCGCTGCCTGGCAGCGCAGACGCTGTTGCCCAAGCGCATCGACCTGATCGACAACGGGAGCGTGGATGGGTCGGTTGAGGCGCTCGAGGCGTCGCTAGCGGGGGCTGACCTGGCGCTCATTGCGGGGCGTGTGAGCATCGACCGCGTACAGCGCAACATTGGCTTCGCAGCCGCCAACAACCGCGGGCTCGCGCGCTGCACGACGCCGCTCGTGGCGCTGCTGAATGCCGATGCATTCGCGGAGCCGGAGTGGCTTGAGCGGCTGGGCGCGGCTGCAGCGGCGTGTCCGGGAGTGGCGTCGTTCGGCTCGCGGCAGATGCTCGAGGGCGAGCCTGGCATCATCGACGGCCTCGGCGACGTCTATCACATCAGCGGCTTGCCATGGCGTGCGCGTCACAGGCAGCGGCTTGAGCCCGCGGACCTCGTGCCGCGCGAGATCTTCTCGCCCTGCGCCGCGGCGGCGCTCTACCGTGCCGATGCCGTTCGCGCAGTGGGGGCGTTCGACGAGGACTACTTCTGCTACAGCGAGGATGTGGACCTTGGGTTCCGGCTGCGGCTCGCAGGGCACTCGAGCCGCTACGTGCCCGATGCGGTGGTGCAGCACGTGGGCTCGGCCACAAGTGGCCACAGGCACAGCGACACCGTCGTCTACTACGGCCACCGCAACTTGGTCTGGACGCTTGCCAAGGACATGCCGCTCGCGCTGATGCCGCTGGCGATCCTGGCGCACGTTGCTATGACGGCGGTGTCGCTCGTGACGCTCGCGCGGCGCGGCCAGTTCCGCGTCTTCTGCCGCGCCAAGCGAGACGCGCTCCGCGGTCTCCCTCGAGCGCTGCGCAAGCGCGGTGCCCTGCAGCGGCCTAAACGCATCGGCGCGTGTGCCGTGCTTCAGGCAATGAGCTGGTCGATGTCGCGCAGTGAATCGCGATAGTGCATGCATGTGCCGCGTGCCGACCGAGCTTCTATCCGCTGCCGCAGGTTCGGACGGCTCGTGGGCATGAGTGGGGGCGTAGCGCGAGGCAAGCTCGCAGTGTGGCGCAACCGATCTCACGAAGAGCCCGACGGGCGGGAGCCTGCCGATCCGTCTGGTCGTGTCGGTAGGATCAGGCGCATGTCGCTGGCAGGATGCACGTGGTCCGCCTGGCTGCCAAAACTGTCCCCCTTGCCCTGATGAGTATTGCCAACGACTCATGTGTTGCCGCAGCCGATCATCCGGCAATGGTGCCGCGACTTGATAGGAGCGGGATCGCTCTCTTGGGGGAGTGCCTGGCCTCAGCCCAGCGCTACATCGAGTATGGCTGCGGCGGATCGACCCTCTTCGCGCTGACGCGATCGAAGGCGCATGTGTTTTCGGTGGAGTCCGATGCGGCGTGGGCGGCAAAGGTCGCTGGTGCCGCGGGCGATCACTCGTCGCGGCTCGATCTTGAAGCTGTTGATGTGGGCCCATGCGGCCCGTGGGGAAGGCCTCTCGGGTACTCGCATCGCAGGAACTTTCTGCAGTACATCGAGTCGCCCTGGCGGAGGGCGCAATGCGCCGACCTCGTGCTGGTTGACGGCCGGTTCCGGGTAGCGTGCTTCTGCAAGTCGGTCCTGGCCGCAGCGCCCGGAACCACCATCCTCTTCGATGACTATCTGACCCGAACGAAGTATCACGTGGTGGAGGAGGTCCTCAAGCCAGCGGGCCATGCCGGGCGCCTCGCGCGCTTCGTATGCCCGGAGGGACCGGTGCTGAACCGTGCGGCGGCAGAGGCAATGGTGGCCGAGTTCAAGATCGTGGCGGAGTGAGACCTTTGGGATCCGCGCGTCTCCTCTCGGAGGGTTGGAGATAGTGCGGTAGGCGCTCAGGCTGTTGCCATCGTGTGGCGTCGAGTCAGTCTTTGGGGCAGACCTGAGCAGAACACTACCAGCAGTGCAAGGTTCTCGGGGAAGTGCACATTCATGAGTAGAGTGGTGCCGACATGCATGGCGATCATGGCGCCAATCCAGCAGAGCCGCCAGCGAGCGCTCATGATGAGGCATAGGGGTGCGGCCAGCTCAGCGACCGTGGCGACGAGGAAGGCGCACTTCGACGCGAGTGCCAGTGCAGGGACTGTGGCGGCCATCAGCCCTACGCGGAACTCCGTCTCCGAATACACGAGGGAGTGCGACACTTGCCACGCGAGAATGGAGTCTCCGACAAAAATCTCCGGAGCCCCTCTGGCGATCCGATGGGCGCCGATGGCCATGTACAGGGTCCCGATCATCAGCGCAATCGCAAGCATGGCGGCCTTCGCAGCACCGGCAGGTATGGGCCGTGCCCTCGACTGCCCGATTGCGCTCGCCGAAAGGAGCGCGGTAGAGAGAATTGCTGCAATCTCGGTGTGCGTGGCGTAGCCGCCCGAGAAGGCCTTGGCACCTAGGCACTGTGCACATGTGGCCACCGTGGCAAGCAGCAGTCCAACCACGGAGACAGGGCCGACCCCGGCCGTAAACAGGATGGCGAGAGCTATGCCTGCCCATCGGATGGACGAGAGGATGCCCGGGGTCAGCAATTCTCGGGCAGCGGCAGGCGGAAGCAGTGCAATGGGACCAATCTGCTCGAACCATTCGGGCGGGAGGTCAGGAATCCCGGAGAAGTCCTGCACGGCGGCGACCCACACCATGATGAGGCCCAGGCAGCATCGTGCCAGCGCGAATGTCTGGTGGGAGCAGGGGTAGTCAACGAGTCGCATTGGGTTGCTCGGCCATGACTCGCCAACGGACCTCGGTGGGGATCCGGTCTGGCTCCGTGAAGTCAGCAAACGACTGCTGACGACGACTGAACGTCAGCGCGACTGCGGCGCGCTCGGGTCGGCGGCTGTTGTAGACAGAGAGAAGCATGGAGAGTCCCTGCTGCAGTCGGAGCTCGCGATCCTTCGCCGAGTCATCGATTCGAAGGCGAAAGAGGAGTGTGCGCGGGTGCCGCCCGTCAAACCACTCAAGCGGATAGTGGGACTCGGTGCCGTCAGCGTGCCTCAAGACCAGTTGCCAAAGCAAAACCTCGTCAGTTGGAGCCGTGTACATCCTCCAGCGCATGAACGGGTATGCCGAATTGCCGGCGCGCAGCAGAACTCCAGGCGGCAAGGCCTGCACCGCAAGCAGCCCCACGAACAGTGCGACGGTCGCGGCACGGGCCATCAGGCGGAGGGAATTCCACGCCTGACGCACGGGCGCACAGGACAGTACGGGCAGCAGCACCGCAATCCAAAGCGCCAGCTCAACTGCGGTAGCGGTGCTCACGGCAATGCACGGGAGTCTGATGAGCCGCTTCCCGACAGCCGCACGTCCCTGCGCGCCACCCAGTAGTGGCAAGTCCATGGGTCGGACGTATCGAGGGGCTGGCCCGGCACCCAGGTCTTCAGCCGCGCAGCGGATGGAAACTCCATATCGCTGGGTTCGATTCGCATTCGATTGCGATGCCAGCCTCGGGCGACGCCGCGCTCCGCGAACTTGCGGGTCTGGTACTTGCGGCGCGCATGCTCGGCGTTTAGGAAGGGGTAGTGGCGCAGCACCAGATTCTCCGGATGCAGGTGCCTTCCGGGTCCCGTGACCACATGGCCTCCCCTGGCTTGCGAGAGATTCGATTCGGCTCGCCACGCCCGCATCAGCCGCAGCTTCCTTGGCTCATGGAAGTAGTAGTGCCGCAGGGAGGAGCTGAAATCAGTACCGGCGATAGAGATTCCGCCGAGTGGAAGGAACACGAACTCTTCGAAGTTGATGGCATTGGCCCCGGTTGCTCCGATTCGCTCAATGGCACCCCTCAGCGTCTCGTGCGGGAGGTTGCTGCCGAGGATCTCGTCCGCATCCTGGTGGATGATCCAACCTTCGCGAAGCCGCTGGGCGAGGCGCGCCTTGACCTCCAGGATGGCGACTAGGTCGAGTGCGCCCAACCACTCGAGGCGCTCATGCTGGTCGATGCTCGCTCCGAACTCATCGAGTATTCGGCGCGTGCCGTCCGTCGAACCGTTGTCGATGATCATGAGACGGACGCTGTTCCGCACCAGATGGGACAGTGTCGTGCGGAGATAGGCCTCCTCGTTGCGCACGCAAATGATCGCGGTAACAGGAGTCGGCATTCTGTATCAGGTTCGGATCGCCACCTGAAGGCTAGCCACTCGAGGGGATGGTATGCGGCTGGACGCTGCGTTCATGCGCCAGCACCACCCTCTGCTGCCTGTCAGCCGATCATGACCGCGCGGGATCCGTGTCGCAGGTGGGTGGCCTGCTGCGATGAGACGAGTCAACTGGAGGACGAGGCATCGATTCTCCTGCGCGGACGGCGATGGCCTTGCCAGCCTGCCCCGCTTCCACGCAGGCGCGGACGCGTGGGCTCCGCGAACTGCATGCGTCCGGCGCGTGCCGATACCCGGCACCCCGAGGATTGTGCAGTCGCGACGGCGCGCATGAGCACACGCAGTTCTTGGGATTCGCCGAGCTGAGCGCCCGCGCACGGTACAGCGGCCTCGACCTCATTCACTATCGGGTCTTCCTGATGGGACTGAACCAGTGCTTCGAGTATGTGAAGCGTGAGTAGCGCCACCCGCTACGCGCTCATCGTCAGGCAGTGCCCCAGATGCCCGAAGTGAGGATGCCGAAACCGAGGCTCTCCATCATCGTGGTCTTCTACAACATGGCGCGCGAGGCGCCGCGGACGCTGTACACGCTCTCGGCGCAGTACCAGCGTGGCGTGTCCGAGAGCGAGTACGAGGTCATCGCGATCGATCACGGGTCCATGACCCCGCTTGACGCCTCGATGGTGGAGCGCATGGGGTCGAACTTCACGCTGGTGCGGACGGCACCCGGGCCATCGCCGGCGGCGGCCATCAACCGCTGCGCGTTCCAGAGCCGCGGCGACCTGATCTGCATCTGCATCGATGGTGCGCGCATGCTGAGTCCGGGCATCGTGAGGTACATGTGCGACGCGCCCCGCATCTCGCCTGAACCGGTCATCGCAACGATGGCATTCCACCTTGGCCCGAAGATGCAGAACCACTCGATGCAGGAGGGCTATTGCCAGGCCGTGGAAGACAAGCTGCTCGAGAGCATCGACTGGCGAGCAGATGGGTACTCGCTGTTCTCGGTCGCGAGCCTTGCGGGTTCGAGTGCGGGTGGATGGCTGCGGCCCTTGGGTGAGAGCAACTGCCTGAGCCTCTCTCGCAGCCTCTTCGAGCGACTTGAGGGACTCGACGAGCGCTTTGCGGCTCCTGGCGGCGGGCTCGTCAATCTCGACTACTACCGCCGTGCGGTGGATGCATGCGAGAGGCTTGTGGTGCTCCTGGGCGAGGGCACCTTTCACCAGTTCCACGGTGGGGTGGCGACGAATGTGCCCAAGGCGGCTCATCCGGGTGCATCATTCGCAGCGGAGTACTACGCGCTGAAGGGCTGTACGTACACGCTGCCGCGGCGGCAGCCCGTGCTGCTTGGATCATGCGCACCGCAGGCGCTGCCATGGCTGGCACGGTCGGTTGCGCTCGCCGAGTCCCTAGGCGTGGAGTGACCCATGGATCGCCGCACGGTTGTCGTGCTTGGCATGCACCGGAGCGGGACGTCCGCGTTGACCCAGCTTCTCGGCCGGATTGGCCTTGCGCTTCCGGCCACCATGATGCCGGCAAGTTCCGACAATCCCGAGGGCTACTTCGAGTCACTCCCGATCGCACGGTTCAACAAGCGGCTTCTCCAGTCCGCAGGCACCCACTGGAGGGACTACGCACCGGTACCAGCAGCGTGGTTTGCGGACTCCGCGCGAGAGGCGGATGTGGAGGAGGCTATCTCGCTCATCCGCACGGAGTTCCGCGATGCGCCATCGTTTGTCCTCAAGGACCCGTGCCTCTGCAGGTTGATGCCGCTGTGGAGTCGCGCCTTCGGCGTGCTGGCTGTGCGATGGAGTGCCGTGCTGGTGATCCGGCGTCCTTCAGAGGTAAGCAAGAGCCTTGCGGCACGCATGAGCGACACGCTCGCGACGGGCGCGTCGGTCACGAGTGCCGCGAAGAGCAGCCTGATGTGGCTACGGCACCTGCTTGATGCGGAGCGGTACACCAGAGACGTGCCGCGCCAGTGTGTCGATCATCTGGACCTTATCCATCACCCTATAAGGACGGTGATGCGGCTACGTGAGGGACTGAGCGCGGCCTTCGGCGCCATCTCGCCGAGTCAGGTTGAGGCGGCGTGCAAGTGCATTCGTCCGGACTTGCACCGGCAGCGGGGATCGTCGGCAGCGGGCTCCTATGGCAGGGACACCACGGCGATGGAACTGCCGTGGACCGCGGAAGGTTGGTTGGAGGGGCTCTACTGTCGAGCGCGTGCACTCGATACGGTCGATGGCCAGCTCGGGCTCATCGAGGAGTTCGGGGACACACAGGACCGGCTTGACCGTGCATGTGAGGTGTACTCGGCAAAGCGAAGTCGCGACGACTGCACTGGACCAGGGGACCGCACCGCCGACGCTGCGCTCGCTGCAGTGGTGGCGTGTGGTCCGGGTCGGCAGAGGCCGCGATCGCACCTTGAGTCCCGTGAGCGTGTGCTCTACGTGTCAGGTCCCATCCGCAGCGTGGGCCACGAGTTGCGCGTGGCGAATGGGGTGCAGGCGTGGCGCGAGGGGGGTCATGACGCATCGTGGTGCGCTGCCGATGCGCCGGAGCTGATCTCGCGATCCGAAGCGGCAAGTCGTGTGATTGTGTTTCGCGCGAAGTGGTCGCCTGCGCTCGCGATGCTCTACGCCAGATGCGCGGATCGCGGAGTGCCAGTGCACTACGACATCGATGACCTGATCTTTGATCCGGAGGTCATTCGGTGCCGCCACGTGGCCTTCATGGACATGCTGTCGGAGGCGCAGTGTGCGCGTTGGGAGCTCGACGCAGACCTCTTCCGGGCTGCACTATCGCACGCCGGCAGGGCGCTGGTCACCACATCGCCGCTTGCAGCGTGGGCGTCGCGCATCTGCAGGGATGTCCGCGTGATTGCGAATACCCTCGGGCCTCAGGTCGAGGTGATCGCTGATGGGGCATGGATGGCGCGCATCGATCATGAGCGACGGCGCGACACAGACGCCATACGGATCGGATACACCAGCGGCACGCCATCGCATCACCGTGACTTTGCAGTCGTCGCTGACGTGCTTGCCCGGATCCTCCGAGCGCATCCCCGCGCCGTGCTCACTGTTGTGGGAGAGCTTGATGTCGAACGGTTCGCGGCGCTGCGCGAACAAAGGCCGCAGATTGAGGTCCGGCCGCGCGTTCGATGGCCTGATCTGCCTCAGGAGGTCGCCCGATTCGATGTCAATTTGGCGCCGCTTGAGCCGGACAACCCCTTCTGCGAGTGCAAGAGCGAGATCCGATGCGCCACGGCGTCGATGGTGGGGGTGCCGACGATTGCGTCACCGACACAGCCGCAGCGCGCAGCCATCATCGATGGCGTTACCGGATGGATCGCAACATCAGCCGAGGAGTGGGAGCGCTGCCTCGACGAGGCCCTGTCGAGCGCCGAGTGCCGGGCGCACCGCGGCGTCGCGGCGCGCGAGGACGCAAAGCTGCGATTCGGATGGACGCAGGTCAAGTCGAGTATCACCATCGCATGATCGCCGCCGGCGTTCAGTTCGACCTGATCCATGTGGGGAAGTGCGGCGGAAAGACAACGGCTGATGAGTTGCGGCACGCGGGCTTCCGGTTCGCGCATGTCCATTTGCGTCGTCCGGCCATCACGCCCGATCGGCGCTATGTGGTGATGGTGCGCGATCCGATGGCGAGATTCGTCTCCGCATTCAACTGGCGGCGGCATCTGTTGCAGGCGGGACTCAACCGAGAGGTGGGGGTGACCGATCCGGCACAGGTGTGGCTTGTCAAGCACCAGGCCGAGAGTGCATTCATCCGGTTGTACGAGACGGCAAGCATGCTCGCTGAGCAGTTTGAGCCACTGCCCGGCCATGACATCTCGCCCGCCATCACCATGCTCGGACTCATCGGCCATGTCCAGCAAGGGTTCTGCTGGTACCTCGACCAGATGCTCGATGAGATCGAGCCGTCCCAGTTGCTGGGGGTGGTTGCCCAGGAAAACCTGGGGCAGGACATGCTGGCCCTGTTCGGCATCCGACCGACACTGGCCCGCAACAGTGACTACCCCCGTGGCTCGCAAGAGCTCTCGCCGCTCGCGCGCCGCAACTTGGCGAGAGTGCTATCTGAGGAGTATCGCGCGCTGCACAGGCTCAAGCTGCTTGCCGACCGCGCCGGCGTCTATATGTCGGTGACGTACTCGCCGTGAGTCGACGGTACTGGCGGTAAAGCGTCGGGATTCCGGGATGCACTCCGCCCTCACGTGGTCCGGATAGACCCACAACCTCAGGCTGCTGGTGGAACGGAGGCAATGAAGGCCGCGCTGCTGATCGCCGGCATGCACCGGTCAGGCACGTCAATGATGGCCCAGATGCTTCAGGCTGCGGGACTGTTCATCGGGGACCGCCTGATGTGGTCAAACTGGAGCAAGCCCTAGGGGCACTCTGAGGACCTCGACTTCTGTGACCTCTTCCGTGCCATCCTTGCGGGCAACGAACTGGCGGACAGCGGATGTGTGGCCGATGTGCGCGTGCGGGTGTCTGGGGATCGAAGGCGGCAGGCGGAGGAGCTGGTCACTTGGCGCCGGGCGCTCGGCACTCCTCGGGGATGGAAGGATCCCCGTTCGGCGTCACTCCATCGCTCGCCGCGCATCCACCATCATCCTGACCACGTCGTGCATTCTGTAGCGGGCCGTCCAGCCGATGGTCGCAGCAGCTCGCGACGGGTCGGCCCTGCCGCACGCGATCTCGGAGGGCCGCACGAGCGAGGCGTCGTGTACAACGTGGTTGCGCCAGTCGAGACCGAGCACGTCGAAGGCCTCGTGCACAAACTGCTCAAGCGAATGTGTCTCGCCGGTGGCGATCACGAGGTCGGTCGGCTCGTCAAGCTGCAGCATCCGATGCATGGCGGTCACGTACTCGGGCGCCCATCCCCAGTCCCGCTGCACTGAGAGGTCGCCGAGGGCCAGGACACGCTGATGCCCACTGGCGATTCGGCATGCTGCGGCGACGATCTTCTGCGTGACGAATCGCTCTGGCCGAAGTGGGCTCTCGTGATTGAAAAGGACCCCGGTGCAGGCCTGGATCCCGTAGGCCTCGCGGTACTGCGCCACTTGCCAGAAGCTTGTGGCCTTGGCGATTCCGTACGGGCTGCGCGGGCGGAAGGTGGTCTCCTCGTTTGCCGCTGACCCGCCGGTGTTGCCGAACACCTCCGAGCTGCCGGCGTTGTAGATCCGAATCGGCGCCTTGAGGATGCGCACCGCCTCGAGCAGGTTGATCACGCCCACCACGATGCTCTCGAACGTCTCGACTGGCTGGTCGAACGACATCCGCACGGATGTCTGACCGGCCAGGTTGTAGATTTCGTCAGGGCACACGTGCGTCACCACGTGCATGGTGGAGCGGAAGTCCACAGGCGACATGGAGTGCAGCTCCACCTGCTCGCGGATACCGAGCGCCCTCAGCCCCCCGAATCCGCCGGTCTCTGCGTCACGACTTGTGCCGGCAACGCGGTATCCGAGCGAAAGCAGGTGAGCTGCCAGATAGGCCCCATCCTGCCCTCCAATACCCGTGATAAGAGCGGACCGCATGCGTCAAAAGTTAGTGCATGAGCGGTAGTGGGTGAGGGGGGGTCCGCAGTACACTCCTTTTCTCGTACGGTGTGCGTTACGGAGCCGGCGCAGTTCGGCGGTGCGACCAATCGGCACGTGCGAGTGGCAGAATCTGTTTGAGCTGAGCCTGAATGTCCCATAGTGCAAGACAGCGTGTGATGTTGCTTGTCCTGGGGGTTCATCGCTCGGGCACGAGCGTGATGGCGCGGATGCTCGAGTGCATCGGCGCGATGCCATCGCTACGCATGCACGAGCCGCTTCCTTGCAATCCTCGGGGGTTCTTCGAGGACATCGATGTGGAGCAGTTCAACGACCGACAGCTTCTGCCTGCGCTTGGAGCGAGTTGGCACGATGTATGCCCTGCGGATCTGGCGACGCTCTCCCCTGAAGTGCGAAGCACGCTCCATGACGAGGCCGTCAGGATCATCGGGCGGAACTTCCCCCGTGATGCGCCGGTATGTGTCCTGAAGGAGCCGCGCATCGGCATGCTGTTGCCATTCTGGCTTGAGGTGCTCGCCTCTGCCGGCTTCGAGGTTCGGTGTGCGTGTGCGGTGCGCGACCCGCTGAGCGTGGCGCGCTCCCTGCATGCGCGGGATCGACTGCCTATCGCGCATGGCGCATGCCTGTACGCGTCAATGTGGATTGCATCGCATGTCCATGCAGTGCGCCTTCCTGCTGCGTACGTGGAGTTCGAGGCGATGCTCAAGGATCCTCGGGTCGAACTCGCGCGCATGGCGAGCGCCCTTGGCGTGACCCTGCCCGGAGACTTCGAGCAGCGCGTCGCAGCGGCTCGCCGCGACTTTCTCGACGCGACGCTGTGTCACAGCAGCGTGTCGACAGGGGAGCTGGCTCTTGATGGCGATATGCCGGCGATTGCAGTCGATGTCTACCGGGCACTGCGTGGTCTCGCGACCGCCACACCGGAGTCGGCAGCCAACCTGCGAGATGCGATCTGTGCGATGCAGCCGGAACTGGATCGGCTCTACCCATTCCTGCGCAGCCACGACAGGCTCCACGGCGAGGTCATCCACCTTCGGCAGTCGGTCATCAACTTCTCGGATGAGGTGGCCGGTTTGAAGTCGGCGCTTCGTGGCAGCGCGAGCCAGGAAGCCGATCTCCGCACGCGAAATGAGGCACTCCAGTCGCAGGTGTCCTCGCTGGAGTCCGAGGTAGCGCGTCTTGAGTCGAAGGCGGAAGGCCTGGAGTCCGAGGTAGCACGCCTTGAGTCGATGGCTGACGGTCTCGCGGCAGAGCGCGACGGAATCCAGTCCGCGCTCCAGGCAGGCCTGCTCCAGAGCGCGGAGCTTCTGGTGAGCAGGGATGCGCTCGAGCAGAAGGTGCTGGGTCTTGAGGCTACGGTCGCGCATGTCGACTCCCATTCGGCGCGTATGGAGTCCCAATCTGCGCATCTGGCCCGTGATGCCGACGCCCAGCGCGAGACCGTCCGCTACCTGGAGCACGTCGTGGCGTCGTATGCCGCCAGCAGCTCGTGGAGAATGACGGCGCCGTTTCGCCGAATCGTCAGCCTTGTGAAGTCAAACCCATGGAGCACCGCGGTGGCTGCACGGCAAGTGCGCGCCAGCGGTCTGTTTGATCCTGCGTACTACGTGCTGGCACATCCGGGCGAGGTGCCGGATCACCAAGACGCGCTCCGCCACTTCCTTGCCGTGGGTGGACTTCGAGGCCTTGATCCTTCGCCCTTATTCGACTGCACGTGGTACCTCGATTCGAATCCGGATGTGCGCGCTGCGGGAATCAATCCGCTGCTTCACTACGTGCGGGTCGGGCGCCGTGAGGGCCGAAAGGCCCATCCGCACGACGCCGGAGCCGCATCCGAGCCTGTCATGGAGACGTCGGCGGCTCGTGAGATGCGCATCATCCGCGAGAGCGGGATGTTCGACATGGCGTACTACCTCGACCAATACCCGGACGTTCGACAGGACGGTATCGGTCCGATCGACCACTACGTGCTGCACGGCTGGCGGGAGGGGCGAAACCCGAGCGAGCACTTTGACACGCGCTTCTACCTGCGCGAGTATCTCGGCGGCGAGGCGGCGGACGTGAATCCGCTGATGCACTACATCCGTCTCGGACGTCATGCCGGATACTCGCCCTCCGAGCGGCATCGGACCGTGATGCGGGAGCGCGCCGCATCCGGAGGTGTTGGCAGCCGCCTCGCAGTGCTTGGCCGCAGGGCACGAGCCGTCCGTGCGGCAGTTCGCCATCATGGGGGACCAGCGGGTGTGCTCCGTGCAGCCGCCTCGAAGGTTGCCAGCCGCGGGCCTAGTGGTCTTGTCGGGAGCGTGCGCCATCAGCTTCGCGCGGCACATGGCATCATGGAGATGCCGCCGTCACAGGGTCTGCCCTTACCCGCCGGGCGAGACGAAGCCTCGGCACCTGGCGCAGGCGGTCCCGATCGGACCGTCCCGCGCGACTGCCGTGTGCTGTTCGTGGGTTGCGATGCGCTTGTCGCCGGTTCGCAGGTGCTCCTGCTCAATGAGCTCAAGTGGCTGCAGGCGCACACTGCCATTGACATCCGGACCATCCTCATCGGAGGTGGCGAGCTGCTTTCCGAGTACGCGGCCTGCGGTCCGGTCACCGTCTGGCGCGAGTTCGCCGCCAAGTACGCG
>JBIKNS010000048.1:0-13890 GCA_044358545.1 Phycisphaerales bacterium | reverse complement strand
ACGAGCCACTCCGCATGACGCGACACGCGGTCAAGATCGACCGACCCATCGGCGCCGAATGGCGTCGTGGTGGCGGGCATCACGCCACGCATCACGCTGCGCACGGATCGCCCTCCTCGAAGCAGAGTTCGCACTCTGCAGTGATCCACGCGCGCCCTCGCACCTGCGGCCGGATCGAACCGTCATCCGATACCGAATCGCACCACGCCTCAAACCGCGTGCCGATCGGGCTCACGGCATGCCAGCGCTCGCCGGGAATCGCCGCGCCTTCAGCCGCCAGGCACGCGAGCTTCGCGCTCGTGCCGGTGCCGCAGGGCGACCTGTCCCACTGCCCGCCCGGGCACATCGTGAAGCTGCGCCACTCGCGCGGCGCGTCGCCAGCTTCCCACAGCTCCACATGATCGACGCGAATCCGGTCCGGACTTGCCACGCCCGGCTCGCGCATGCCGAGCCCGCGCACATCGAGCGCGGACTGGATCGCGAGGCTCGTGCGCTCGAGATCGCCAATCGATTCGCGGCAGATGCGCACGCCCTGGGGCAACCGCGCGATGAAGAACCAGTTGCCGCCCCACGCGATGTCGCCCGTGAAGGTGCCGAAGCTGCCAGCGTCGACAGTCACGCCCGCCCGCTCGCGCCAGCTCGTCACGTTCTGCAGCGACACGCTTGCGTCGTCCCGGATCTCGAAGGGCACGACTCCCACGGGCGTCTCGAGCGCGTGTGTGCCCTTGCCGATCCTGCCCAGGTGCATGAGCGTGCGCGCGACGCCAATGGTGCCGTGTCCGCACATGCCCAGCGTGCCCACATTGTTGAAGAAGACCGCGCCTGCGCAGCACGACGGATCCTCAGGCTCGACGAGCAGCGCGCCCACGAGCACATCCGATCCCCTCGGCTCACGCACCACGCCCCGGCAGAATCCCCAGTGCGCATCGATGATGGCCTGCCGCGCGCGCGCCGCACCCCGCCCGACACGGGGACCACCGGAGACCACGACACGCGTCGGCTCCCCTTCGGTGTGGCTGTCGATGGCTCGCACGCGTTGCACGCGCGGGGGAGTGTAGAAGTGGATCCCACGCCACCGGCACACCGCACCGCCCTCACGTCTTGCCGCGTGCCGTGCACCCAATGCGAGGCCGAGCCGGCACCATCCGTACCGCCGCGCCGCTAGCCTCGCGCGCGGCATGGACCGCCCCACCCGATTTCAGCTTCTCTTCGACGCGCGACTCAACAAGGGCACGGCCTTCACCGAGGCCGAGCGTGACGAGCACGGGCTGCTCGGCCTGCTGCCTGACGCCGTGGAGAGCGAAGCGACGCAGATGGCGCGCATTCGGCTGCAGTACGCGCAGCAACCGTCGGACCTCATGCGCTACCAGTACCTCTCTGCGCTGCAGGACCGCAACGAGCGGCTGTTCTACGCACTGCTGCGCAGCGACATCCAGACCTACATGCCGATCGTCTACACGCCCACGGTTGGCGAGGCGTGCCAGCAGTTCGGGCACATCATGCGCCGGCCAAAGGGCATGTACATCTCGATCCGCCACCGCGGTCGCGTGCGCGAGATCCTCCGCAACTGGCTCGTGCAGGACATCCGGTTCATCGTCGTCACCGATGGCGAGCGCATCCTGGGGCTCGGCGACCAGGGCACCTGCGGCATGGGCATCCCCGTGGGCAAGCTCGCGCTCTACACCGCGTGCGCAGGCGTGCCGCCTCAGGCCACCCTTCCGGTGGTGCTCGACGTGGGCACCAACAACGGGGCCTTTCTCGCCGATCCGCTCTACCCCGGGCTGCGTGCGCGCCGCACGACCGGTGACGAGTACTTCGCCTTCGTGGACGAGTTCGTGGATGCGGTGCAGGAGGTCTTCCCGGACTGCTGCATCCAGTTCGAGGATTTCACCAACGCCATCGCGATCCCGCTGCTGGCGCGTCACCGCGACCGCGTGTGCTGCTTCAACGACGACATCCAGGGCACGGCGGCCGTCGCACTGGCCGGGCTCTTCGGCGCATGCCGGATGGCGGGCACGCGCATGCACGATCAGCGCATTCTCTTCATGGGCGCAGGAAGCGCCGCAGTCGGCATCGCAGAGCTCTTCGTCACGCATCTTGTGCGCGAGGGGATGGACCTGCGCGAGGCGCATTCGCGCTGCTGGTTCGTGAACTCGCGCGGGCTCGTGACGGCGCGCATGCCCGGACTCCCCGAGTACCTCGCGCCATTCGCGCACGACGCGTCAGGCCTCGCCTTCGCCGCCGGGACCCCGTCCTCCGCCCAGTCGCCGTGCACGTCGCTTGCGCACGCGGTCGATGCGATCCGGCCCACCGCGCTGATTGGCGTCTCCACCGTCGCAGGCGCGTTCGACCAGGCAGTCGTCGAGGCCATGACGCGCGCCAATTCTCGGCCGATCATCTTTCCGCTCTCGAACCCGACATCAAAGAGCGAGTGCACGGCGGAGCAGGCGATCCGCTGGTCCGACGGTGCTGCGATCTTCGCGGCAGGAAGCCCCTTCGCGCCCCTGCACTGGAAGGGTCGGCTGCATGTGCCTGGGCAGGGCAACAACGTCTACATCTATCCCGCAATCGGCATGGCCGTGTACGCGACGCGGGCCCACCGCGTCACCGATGCGATGTTCCTGCGCGCGGCCGAGGCGCTCGCGCGCCAGACCACGGAGCATGACCTCAGCGTGGGCCTCATCTACCCGCCGGTGTCCGACATCCTGCAGACAAGCATTGCCGTTGCGACCGAGGTTGCGACGCTCGTGCACGAGAGCGGACTTGCGCGGGTGCCGCGTCCCGCGGACATTGGCGCCCACCTCCGCGGCCTGATCTACGACCCTTCGTACTGACAGTCGCGCCTCGGTTCGCGCTGAGCGCCGCGTGCGGGCGAGTCCTGCGTGGATTGCGGGGTCGCCCTCCCGCGCGTTCAGCGCACGTCTGCGTACAGCCAGAACACGCTCGAGACTGCGCGGCCATTCGGGGAAGTCGCGTCGAGGGTCACGGGCACCAGCAGCAGGCCGCGTGCGTCAGGAGAGACCGTCGCCTTGAGCGCCACGAGCGAGTGACCTTCGGAATCGACGGGCTTCTGAGCGACGAACTCGATACGGATGCGCGGGTCGTCGCACGAAGCCCGGGTCGCCGTCCAACCGCGGGCCTGCTTGAGCTCGAAGTCGTAGTTCGTGGTCGACCCAGGCTTGACGACGCCCAGGTTGACGCGGAACTCGGCGAACGGGATGGTCGGATCGATCTTGGTGCAGGCGTGGCGCACCCGCATGTCGATCACGGGCGCGTCGGCGCGGTCCGTCGCCACGATGAGGTAGGGCGGCATCTTCGCGCACTCGATTCCGGCAAGGTCGTACTCCACGGTGTACGACGTCCGAGGCGCATCAGTCGCCGGATCGAACCCCACGTACTTGGGCGGTGCGCCGTGCACGCCGGTGACAGTGAATGGCTTGCCGTCGGTGGCGACGACCTCGATGAGGCCGGTCACCCTGCCCGGGTTGGTGAAGGCATCGATGTAGGGAACCCGGGTGTCCGTCTTCGGATCAAGCTGCAGCGCCCGCACTGGGTAGGTCACCTCGCCCTGCATCGCCACGGTGAGCACCGAGGGCACGCCCTCAAGGACGAACTGCACGTTGGCTGTCTTGATGCCCGTCGCGCTGGAGACTTTCATCGTGATCGGGATCAAGAGCTCTCCCATCGGCGGGATCACCTTTCCGGTCACATCGAGCGTGGTGCATGTGCAGCTCGGCACCGCCTTCAGGATGCGCACGGGCTTGTCTGACGTGTTGCGAAGCGGCACCTCACGTGTGACGGATGCGCGCGGCTCGATGAAGCCGAGCATCACGGTGCCCGGCATCACCACGATCGGGCCCGCGATCGCCGGCTGCGCGTGCTGCGGAATGCCCTGCCCAACCTGTCCTTGCCTGATCGCCTGCGCCGGCACACCCGAGGGTGCAGGGCGCGGCGGGCTTGCAGGTGGTGTGCTGCCCGGCCCGGCGGGCAGCGCAGACTGCAGCGCGGCCACCGGCCAGGTCATGCATAGTGCAAGTGCGAGAGCCGCCGGAGGGGCGAAGCGAACGGGTGGGTGTCGCATGGGCTGGGATACGGTCGGCGCGCACGGTGTCATCGCATCCCATGGTAGAAGCGTGCCCATGCAAGCTCTCGCGATCACGCGCCAAGGATCACCAGTCGCACCCAATGTCGCGCTCATCGAGATGCCGGATCCGCAGCCCGGTGCGGGTCAGCTGCGCGTGCGCACCGAGGCCTCAGCGCTGAACCACCTTGACCTCTGGGTCGGTATGGGTCTTCCGGGCATCGATACGGTCTATCCCTTCATCAGCGGATCTGATGGGGCGGGAGTTGTCGATGCGGTGGGCCAGGGCATCGACGCGTCATGGATTGGCCGGCGCGTGCTGCTCAACGCTGCGGTCGTGCAGCCGCCGGCGGCACTGCCCGGTCTTGCGCCCGCAGGCGAGGACATCAGGATGATCGGCGAGCACGATGCCGGATGCATGGCGGAGAAGTTTGTCGCGCCTGCGACGAACGTCATCGACATCGGCGACGCAGACCCTGTGCGGGCCGCGGCATTCGGCCTCACCCACCTCACGGCCTGGCGCATGCTGTGGACACGTGCCCGCGTGAGGCCCGGCATGACTGTGCTGATTCCGGGAATCGGCGGGGGAGTCGCTGTGGCGCTGCTTGGCATCGCGCGCCATCTCGGCTGCACGACGATCGTGACGAGCCGCCATGCGCACAAGCTCGAGCGCGCGCGATCGCTGGGCGCGGATCACGCCATCCTCGATGATGGGGGCGACTGGTCACGGGAGGTGCGCAAGATCACCGCACGGCGTGGGGTCGACATCGTCGCGGATTCGGTTGGCAAGGCTGTCCACGGCGCATGTCTGAGGAGTTTGGCGCGCGGAGGCACATTCGTGACGTGCGGCTGCACCTCCGGCTCCGACGCCACCACGGACCTCACGCGCATCTTCTGGAATCAAGTGACAGTTATGGGATCCACGATGGGCGACATGGACGAGTTCAGGTCCGTGGTGCGCCTGTTCGTCACGGGCGCACTGTCCCCGGTGGTGGACCAGGTGCTTCCGTCCGCCCGAGGAAGGGAGGCCTTTGCGCGGCTCGAGGCCGGGGAGCAGTTCGGCAAGCTTGTGGTCGACTGGCGGTGACTGCGGGGGATGGGTCCGGGATTCCCGCGCATTTGCCGCGATTGCGCTTCAGCGACGTAGGGCGGTAATCGATACTTGACCTAGGGTCACTGCAGTGCAGGGCAGCTGCACGCCAGGACCCGCTTGGGCAGCTTGGGTCTCGCTGTTCGTGCTGCCATCGTCGCAGGAGGCTCGTCAGCCATGTTGAGTCGGATCGCACTCGTTGGAGCACTGGCGCTCGCCCTCGCAGGTGGTGACGCCGCTCGTGCGCAGTGCGATGTCACTCCGCCTGCCGGTGCGATCCAGACGACCGATGGATGCGGGATCTCGCCCGATTCGAACGGTGGCTGCAACGTGTCTCCAGCGGCATTCACCAACATCGGCACGCTGAGTGCTGGCGCAACGCTGAGCGTCGTCGGCGAGTTTGGCACCTTCGACGCCAACGGCGATCCAGCCAACACCGAGGCACGCGACATCGACTGGATGCTGCTCACGACCCCGGTCGCAGGCAAGCTGCGGTTGAGCCTTGCGGCACGAAACTCGGCAAACCTGCCGCAGGCAGCGACGGTGATCTACGTCGCGGCCAACATCAGTACGTCCAACCCATGCCCTGCATCATTCGACCTTGCGGTCCAGAACGCGGCATGCCCAAACCAGCAGCAGGTCTACGTCGGAGCTGGCACGCACATCATTGCGGTATCGACCCCATTCGACGCCCCCGGCTCCGTCGCGAACCGTTGCGGACCGTACCGGCTCACGCTCACGCTTGACCCTCTGGCGAACGCAGCATGCGGCAGTGCAACCGCACCGTGCGTTGTGCCCCACTCCGGGGCAGGCTGCGACAACATCGGCTGTTGCGAACGGGTGTGCGGACTCAACCCGCTCTGCTGCACGGCACAGTGGGATGCTGCCTGCGCGACGCTTGCGGTCAGCCAGTGCGGACTGTTCCTGTACGAGTGCGGTTCGCCCGCAGGAGCGCCCCCCAATGACTGCGCCACCAATCCGCGTCTTGTCGATGTGGGCGAGATAGGCGTTGTCGTCGCAAACGCCAACGCCGGGTCCGACGGGCCAGGCGCCTCTGTCGGGCTGTGCGACATCCCGCTCGGCAAGGACCTCTGGTACCTGATCCAGGCGCCAGGGAACGGTGCGCTCATCGTTTCGATGTGCGGAAGCGCCACCATCGGTGACTCCGTGATGGAGGCATACGGGCTCGGCATCAATCCGATCGTGGATGCGGATCGGGCCCAAACCCTCCCCGACCTGTTCATCGGCTGCTTCGATGACACATGCGGGACGACCCAAGGAACCGAGACCATGAGGCTCGTCGATGTGGTGGAAGGCGAGTACTACCTGATCCGCATCGGCGGCTGGTACGACCGCACCGCCGGCGGACCTGAGACCGCCCGCACGTTCACGCACACGCTCGTGACCCGATTCGAGCGCAGCGTGTACACGACGGGACCGCAGCAGTCGACGCTGAGCAACGGCGCCACGAACAACTTGGGCGTCTCGTCCGGATGCCTCTCGCCATCGCAGCCGCAGCGTTGGCTGGCGATCCCCTGGTCCGTGCCCCCGTTCCCTGGCGCGACATCGTGGAACATCTCGACCATCACGGCCAAGGGTTGGATCCCCCCTCCGCCAAGCGGATCTCCGCCGTACACGAACGAGACGCTCCACTTCATCATCTGGTCGCGCAGCGGTTCGGCGCGACCCACCGACGGTGACCAGCGCGCGAGCGGGTTTGTGGCCTATCCGACGCCGTACGACAATCCTGCGGACAGTGCGGTGGATGCCTCGCATGACATCGCGACGAACATCAACCTGCCTCCCGGCGACTACTACCTGACGGTCTACGCAAGCAACTCGTCATGCGGCACCGTCGCCTCGAACTTCGCGTGGTTCGTCATGGCGCCCGCAGGCATCGATCTCGTCGACACGCAGGGTGCGTACCACTGGAGGTCCGCGACATTCCCCGCACCCGGGTTCGTGCGCAGCACGCTTTCGCCCCAGAACAGCGTGCCTCCGGGCTTCAACCCCAACGACCTCTACAACTGCGCATTTGACGTGTTCGGGACGCCGAACGTCGTCCAGTGCGCGGGCGACATCAACCGCGACCAGCAGGTGGACGGTCTGGACCTCACCATCCTGCTCGCCGGCTGGGGCTCGCCGGCCGCGGACCTCAACGGCGATGGCACGACGGATGGCGTTGACCTCACAGCGCTCCTGGCGGCCTGGGGTCCGTGTCCCTGATGTGAGCATCCGGTACCACGGTCATCGCATCGGACCGGGGACCCTCTGATCGGGGTACTTCAGGCGATAAATGGTCCTTGCGGGGGACATGCCGTCAAACTCTCCCCGTATGACGGTTGCCGGGAGGGTGACTACCCTTGTCGTTCCGCTGCACATGCGTACCTACCTGAACATTGCCGCAGCTGTTCTTGCCGTGGCCGTCGTTGGCCTGGTGATCGGCGGCGGTGCGATCTTCGAGATGCTGCCCGGGATGGGCGCGCGCGAGGAGAAGCTGGGGGTCCGCACCGCCACCGTCAAGGCCGGCACGCTCACCGAGACGATCACTGCGCCCGGGGTGGTTGAGCCGATCTCCCAAGTCGAGATCTCCGCGCAGGTGAATGCCCGCGTGATGGCGATCCCGTTCCGCGAGGGCGAGAGGGTTCGCAAGGGCGACCTCCTGATCCAGCTCGATGACAGGAACCTGCGCGCCGCCAAGGAGAGCGCCTCGGCTCGGCGTGACGGGGACGCCGCCAGGCTCGAGGCTGAGCGCGCGCGCATCGCGGGTCCGCGCCAGACTGTGGAGATCGCGCGCCGCAACATGGAGCGCCAGAAGAGGCTCTTCGAGACGGGCGACGTCCCGCGCACGAACTTCGAGGACGCCGAGGTGCGCGTGCGTGAGCTCGAGGCGACAATCGCCGCCGCCGAGCGCAGCATCGCGTCGCTTGAGAGCGCGCTCGCGGCGAGTTCCGCCGAGATCGAGCGTGTGGAGCAGGAGCTCTCGTTCGCGAAGATCGACTCTCCCATTGACGGGTTCGTGACGCAGCTCAACGCTGAGGTCGGGGAGCTTGTCGTCGTGGGCACGATGAACCAGCAGGGCACCGTCATCATGACCGTGGCCGACCTCGACAAGATGCGCATGCTGGCGCAGGTCGCGGAGGCCGACATCGCCAAGGTCAAGGTGGGGCAGCCCTGCGACATCCGCATCAACGCCTACAAGGATCAGGTGTTCAAGGGCGTCGTCACCGACGTGGCGCTGCAGCGCACGGCCACCGGCAACGCCATCGCCGCCGCCACCCAGGGCGGCGGGACCTTCAAGGTCACGGTGTCAATCGACAGCGGCGGCACGCAGATCCTCTCAGGGCTCGCGGGCAATGTCGACATCACGATCGCGGAGCACCGAGGTCTTGTGCTTCCGTCTCAGGCAATCGTCGAGCGCCGGACCGAGGACCTGCCTGAGTCGGCCTTTGCGAGCGGTCTCGCCGAGAAGTCGCGAAGGGTGACGGCCGTGGTGTTCATCGATGATGGCGGCAAGGCGATCATGGCTCCAGTCAGGACGGGACCAAGCAGCATGACGCAGACGATCGTCGAGGCTGGCCTCGAGGCCAACCAGACTGTGGTGACCGGCCCGTACAAGGCGCTCGAGCGGATGATGCAGGGCGACCCGATCGTCGTCGATTCGTCGTCAGGTTCCGGCGGCAAGCCCGCTGGCGGCGCGCCCGGCGCACCGGGGGCGAAGCCCGAAGGCACATCACCCGACTCGAAGCCCGCGGCGGCGACCGCGGACCGCGCTGGCTCCGGCGACGCCAAGACTGGCGCCACGGAGCGGCGCCCATCATGATCCGGATCAGGGGCCTGCGGAAGATCTACAGGGTCGGCACCGAGGCGGTGCATGCCTTGCGTGGCGTTGACCTTGACATCACCGCCAACGAGATGGTCGCGATCATGGGCAGCTCGGGATCCGGCAAGAGCACGCTGATGAACATCCTCGGCTGCCTCGACACGCCTACCCACGGCACCTACGAGCTCGACGGCAAGGCCGTGAGCCGCATGAGCGCCGACGAGCTTGCGCATGTGCGCAACGAGAAGATCGGATTCGTGTTCCAGGCGTTCGAGCTGCTTCCGCGGCAGACCGCACTCGCGAATGTGGAGCTGCCGCTGGTGTACTCGCGGCAGGCGAACCTCACGTGGCGCGAGCGCCGCGAGCGTGCGGAGCGGTCGCTGAAGCGCGTCGGTCTGGGCTCGCGCATGGACCACCGGCCGAACCAGCTCTCCGGCGGGCAGAAGCAGCGCGTCGCGATTGCGCGGGCGATCCTCAACAACCCGTCGATCCTGATGGCGGACGAGCCGACGGGGAACCTCGATTCGGCCACCACGGCAGAGATCCTCTCGATCTTCAGGCAGCTCCATGCCGAAGGGCAGACGATCCTGATGGTCACTCACGAGAACGATGTCGCCGCCCACTGCCAGCGCGTGGTGCGGCTGCGTGACGGCCGGATCCTGAGCGATCTGCCGATCGCTCAGGACGAGGCGGGCAAGCACGTTCCGGCAGGGCAGGCAGCATGATCTGGAGCCCGTACTTCTGGATCCAGGCGATTGCGCTCGCGTTCGGCCAGATCTGGGCGAACAAGACGCGCTCGTTCCTCACCGCGCTCGGCATCATCGTGGGCGTGGCCAGCGTGACGGCAGTCATCGCAGCGCTCACCGGCCTCAAGGCGAAGGTGCTCACCGAGTTCGAGTCCTTCGGCGCCAACCGCATCTTCCTCTTCCCTGACCGCCCCCAGGACAAGCCGCGCAACCTCTTCCCGTGGGAGCTCATCAGGCTCAAGCCGGAGGAGGTGCAGGCGCTCGCGGAGGACTGCCAGTCGATCCGGGCGATAACCCCAATCACGGAGATGAGCCTCTCCATCGAGAGCGACATGAAGAAGCTCGACGGGCTCTCGGTGACCGGGATCTGGTCGGACTGGCACGAGGCCGAGAACCGACGCATCATCCAGGGCCGTCCCTTCAACCGCATCGACGAGGCCACGGAGCGCCAAGTCTGCGTCATCAACGAGTCGGCGATCGACGAGCTGATGCTCCCGGAGGATCCGATCGGATCGACGGTGCTGCTCGGTGGGCGGCGCTTTGTGATCGTCGGCATCGTGGAGACGCTGCAGGCGCGCATGTTCGGGTCCGCGTCGCAGACGGCGGAGATCTTCGTGCCCTTCTCGATCGTGGCGAAGCTCCAGAGCCGCGACTTCTGGATGCGCGTGGCGATCGTCACCAACGGCGCAGGGGCGACTGAGGAGGCGCAGTCGGAGATCAAGCACATCATGCGGCGGCTGCGGGGCATCAAGCCTGGCGAGCAGGACACGTTCCGCGTGGAGGCAATCGACCGCTACATCCAGCAGTTCAAGACGCTCGCGGCAGGCATCACCGCGATCGCTGGCGGTATTGTGGGCATCAGCCTGCTGGTGGGCGGTATCGGCATCATGAACATCATGCTGGTGTCGGTGTCAGAGCGCACGCGGGAGATCGGATTGCGCAAGGCGGTCGGTGCGACCCCCGCCGCGATACTGCTTCAGTTCCTCCTTGAGGCAGTGGCCCTGTGCTTCGCGGGCGGGTTCGTCGGCGTGGCCGTCGGCAAGGCGCTGGCATTCGGGCTCACGATGATCCCCAAGGCGCAGCTCGACCAGGCCTCGGTGCCGTTCTGGGCCGTGCTCATGAGCTTCGCGTTCAGCGCGTTCGTCGGCGTGGTGTTCGGGATGTTTCCCGCGATCAAGGCTGCGCGGCTTGATCCCATCGAGGCGCTGCGCCATGAGTGAGTTGCCGACACATGGCCATCGCGGCGCGTGGCGCGCTGCGCCCCTCGCCGCCATGGCAGGGTTCGCTCCGAGCGGCCATCGCGGCGCGTGGCGCGCTGCGCCCCTCGCCGCGACGGCCGGACTGGGCGCATTCGCGGTCGTGGCGGCGGGTTGCCATCATGACCTGTTCCGGCCCGACGAGGACGTGACGCTGCCGCGGACGTCGACGCGCGACATTGCGCCGTTCGACCCTCCCACGGAGGCGGAGCCGGATCCGCGCACGGTGGCAGAGGCCGAGGCGGCAGCGAAGGACCGGGGGCTCATCGTCGATGCCTTCCCCGACCGGGTGCCCGTGTCCATCGTGGACGTGCGGGCTTCCGCGCTGGCCAACAACCTTGACCTGAAGGTCGCGCTGTTCAATCCCGTGATCGGCATCAGCAGGCTGGGTGCCGAGCTGGCCAAGTTCGACTCCACGATCGGCGTGAACTACACGCGCAACACAAGCGGGTTCATCACGGACATCGCGACGGTCGGCGCGAGCAGCGCCGCGCAGGACGTCTTCAATGCGGCGCTCGATGTGCCGCTGGCGACCGGCGGGCAGATCAGCCTCGGGCCGCTCGTGCAGTACAACAGCAACGAGTCCTTTGCGCCCGGTGGTGCCGAGGGATTCGACGCGGGCATGGAGTTCTCGATCTCGCAGCCGCTGCTTCGGGGCGCCGGCATCTCCATCAACACCGCATCGATCCGCATCGCCAGGATGCAGAGCGCGATCATCGACGCCCAGACCAAGCTGCAGACGATCCGGCTGCTTGCTGACGCGGAGCGCGCGTACTGGAACCTTTACCGCGCCTACGGGCAGCTCGACGTGCGTGCCAAGCAGTACGAGTCGGTGATGGTGCAGCTTGAGCAGACGCGCCGCCGTGTGCAGCAGGGCGATGCGGCGCCGATCGAGATCACGCGTGCCGAGAGCGGCGTGGGCGCGACAGTCGAGCAGGTGATAGTGGCCGACAACCAGGTGCGCATCCGCCAGCGCGAGCTCAAGCGCATCATGAACGACCCGCGCTTCCCGATCGACAGCGTGACGTCGCTCGAGCCGGCGACCAAGCCGAACCCGCTGGGGTTCCGGTTCGACAGCTCCGAGCTGGTGGCGAAGTCGATGGAGAACCGCATGGAGCTGCTCGAGCTCGAGGTGCAGCTGCTGATCGACGCCGAGCGGATCGATCTCGCGCGCAACGACACGCTGCCCAACTTCGTGGTGAGCTACCAGTACGACCTTCAGGGCAACTCCTATGCGCTCGGCCGCGCGTTCGGGAACATGGGCGACGCGGATGGCTCGATCCTGCAGGTGAACGCCAGCGTGCCGGTCACCAACGAGCGGGCGAAGCAGGCCGTGAGCCAGGCGATCCTCGCGCGGCTGCAGCGGCTCGGCACGCGCGAGTCGCGCAAGCAGGCCATCACGCAGGAGACGCTCAACGCGCTCGACACGCTCGAGACCGCGTGGCGGCGCATCATCGCCGCACGGCTTGAGACGGTGTTCGCGGGCCGCACGCTGCAGGCTGAGCAGCGCCAGTTCGACATCGGGCTTCGCACGATCACTGAGGTGCTTGAGGCGCAGTTCAGCCTCGCGAACGCGCAGAGCCGCGAGATCGACGCGCTTGCGGCCTACCAGATCGCGCTCGTGGATCTCGCATTCGCGACGGGCACCACACTCGGGGCGGCAGGCATCACCTTGCCTGAGCCGATGGATCCGGATTCCGTGCGTGATCTCCCCGGAAGCGGGTAAGCCTCGGCGGCCGGCCGCGGCGATCGCGGTGCGCCCCGCAAGAGAGGGAAGAATGGACCCGAGGGGAGTCGAACCCCTGTGCCGATCCGGTCAGCATGCCGCATCTACGCGCGTATCCGCCCATTCCATTTCGGTGCGGACTCCGCTGGGCGGCGTCGTGTCTCGCACCAAGGCATGCGAAGTTCTCGTCCATCCGGCGCATGCCAGGCCTTCAGGACCAGCCCGATGAGGTCGGTTCTCCGCCCTATCGGGCGTGAGGCGGGAACCGTCGAGCCTGATTTAGGCTGCGAGAGCGAGCTGCGTATTGGCAGTCGTTGTTGTGCATGATTTTTACGTGGCCATCATGCTCCACGGCGCGCCACGACAGGCCAAGCACGGCCGGTCGAAGCCAGTTCGGGCCCAGGTTGCGAAAGAGCAGGATAAGTATACGATTAAAAGCCTTTCGGGGTTCAGGATTGCCTGACATTTCATTCATCAGCACCGTTCCCGAGAACCTCATCCCATGCCACGCCGTCGAATCGTCCGCCGCAGCCCGGCCGGAACTGCCGCCGCCGCCCGCACTCGGCGCCGTCCACGCCCGAACGCAGCCGCATCTGCAGCGCTCATGAAGCGCGTCGAGTCGCTTGAGATGGAGCTTGCGCACCTGCGCGGCGTACGTCGCCACTTCGACTCGCTGCTTCAGGAGTATCACCGACTCGTGTCCGGCATCTCGGCGCTGCACGGAAGCAAGGCAGCCAAGGCGTTCGCGGATGTGCCCGTCGGCAAGCCCCTTCCGGCGCCGGGCCGCAAGCGATTCCGGCTGACCAAGGCGGCGCTCTACCAGATGTACGACCGTCTCGCAGAGACGTGCGGCGGCACGAGGCAGTGGGCAAGCCGCGAGGACATCTGCCGCGCCGCCGGGTTCACGGTTGCCGAATCGAAGCGCGCGTTCGCCATGTGCGTGCAGGGGTTCAGGGGCCCAAGCGGCAACGTGCGGCCGGTCCTGATGTCCAACGGCAAGGTCGGTCGCGTCGGTCGCTATCGCACGGCAGCCTGACCGCGATAGTCAATCGGTGCCGTAGTGCGCGCGTCCGCCGCCTGCCGCGTCCTAGCATCCCGCCATGCCCACCAGACGCGTCGCGTTCTCGACACCGCTCCTGCTCGGCGCGATCGCCGCTGTCGCTGGCGC
>JBIKNS010000190.1:0-4353 GCA_044358545.1 Phycisphaerales bacterium | reverse complement strand
AGCGCGACCTCAACGACGCGTTTGCCGCGCTTCCGCTGGCGATCCTCGTCGCCTTCGGCCTCATCTACGTCATCCTCGCGTGGCTCTTCGGCAACTACCTGCAGCCCTTCGCGATCATGATGTCGATTCCCTTCGGCATCGTGGGCGCGATCTGGGGGCACTTCCTGCTCGGGTACGACCTTACGTTCCTGAGCGTGATCGGCCTCGTCGCGCTGGCGGGCGTCGTGGTCAACAACGCCATCGTGCTCGTGGAGTTCGTGAACGTGGAACGCCAGGCGGGCACGGAGCTGCGCATCGCGCTGGTGCGCGCCGGGCAGCGCCGCATCCGACCCATCCTGCTCACCTCGGTCACCACCATCCTCGGCCTCGCACCGCTCGTGCTTGAGCAGTCGTTCCAGGCGCGATTCCTCGCACCGATGGCGATCAGCCTCTGCGCGGGGCTTGCGAGCGCTACGGCGCTCACGCTGCTGCTGCTGCCAAGCATGCTCTACATCATCGATGACGGCGTGCGGCTGCTGCGGCGCATCTTCCACGGCCCGTCGGCGCGTACGCTGCCGGCGTCATGAGCGACCGCAAGAGGCAATCGGGCGCGCCCGTCGTCGGCATCGACCTCGGAGGCACCAACTTCACGGTGGGCGTGGTGGACTCGAAGGGGCGCCTGCTTGGCCAGGACCGCCGCAAGACGAAGGCACATCAGGGACGCGACGCGGTCATCGACCGCATTGTCGAGAGCGTCGGCGACGCGTGCCGCGACGCCGGCGTGAAGCCCGAGGAGGTGGGCGCGGTCGGCATCGGCGCGCCTAGCGCGATCGACTGGGACGAGGGCGTGGTCATCAACGCCGGCAACCTCGGATGGCGAAACGTGCCGCTGCGGGAGATCCTGCGCAAGCGGTTCGGCGTGCCGGTCGTCGTCGACAACGACGTCAACGTCGCCGCGTGGGGCGAGCACGTGCTCGGTGCGGGGCGAGGGCATGAGGACGTGCTCGGGGTGTGGATCGGCACCGGCATCGGCGCGGGGCTCGTGCTGCGCGGCGAGGTCTGGCGCGGTCCTGGATTCACGGCGGGCGAGATCGGCCAGATGATCCTCTTCCCGCGCAGCAGCATCGGGCGCCGCACCTTCGAGGAGCACTGCAGCCGCACCGCGATGGTGCGCGCCATGGAGACGCTGATCGGCTTCCATCCGCAGTCGCGCATCCGCAAGGCGCTCGAGCGTTCGCGCGAGGACGGACCCGTGGGTTCGGGCGCCATCGCGCAGGCCTACGTGGACGGCGACGAGCTCGTGCAGCAAGTGGTGGACGATGCGGCTGACCTCGTTGGCCTCGCGATCGCCAACGCCGTCACCCTGTTGAGCCTGCGCTGCGTGGTGCTTGGTGGCGGCGTGACCGAGGCGCTCGGCAACCGCTACGTCGAGCGCGTGCGGGAGAGCTTCGAGTGGCATGTCTTCCCCTCAACGCTGCGCAAGTGCGCGATCGTGGCAAGCGAGCTCGGCGACAGCGCGGGCGTGCTCGGCGCGGCAATGCTTGCGCGCACTGCGATGGAGTGACCGCAGGCTGCCTCGGTGGCGCAGTGCGCCGCGATGCGCAGGCCGCGGGCGCGTGCGGCCGCTAGGCGACCTCGACCGGCGCACGGTCGGCGCGCGAGATCTGCGTCACGATGCGGGGGCACGCGTCGCGCAGCTGCCGCACGAGGGTGGGCAGGTAGCCGCGCTCCGTGGCCGTGTGTCCCGCGAGCACGAGCTCCATGCCACGCGCCACCGCATCAAGCTGGTCGTGGTGCCGCGCTTCGCCAGTCACGAAGAGTGTGGCACCTGCGCGCTCCGCATCCGGCAGCAGCGACATGCCCGCGCCGGCACAGAGGGCGACGCGGGTGTGCACGCGCTTGCGCGGCCCGCTTGCGATCATCACGGCACGCACGCCAAGCGTGCGCTTGAGCCGGCTGGCGACCGTCTGCGCGGTGGCTGCAGAGCGCAGCTCGATCACCCGTCCCTGGCCCTCGGTTGCCGAGGGTTCCGGGAGCAGCGCGTGCACCTCGATCGGAGGCTCCTCGTAGGGATGTGCGCTGCGCACGGCGGCCACGACTGCCGCGACCTGCGCGGCGGCGCAGCGCATCTCCAGTCGGGTCTCGCGCACGGTCTCGAGCACGCCGCGCGTGCCGACAGCGGGGGAAGTGCCGGTGCCTCCGAGGAACGTGCCCTCGATGGCGTGTATGGCGCTGCAGTGCGTGTAGTTGCCCATGATGCCTGCGCCTGCAGCAACCATCGCACGTCGCACGGCATCAAGCGCGCTCGTCGGCAGGTGCACCGCGATGACTCGCACGCCGCGGTCAACAGGTGGCGCTGGCCGCAGCGGCCGCACCGGTCCGAGCCCGATGCATGACGCGAGCCAGTCGTTGACGCCTCCATGGGCTGAATCGAGTGCAGTGTGCGGCGAGAGGAGCGCGATGCCGGCGGCGGCCGCATCGAGCAGCACGCGCTGCGACGGTTCGCTCCGCACGAGCGACTTGATCGGATGGAAGATCGGCGGGTGGTAGGCCACCACGGCATCCGCGCCGCGTCGGACAGCTTCATCGAGCACAGCCTCGGTGAGGTCGATGGCGAGGAGCGCCCGGGCGCAAGGCGCTTCGGGGTCGCCGAGCAGAAGCCCTACGTTGTCCCAGGACTCGGCGAGATGCGGAGGCGCAATCGAGGCAAGGGCGTGGGCGAGGTCACTGACCCGGGTCGGTGCGGACGATGCCATGCGGGGCAGGGTACGGATGGCGTGCCCGCGTTCACCGCACGCGACCTTGAGGGGAGCCAACGGGACGTGGACGGGCCCTGGGATGGGGTGTGGCACAATCCGAAAAATCCGTCGGGACCGGATTCGGCAAGGTCCAATCCGAAACTTATCCTTGAGGTACGCATGACGCGACCACAGCACGGCAGCGGGTACCACGAGGAAACGGATCACAGCCAGTCTGAGGGGAGGCACCAGCAGGTGCGCAAGCGATTTGTGCTTGACACCAACGTGCTGCTGCACAACCCGCACTCGATCTTCAAGTTTGAGGAGCACGAGGTCGTGATCCCGATCAGCGTGATCGAGGAGCTCGACACCTTCAAGAAGGCCAACGACGAGACGGGGCGCAACGCGCGCGCCGTCATCCGCTCTCTCGACCGGCTGCGCGAGAGCGGTCACCTGCTCGAGGGCGTCACCTGGAATCCGCAGGGCGGCTCGGTGCGCATCGCGCGCTCGGAGATGGCGATGCCGCCTGGGCTCGATCCCGGCATCGCGGACAACCGGATCATCGCGGTGGCCGCTGCGCTGCACGCGAGCGGCGTGCGCACCATCTTCGTGTCAAAGGACATCAACGCGCGCGTCAAGTGCGATGCGCTCGGCGTGCCCGCGGAGGACTTCGAGGCCGACCGCGTGGATGCCGACTGGCTCCACACCGGGTTCGTGACGGTCAAGGTGCCGACGGACATCATCGATGACCTCTACTCGGAGCGCCAGCTTCCGGTGGAGCGGATCGAGCCGTACCCGTCGAACGGGCCGGACGGCAAGAGCATTCCCCGCACAGAGCTCGTGGCGAACCAGTACGCGGTGCTGCAGGACGAGTCGGATCCTGCGCACTCGGGACTGGCGCGAAGGCTCTCCGACACCGGCCACGTGATCCCGGTCACCGGTCCCCGCAAGCCCGTGTACGGCGTGCTCGCGCGAAACGTGCAGCAGACGATGGCGCTTGACCTGCTGCTCGACGATGAGATCAAGATCGTCACGCTCATCGGACCTGCAGGCACCGGCAAGACGCTGATGGCGCTTGCGACGGGCATGCACAAGGTCTTCAAGGAGGAGCGCTTCGACAAGCTGCTCGTGGCGCGTCCAATCATGCCGCTCGGGCGTGACATCGGCTACCTGCCGGGCGACAAGGACGAGAAGCTCGCGATGTGGATGCAGCCGATCTTCGACAACGTCGCCTACCTGCTCAGCACGCGCGGCGGTCACGGGGCCGGCGAGCCCGACTCAAGATCCACCGAGCAGCGCATCGACCAGCTCGTGGCAACGCGCAAGCTCGTGCTCGAGCCGATCACCTACATCCGCGGACGCAGCATCCCGCACCAGTTCATGATCGTGGACGAGGCGCAGAACCTCTCGCCCCACGAGGTGAAGACGATCGTGTCGCGCGTGGGCGACGGCACCAAGATCGTGCTCTGCGGCGACATCGGGCAGATCGACAACCCGTACCTCGACGCGGCCAGCAACGGCCTCTCGCACGTCATCGAGCGCATGAAGGGCCAGCGCATCGCGGGCCACGTGACGCTCGCCAAGACCGAGCGCAGCGAGCTCGCCAGCCTGGCGGCCGAGATCCTCTAGCGGGTCT
>JBIKNS010000003.1:0-41929 GCA_044358545.1 Phycisphaerales bacterium | reverse complement strand
GCGCACGGGATACAGCTTGAGCTCAAGGTCTCCGGGCCGCGAGAGGTCAGGCTTGGTGCCGATCTCGAGGAACGTCGACTTCAGCTGCCAGGTGCATGGGACGTTGGTGCAGACCTGCGCCATCATTTGCTCGAGCACTGTGAGCGCGGGCGTGCTGTCGAGCTTCAGCGTAATGGTGGCCTCAGGGTCGATGCCCTCGGGGAATCGGTCGCTACGGAAGCGCACGATCATCTGAACGCCGAGGTTCTTCTTGAAGTAGTCGAATGCGTCCTTCGCGGTGGTCTCCGCAAAGTCGACGCTCATCGGCGTCGTGAGCAGTGCGCCGAGGATCTTTGGCTTGGCGGTCTGCATCTCCTCGGCGGCGGCATCTGCGGCGCGCTGCTGCATCACCGCATCGATCGCGCCAGAGAGGCCCTGGGCGTGCGCGGGTGTGGCGGTGCCGGCGAGAGTCGCACCGGTGAGGCACGCGATGGCCGCGAGCGCGAGCGAACGAGGTGCACGCATCGGCTCTGAAGCTGATGCGGGTCGCGTGGCAGCCGACGGATTGGCGGATGGGTGGTTCATGGGCTGCCTCCAGGAGAAGTGGCGGGTGCCGACCTGCTTGAGTCTATCACTCCTTCGAGCGAAATCATCCCATCGTGCGACTCTGTGAGCGCAAGAAGCGCAGTGGAGTTTGCGGCCACGGAGAGCCGCATCTCCCACGGGGCCGATCGGAGCGCGCCCAGGCAGCGCCGCGAGCCTGGGATGCTGGCGGCAGTCACGTCGTCGACCTGCAGCTGGCGCAGGAAGCGCACGGCCATGCGCTGCATCTCTCGTGAGCGGAAGCGCTCGCCATCGGGGGTCAGGTAGGGGTTGTCGAGCATGAGTGCGAGCCCAAGCATCGGGCGTGCGCTCTGCGCTGTGGCTCCGCGCGTATTCGGCCCTGCAAGACGGAAGCCGCCCATGAGGTCATCCGGGAAGGGATCCTCTGCGACGGTGCCGTTGCTGATCTCGGGAGCAATCTGCGCGCGGGAGAGCGCAGCGCGCGTGGAGCGCGCGAGTTCCTGATGATCGCGGGCGTCATTGGATGCAGGCACCTTCGCGGATGCGAGTGCGCGCTCGGACCACAGCAGCCAGCCGAGCTCAGAGACTAGGTCGCGGCGCGGGATGTCACGCCATGCCGCATCGAGTGCGCTGCGGAGCGAGGCGGCGTCGAGGCGTGTGTCGCCTGACGCGAGCAGTGAGCACGCTGCCGCGATCTCTGCAGTGCGCATGCGAGGTGTGGCGTCGGCGGTCATCCATGCGGTGGAGCTTCCGTCGCGCAGGAACTCGCGGATGAGCGTGTCGCGTGCGTGCGTGAGTTCTGCATCGGCAGGCAGCGCATTCTTCAGCTCAAGTGCAGCCATCACGCCCAGTGCGATCGCATTGCGATCCTGCAGCGGGTCGCGCTCGACTGGCGCCACGCGAAGCAACGCAACGAGGATGCGCCGCGCCGCGGCGCGCGCGGCGGCGGCACGGTCGGTGTCGGAGGCGTTGCGATTCGCGGTGGGGCTAGCGGTGTCGGGTGCGGTGCGGGCGTAACGCGCGAGCGCCAGCGCGGCGAGCGCCTGGTCTGCGGGGAGCGCTGACATTGGCTCGTGCACGCCCGCGGAAGGAATCCAGTCGCCCCGCAGCCCAAGGTTTTCCAGCACGGCAGCGCCCTCGGCCACATCCATGCCACTGGTGGTCGGATGGAGATGCCCGCAGAGCCAGTCGGCGACGCGGTCCGCCGCGGCCTGAGCGCCCGCATCCGTGCCATCCGCGGGTGTCGTCACCACCTGCCGCGCGAAACGCACGACCTGCACAGGCTCGCGCGAGTCGAGGGGCTGCACAAGCCGCGTGACCGGCACGCGGTAGAGCGCAGGGGTTTCGGCAGGCAGGAGGTCGGGCAGGTCGCGCATCGGCACCCCGAGCCTGCTCGCCATGCCCACGAACGTGCGCGCCGGATCCGATGCGACCTCGAGCGACATCGCCCGGCCCGGCATCGTGAAGAGCCAGCGCGGACCGCGGCGTACCGCCATCCCGTCAATGCCGGGATCGATGCTGCGCGCAGCCTGCTCGTAGTTGACTCCAGCAAGTGGCACAGGATCCCCAGCCAACTCAAGCTCGAGCGAGAGGCGAGTCCACGCAGTGGTGTCTGTCTCGAGCGCGCGCGCAAGCGTGGTGTCGCGTCGAGCCTCGTTGATGGCCTGCCGCACCGCATCGGCGAGATCGGCCGCGCGTGCGCCATCGGCGAGGTCCGGAGGGCGCGCGCCGTCGCTGCTTGACTGCGACTCGCCTACACCGATCAGCGTGCCGTCGCGGCGGATGCTCACGGCGATCACGCGCGCGCCGGGCACGGGGCGCGGCTGTGTGGGCGCCTCGCCCCGGTCGAGCCATCCGCGGGCGTCGAGCCAGGCCTCGGTAGCGGTGATGGTCGGGCTGGTGGGCAGGGGCGCGTCCTGCGCGGGCGCCTGAGGCTCTGCGTCGGGGTCTACCGCCTGTGCAGCGGGGAGTGCCGCGGGGGGCGCGGCGTTGCCAGCTGGAGCGGGGCCTTGCTGTGCCGAGGCGATAAATCCGCCCGCGAAAGCCACCAGAGATGCGAAAAGTCGCATGGACTGGCTAGACAGCCTCCGTTTCTCGGGCATCGTGCGAGTGTAGGTTCCTCGTGGAGCCATCCCCAGCCATGTCAGTCCTTTCAAAGGTGATCACCCTGGAGAGCACGCGCCGGAAGCTCGTGTTGCTCACCATCCTGAGCTACATCGCCATCTGCTGAGAGTGGTGCACTCTCAGCCGCCGCACAACCCCCCAGAGGGGGCGGCTGGAGAGGATGGGGTGACTCGGCTGCTTCGAGTGCAGTCCAAGTCAATACAGGAGACCCGCCCTGCGGCAACGCGGGGCGGGTTCTTTTTTGGGTCTTCCGGCTTTTGACAGGGGTGCGCTGAACAGGTCCACCCCTGATGAGCGACGTTCGCGGCCTGGTCTTCCCCCCGTCTTGAGACCACTCGCACTGCGAGCAATTCGGGCCGTTGTGAACATGGACCTTGGCGCGCGGATCAGATCCCGCGCAGGCGGGCATCGCGAACGCACCCGTTGCACGTGGCTGGAGTTGACGTCAGCGGGCACTCCTGGTGTGCCGTGGCGCCGTGCCGAGCGCGCATGCCGTGGCGGCAGTCAGGGCGTGTTCGCCGGCACTCCGGATTGGATTGCCGGGAGGGCTCGGGTCGCAGGCGCAGCCTCCCTTGCGCGTCCTAGCCATGCCCTCCGCACGCGGCCGATCAGGCTGAGGGCAGGGGACTCAAGGGCGTAGCCCCAGCGGAGCATCCAAGGTCCACATGCGTCCTCGACAGCGCGAATCTCCTCCGGCCGCAGCATCTCGCGGTAGATGCCGACCTCGCCGGAGGCGATGTGGTTGTGGTGAAGCTGGCTGACATCGTCGTACTTGGTCGACAACTCGTGCCGCTTGATCCGTGCCGCGACATCTGACGTGCGCTCGCGCTGCCGGTCGAGCGAGTACTCGCGACCGATGTCATGCGCCAGGTCAGGGCCAATCTCGGCACCGAGATGCCGCCCGATCCGGATTGCTTCACCCTCAAGCGCTGATGTCATGCTGTCATAGCGCGAGACCAGTGCCCCGGGCAGAGTGGCCCACTCCTCGAACCTCCTCGTCCAGCGGTCAAGGAGACCCTTCTTCCAGATGTGCTGGAAGCTCCAGGCGTTCTTCCGCATCGCGGACGCTGCGACATCGCGGATGTCCCGGTGCACGGTGATCACGTGTCCGCCGTTGGCATCGAGCTCCTCGCGAATCGCGCGCGAGACGCCATGGCTCTTGAAGACAAGCAGGCCCTCGTGGTGCCGATGCGCGCGCTGCGCCTGATCGAAGTCCTCAGGCGCAAAGCGGCCAACCCTCTGCCCCATGCCGAGCCTCTCCACGATATGGCTCGCGATCTGGTACTGCACTGTCGATCCCGAACGGAACATGCCGCCGCAGAAGACCCACATGTGCAACTCCTAGTGCCGCGAGGCGTTCGAGGCGACGGTGCCGCTCCGGGAAGCGGGGCACATCGTGCGCATGGCGCGATCGCGGGGGTACGGTTGGGAGGAGCTGGAAGATCGCATGATTCGCAGAGCCTAGCCCACAGGGCCGCAGGCCATTGGGTCGCTCAGCGCATGGGCCGGCAGGCATCCCATGCCCAAAGCAGGCGCCGTCGCAAGGCATGCGCGATTCTGCCCGTGCGCGTAGGTCGCTGCCCGATCATCACCCATGCCGAATCGACCTCAAAGCCGCACGGTACGCCGCGTCGCGACCGCATGCTTGCGGCGCAGTTGGCGGTCAGACGTCCTGCGACAGTGCTCTCGCCGAAGACCACGGCGTTTCGGTCGAGCACGTAGAGCCGATGGTCGTCGGGCAGTTGAGCGCCCCGGTGCAGGGCATCCATCTGCTTCGCCGCACTGACAACTTCGGGAAACCCGCTGAACAGTGTCCGGAGGACCTTCGCGCGAAGGAACTGGTGGAGCCAGATCTGACGGTAGTCAGATCGCCGTGTCAGGGTCAGGTGGCGCCACGTGAAGGGCGCATCATCTCCGTGCGCACGCCGTTCGAGGTGCCTCGCGCGCGCGAAGCTGATGCCTGAACACGCCGGGTCATCGATGGAGGAGACCATCTCGACGACCGACTGGGCCATGGGCACATCAATCCAATCCACGTACTTGTCGTCGATGCACCAATAGACCCAGGTGTCGTCGTGAATGCCCTCGAGCAGGCCCAGCACTGCTGCACGGAACCTGCCTCTTCCCTCTCCCTCGCCCGTGGGCACGAGCTCGACCTGGTCAGGCTGGTGCCGAGCCAACTCGCGGGATGCCGATCCGTCGGGGAGCCTGAACCTGAATGGGTGGTTGGGCCATCGCGTGCGGTAGCAGTCGATCATGTGCTCCGCGATGGGCACATGTCGCTGGCAGGTCATGACGATCGCGGTGATTGGCGTCATCACAGCTCTCCAGCGGTGTGCGAGGGGCACCAGCCGATCAGGGATTCGAGCCTGCGTTGATGCGGCACGAAGTGGGCCGTCCATCGCTCGCGTTCGGTATCCGGGAGACGGTCCTCGCGCACGGTTGCGTTGCGGGCGGGGAAGCGCGGTGGTTCCCAAGGGTCGAGTCCGAGGAACGCCACCACCCGAGCGACCGTCTGGGACGGACGCGCAAAGAGGTCGCCCGCGTCCAGGATCAGGACCTGATCCTTCGGGAAGTGCAAGTGCCAACGGAGGATCTGGTCCGCGTAGTACCCGCGCCGGCGATACGAGAAGTGCTGGTGCACGCGGCTGAGGTAGCTGGGATCCGCGAGCATCCGATCCTCCTCGCCCTCAAGCCGGTCGTCTTCGGCGGACAAGGCATCCGAGAAGCTCAGCGGCTCGCGTCCGTCGCGCCTGTTCTTGCGGTAGTGCGATAGCGCGCGCTCTACGGGATCCCGCAGCAGGCATACGATCCGCGCATCCGGGATCAGCTCGCGCATCCGCTGCGGCACCCTCGGCTCGAACATGTAGTAGGGTGTGGCCTCGAGCCGCTGCAGCGACGGATCCCTCGCGCCGGGGAACTGACGTCGGTACCAGTCAGGTCCCCGTGCAAAATCGATGTCGAAGAAGTGCACCTCCTTCCTCCGGGAGCCCACCACTTGGGGATGCTGGACCAGCCACGAGAAGAGCGAGGTTGTGCCGCTGCGCATCGCTCCGGCAAGCACCGCAGTGGGCAGCGGGAACGCTGCTGCCGGTTGGCGGCGTCGCACGAGGTCAGCGAGGGCGCCTTTGAGCCGCTGCCGGGTCGACGGAGAGCGCGCTGGTCGTGGAGCGATCACGCGATTCGCGATGCACCTCCGAACGGCTGCAACGGAGCAGGCTGGGCAATCAGCCGCCCTCGATCGTTGCCACGCGCTGCGGATGCGTTGCACCGAACTCTCATACGCCACCAGGCGCGCGCGAGCGATGGCTCCCCGAATGCCGGCGAACGTCGAGCGCCGTGCAGCCGATGCGGATCGCTCGGCGCTCGCTGCACCGTCCCGCGAGGAGCATGCATGAAGTTCGCGGACGCCATGAATCCAAGGCATGCCGAGCAGCCTCTCGATGGGGCGATCCACCGCATCGGTCGCGGCAAGAAGAAGCCCCGCGGCCTCCCTTCCGACGAGGTGCAGTCCGAGTCCGGCATGGGGTCGATGCTCCTCCACAATCGCGGAAGCACCGACACATGCAGTCGCGCAGCGCTGCCCGGACCGCGGGGCCAGCGCGACGAGGTCACGCGCGCGGAGGGCGGCGATGGCGGCGTCAAGCGCCTCTTCGAGACCGGGACCTTGGGCTGGCGCGGCGCGGAGCACAACGAGCCCCGCATCAAGCGAGAGTTCAATCACTGCTCTCCAAGCTGATCTGCATGCGAGGATGCACCGGATCTCGGAGTCGAGCAGCCGGTGGGGATAGGCGGGCGTGTGCAGCCCGGCAGGCAGCACCTGATGCTGCCGGTAGGCATCCACTTCGCGTTGGCGGATCGCAGGAAGCGTGCGGACAGAGCGCACGACCGGCACCAGGGTCATGCCGTCGCGGATCGCGGAAGATTCCGTCCCGCCGTCATCGACGATGATCGCCTCGACCAGCATGGATCACGCCCACGCTACCGCAGGAGGCGCCCGCCCGCCCCTGACGGGTCTGGCGCAAGCGTGGATCGCCGCATGTCGTCCAATGCGCGAACGAGCGCGGTGGGCCGCACCCCGCCGCGCATCGCGTGAAGCGCGGCGGCAAGCCCGTACGCCACGCGCGGGGCGTGGCGGCTTCGACGCAGGTCGGGGTTGCGCCGATCGACGATGGGCCGCTCGATGAAGCGCTCAAGTCGGTGCAGCTCCTCGGTGCCGATCATCATCCGTTCGTAGTCCACCGCGATGACCTTCGCATGGCCGGCCCCAACCGCCGCAATGATGCTGGAGTTCTGCTCGCACCACAGCGGAATGCATCGCACGATCACATCCAGCTTCTGCCGCCAGCGGCCGCGAGCTGACGACAGGTAGCGTGCGAAGCATGCCTGCGGTTGCCGGTACACCACCACCAGCCGATGCTCGGGCAACACTCGGGACCACGACCTGTACGTCAGGCACGTCCGCGGGTCCTTGAATCCCCAGTGCTCATGGTGCGTCGAGAGCGCGATGACGGTGTCACGCATCTGCTCAAGGAGCCGATCGTCCGGCGGGACCCTTCGGCCTCCAAGAGTCCGGAGGCTGTGTGCGCCGCAGGAGCCCAGAAGGCGGTGATTGAGCGCCTTGGTGCTCTCCCTTTCCCACTTGTTGCCCTGGTCGTATCCGCGCTCAGCGTCGACGCTCTCGACCATGCCGATCCCGGAATGGTGCAGCATCTCGGAGACGAGGGTCGTCCCCGACTTGTGCATACCCAGAACGACGTAGATCATCGTGCAGCCGTGGGCAGGCCGCCTGGTCCGGCGGTGTCGACGGCACCAGTGGAGCGCTCGGCGCCTTGGGTGACTTCTCTGCACATTTCCGGAACGTGTGCTGACGCCGACGTGACGCCATGCCTCGCCCGGACTTCCCGATACAGGGCAAAGTACTGCGGCGCGATGGCGTCCCACGAGTACCGGACCGCTGACGCGCGCGCTCCAGCGCACAGCGCCTCGCGCAGCGTCGGGTTGCCAACGATGCGCCGAAGCGCGGCCGCAAGGGACTCCGGTGACTCGCGATCCACGATCAGCCCGTTGTCGCCTGCTCGCACCATTTCTGGGTTCCCGCCGACATCGGTGGCGACTACGGCTACGCCTGACGCGAGCGCCTCGAGTATCACATTCGCAAACGGCTCGCGGCGGGAGGGGCACACGAAGCACAGGGACGACGCGTAGAGGGACGCTTTCCGGGCGCCGGTCACGGCTCCCACGAAATGCACCCGCTCGCCAAGGCCCAACGACTGGGCAAGCGTCCGAAGCGATTCAGACTCCGGTCCATTGCCGGCCACGATCAGGTCAGGCCCCTCGGCTGGCAGCAGCGCGTAGGCGCGCAGCAGGATGTCGAAGCCCTTGTGCGGCATGAGCCGCCCGAGACCCAGGATGTAGGGTCGTCGATGCGCATACGGCGTCGGACGATCGAATTCGCCCAGGCTCACCCCGTTGTTGACGACTCGCACCCGCATGGGTGCCACGCCAAGATCGCAGATCACCTCCCTGAGGTGCTCGCCCTGCGCGATCACCAGGTCAGCACCGCAGATCGCTCGCCGCATGCGGCGGTCAAGTCGCGGGAATCGGCGGATCGCCTCACCTGGCAGCACGTCGGAGCCATGAGGGCGGACGACATAGGGGACCCCGGTAAGCGCACGGAACGCCAAGGCCACGTGCGCCTGGGGGTATGCGGCATGGCAATGGATGAGATCAAACTGGTGACGCGCGTGAAGCGCAAGAAGACGCGGCAGGAGGAGGCGCGTGAAGAATCGCTTGGAGAGCCAGCGGCGGTGCCGAAGGAGCGGGTAGGGGAAGTCATCCTGGCCCGGCTCCCGTCGCGGTGGGACCACCACTAGGGGTCGATGTCCCTGATCCATCAGCCGTCGGGCAAGCGTGTCGAGGACGGTTTGGGCTCCGCCAAGACGAGGGAGCGAGACATCGCTGAGGAAGCAGATCGAGAGCGGCCTGCGGGACTCGCTCATGGCGTGCACTTCTGGCAACGTGCGGATCTGGATCTTTGGGGGCCAGATTCAGGCATGGGACTGGGTAGCAGGGAAGATCGCAAAGGGCGAGCACCGCGCGAAGCCAGAGGGGCGCGGCCCACAAGCTGGGCTGACCGAGTGTACGGACTGAGGCGCTGCGCATCCACGCCGATGCGATTCTCACGCTCTGTTCGCGTGTGACGGGTAGCCTTGCCGGCGTGGTGACGCCTCGTCCGATGCGAGTACTGCACACCGAGTCATCCTGCGGATGGGGAGGACAGGAGATGCGCATCCTGGAAGAGAGCCGCATGCTGAGGAACAGGGGTCATGAGGTTGCGATCGCCTGTCCCCAGTCGGCTCCTATCCACGCGCGTGCGGCACGTTGGGGTGTCCCGGTGATCGCATGCCCGATCAGGCGCCGCGGTCCGCGCGCGCTCCTCAGGTTGAGAAGCATCTTTGCGGAATGGCGCCCGGATGTGATCAACACTCACAGCTCGACGGACAGTTGGCTTGCCGCGATTGCATGCAAGACCATGCGGAAGCCGCCGCCGATCGTTCGGACACGACACGTGTCGGCCCCCATTCGGGGCGGCATTCTCGCGCAGTGGCTGTACGCCGGCGCGGCCTCGCATGTGGTCACGACGGGTCAGACGGTGCGCGCACAGGTGGTCCGCGCATCTGGAATCGAGCCATCGCGCATCACGTCTGTTCCTACGGGGGTGGATCCGGAGCGATTTCGTCCTGCGGACCGGCAGTCTGCGCGCCGCGCCCTTGGACTCGAGCCGAGTCGCCCGCTCGTGGGGATCGTGGCGACCCTGCGGAGCTGGAAAGGTCACGAAATCCTCTTGGAGGCATGGGCGCTGCTCAGGTCGGCTGGGTGGGATCTGCTCGTCGTTGGTGACGGACCGCAGCGCGCTGCGATCGAGTTGCGCATACGGCAGCTCGGACTTGGTGGCTCGGTGCGGCTGGTAGGGCAGCAGGATGAGCCTGAGCGCTGGTTCCAGGCCATCGACGTCTTCTGCCTGCCGTCATTCGCCAACGAAGGTGTCCCTCAGGCGCTGATGCAGGCGATGATGAGCGGCTGTGCCGTCGTCGCCACTGAAGTTGGCTCCATGTCAGAGATCATCGCTGACGGCGAGACAGGTCTCGTGATTCGCCCGAACGATCCCCGTTCGCTCGCAGAGGCACTCGCTCGGCTGACGGAGTCTTCGGATCTCCGCACGGCCCTGTCGCATCGGGCGCGTGCCCGTGTGCTCAAGTCGTGCACGCTCGAGCAGATGGCTGATCGGATGGAGCGCGTGTTCCTCTCAGTGGTGCGCGGCGAGGCGGATGTGCCAGCCTGCGGGGAGCGCTGCTCGGCGTGACCCGAGGCGATCGGCAAGAGTCCGGGCGATTCCCGTCGGACCGGGCCCTGTCGTGCGATCTCCGGCAGGGCATGGTGTCGCGTGGATGGGCAGCGCGGATTGGTGTCCTGCCTCGCGTGTACGTGCGTGACTTCGCTGGGCTCGCCAACCGGATTGAGTCGCTCGCGGTTGCGTATGCCATCCGTGAAGCGGGAGGCCATCGTTTGGTGCTCGACTGGCCAGAGCTCGACGCGCTTGAGGTTCGCGATGCGGAGCCTGGCCAGCCTCTGTGGTGGCGTGTGCCAATCTGTCGCACATGCCCGCGCCTCGACACGGATGCCGATGTGACGCAGATTGCGCGTGCGACGAGCATCGAAGTCCGGCGCTTCTACGGGAATGCCCCGGCCATCGCGCGCCACCATGCACTCTTGCGCGACCGGATCTTGGTGCGCGAGGACATCGCCGCGTCCATCGTCGACTCGTTCACGCACCATGCCCAGGGTCGTCCTGTCGTGGGACTGCACGTTCGGCGCGGGGATTTCCGCGCCTCCGGCAACGCGCACTTCGACCCCAACGGGCATCGGCACGCTGCCGTGCCTTCCTGGTGGTTTCGCGACATGATGTCATCCATCCGCGCCCAGATCCCGGGAGTGAGGTTTCTTGCGTCGGTGAACGGAAGCCTCGCTGAGTTCGGCGACATCGTCGATGCCGAGGGGGTCTTCACCATCGGGTGCCGCGACTCACGGGCCCGGACCCGGCGTGGACATGAGGCGGCCGTCCATCCGGTGGCCGACCTGTTCGCGCTCGCGTGCTGCTCTGCAGTGCTTGCGACTCCGGGTTCAAGCTTCTCGCATGTGGCGGTCAACTCGCTTGGCGTAGGGGCGGTGGCGATCGTGCCCGCACTGGGTGCACGGCCAGGCGAGCCCCGCTTCGCGACGGTGCGGGCGCACGGCATGAGTCTCAACGACTGGAATGTCCTGAGCCGCAACGTCATCTGTGCAGGGTCATCACTTGACTTCGAGGTGACGGGGCCCGGTGTGGACTGGCTCCGGGCAGGTCGATAGCGCTGATGTGCGCAGCGCGGGGAGCCCGGCACTTCCATGCGCGTCCGCGAGGGTCTCCGTGGAGACCTAGGGCTTGGGGCTCGCCAGCAGCTCGCGGTAGAGATCCATCCACGCGCTGACCATCCGCTGGAGCGAGTACTGCAGCGCAACCCTGCGGCCCGCGCATCCCATCGTGTCCCGCGCCTCGTCGGACAGTGCCTCAACGAGCGCGCTCGGCCAGTCAGCGGGCATGAATGGATCACGCACCAGTCCGCAAGATCCGGCGACGAGGAGATCGCGTGCCCCCGTATGGCTGCTCGCCACCACAGGCACCCCCGCAGCGAGCGCCTCAAGGCAGGAGTTTGGCATCGGGTCATAGATGCTCGGCAGCACGAGTGCATCGGCGCACCCGATGTAGGACGCCGGGTCATGGCGCGCGCCCGCGAAGATGACCCGTGCCGACACGCCGAGTCGAGCTGCGAGATCGACGAACATGGACTGCCGACGGTCGCGTCCCACCACAAGCAAGTGGCAATGGGGCGGGGTGCCCGCCATCGCTGCAATCGCCGTGGAGAGGCCCTTCCGAACCCAGCCGGAGCCGAGGAAGAGCGCGACTCGGCTGTGCGGACTCAGGCCGTGCCTCTGCAGGACCTCGCTGCGGTGCGCGTCGCGAAGCCCCGGGTGGAATCGGTCGCAGTCGACGCCATTCCAGATGACCCGCACCTTGTGCCTGACGTGAGGGAAGAACGCGACAATGTCGTCAGCCACCATCTGCGAGTTCGCGATGATGGCCCGAAGCTGCGGCGACGCGTAGATGGCCCGTTCGTACGCCATGGCCAGCCGGTGGAAGGGAGAGGCTTGCAGGGACCAGCGCCTCCACGGCGGAAGCACGCGCGAGTAGTTCTCGATCCATCGGCGGTAGACGCCATCGCCCGCCCGGTAGATGTCGGCTCCGGGGATGCGCTCGTGCGACTGCACGAGCTGGCAGTGCCTTCGGGCCAGGGGCAGCGATTGACGGCAGAAGGTGACCTCTCGCATGAGCCGCCCGACATGCGGAGGGTCGCAGACGAGCGTCCGGACACCGGGGGACTGCCGATCGCTCCACTCACGCGTGACAACGCAGATCTCTGCGAGCCCCTCTCTCGCGAGCAGGTCCGCAGCCTGCCGGATGATCTCCTCGCCGCCGCCGTACGGGGAGTACCTCTGCCGAAGGATGGCGACGGATGGCATCAAGTCGTGCATCGGAGGAAGTGCAGTCACGCCAACGCCATGAGCCGCCCCACGCACTGCAGCGCCTGCCGTTGGACGAGTCGAAGGGCCTACAGGGCGCCTCCTCGCGTACGCTCGGCACCACTCATGTCGCGGCTCTCCATCGTAGTGATCGCGAGGAACGAGGTTGGGCGCATCGGTCGGATGCTCGACTCGGTGCGGTTTGCGGATGAAATCATCGTCCTTGACGGCGGCAGCACCGATGGCACCGTGGCGGAGGCCGTGGCGCGCGGTGCGCGCGTTCACGTGGCGGCGGACTGGGCTGGATTCGGCCGCCAGCGAAATCGCGCGCTGGCGCATGCGACAGGGGAGTGGGTGCTTGCGCTCGACTGCGATGAGTGGGTCGTTCCGGAGCTTGAAGCGGAGATTCGCGAGACGATGCGGCTGGGGAGGCACGACGCGTACCGGATTCCGCGAGCGTCGTTCCTGTGCGGTCATCGCATCAGGCACAGCGGATGGAGCCCCGACTACGTGGTTCGGCTGTTCCGCCGTGTAGGAGCGAGATTCACCGACGACCTGGTGCACGAGCGCCTGGTCCACAACGGGCCGGTTGGCACGCTGCGGCATCCCCTGATGCATGAGACGCATCGCAGTTTGGACGAGGCCATCGCGAAGATGAACAGGTACTCATCCGACAGTGCGAGCAGCCTCCGTGCGCGGGGCGGGCGAGGGGGCGTGGCCATCGGTCTGGTACGGGCCACGTGGATGTTCTTCAGGACATACCTGCTTCGTCGAGGAGTGCTCGATGGGCGGGACGGCTTGGTGATCGCGCTGCTCAACGCCGAGAACACGTTCTGGCGCTATGCCAAGACGAGCTACCTGGCGAGCGGTGAAGGCGGCGGGGGCTCCGGACCCCGAACGCAGGACCAGCCTGCATGAGGATCATCGTCACGAGCCCTGGCAGGCTCCGGACGGTTCCCATGGGCGGCTACCTGTCGCGGGCGCTTCGCAGCATGGGTCACGCGGTCGAGGAGTTCAGCACGTCACCGAGCATCGTCGACCGGATCGTGAGTCGTGCGTCGATGCGGCGGGGCGAGCGCCGCAGGGGGGTGAACCGGCGCTTTCGACGGCTGGTGACGTCGTCTCGGCCCAACCTCGTCATTTCCCTCTACGGCAGGGATCTCGACGACGAGTCGTGCAGCACGATCCGGGAGGCTGGAGCTGCACACGCGTGCTGGTGGCTCAACGACCCGTTCCAGTTCGAGTCCTCGCTGCCGCTGGCCCACCGCTATGACGCCATGTTCTCCAACTGCGTGGAGAGCGCCCAGCGCTACGCCAAACAGGGGATCCGTCACGCCTACTGGCTGCCGACCGCGTGCGATCCTTCGGTGCATCGTGCCGAGCCGCCCGGTGGGGCGGGCCGTTGCCAGGTGTGCTTTGCCGGTGACTGGAATCCTTTGCGCGAGGAGTTCTGCGAAGCGCTGGCGGCACGATTCGACCTTCGAGTGCTGGGCCCGTGGCGGCGGAAGCTCCGCAAGGGCTCTCCACTGGTGTCTCGCCTGACGCATGGCTTCTTCACGCCGGCTGGGATGGCACGTGCCTTTGCCTCAGCCGACGTGGTGCTCAACCTGCATTCATGGCACCAACGTGCCGACCATGGGACGAATCCGCGCCTGTTCGAGGCAGCGGGCTGCGCTGCCTGCCAGGTGGTGGACTGGAAGCGCGAGATACCCGATCTCTTTGATTGCGAACGGGAAGTTGCGACATTCCGGTGCCTCGAAGAGGCGCAAGACCTCATAGGGAACTTGCTCGCGGACCGGCACCGCCGACGCGCGATGGCCATCGCCGCTCAGGCACGTGCCTACTCGGAGCACACGTACGCGCACCGTGCAGGTCAGCTGATCGCTGCGCTCGCGGAAGTCGGTGTCGTGAGCAGCCGATGCTGAACCGTCTGGGCCAGTCCCCGGAGTCGGATAACCTCCCTCCCCCGATGAAGCTTGGTGTTCCGCAGCAGGAGCCCGGGATGGCGCTGCACGCGAATGCGGTGCCGGAGGGTGGTCCGTGCAGCGCCAAGCGCATCACATCGAGAGCGGATCTCGCGGTGAACGGGGCAGAACCTGCGTTTGGCGCGCCCCTTCACGTGGGTCGCCCATGGTCTCCGGGACGGAAGCGGTTCCTTGAGCTGGTCGAGGGGATGTTCGAGCGCGAATGGCTCACCAATGACGGTCCGCTCGTGCGCGAGTTCGAGCGGCAGGTCGCCTCGTACCTCGGTGTCAGGAACTGCGTCGCCACGTGCAACGGCACGGCGGCCATCGAGGTGGCGGCTCGCGCGGCGGGGTTGACCGGCGAGGTGATCGTGCCGGCATTCACCTTCATCGCGACGGCACACGCGCTCTCGTGGCAGGGATTGATCCCGGTCTTTGCGGACATCGATCCTGACACGCATCAGGTCGATCCGGACTGCGTTCGCCGTCTCGTCACTCCGCGTACGGGCGGGATCTTGGCGGTCAACGTCTGGGGCGGATCCGCGCCTGCAGCGGAACTGGAGTCAATTGCGCGGGAACATGGCCTCCCGCTGCTCATGGACTCGGCGCACGGCTTCGGGACGGCGGTGGATGGACGGAGGATCGGGTGGCGCGGCAGCGCTGAGGCATTCAGCTTCCACGCCACCAAGTGCCTGCACTCGTTTGAGGGCGGTGCCATCGCCACCGACGACGACAATCTCGCTGCGCGTGCGCGCGAGATTCGCGCGTTTGGCCTGTCGGGTCATGACCGCTCGGTCCGAGTCGGCACGAACGCAAAGATGGCCGAGGTATGCGCGGCGATGGGCATCGCAAACCTCGAGCATGTGGAACGCGCGATTTCCGCAAACCGCGATTCGGCGCACCTCTATCGCGACGGTCTTGCCGGCGTTCATGGCATCCGCCTGTACTGGCACCCCGAGAGCTGCGCCTCGAATTGGCAGTACTCGGTGGTGGAGGTCGGTCCCGAGTGCGGCTGCACCCGGGATGAGATGCTGTCTGCGCTGCGTGCGGAGGGCGTACTCGCCCGCCGGTACTTCTGGCCGGGTTGCCACCGAATGGAGCCCTATGACGGGCGGCGCGAGCATGCGCCCTGTCCGCTGCCCCACACGGACGCCGTCGCCTCACGGGTACTTGCGCTCCCGACCGGACCGTCGCTGCCCCACCACGCCATCGCGCGAGTGTGCGAGATCATCCGCGTGATGGCAACGCGCTGACACGCCTCATCGGCTGAGTACAGGCTTCGGCTGGCGTGCGCGCGACCGCCATGCGCGGCAGCCAAGTTCGGCAAGGGTCGCGAGCCCGGTGGAAATGACCTGTGTCGTGGCTGTGAGGCTGCGGGCGGTGACCGTCCGGCGAGCGCTCTTGCGCGAGTGCCGAAGGATCTCGAGCGCGATGCGCCGGCGGTGCGCGCCGCCTGAGATCGCGTCGAGCCCCAGCAGGCCCTCCATCCTGAGCCTGTGGTAGTCGCGCTGCGATGCGGCTGACGTCCCCGCTAGGCGTCGCACACCGAGAGTGTCACGCCGGTACGCGCACATCACCCGGCTGAGGTGCACGGCGCCGCCGCGGAACGCCGCGATGGCCTGCCCGAAGTAGTCCCCCATCGGCATGCGGAAGAACCACTCCGGAGCCTGTGCCATGAGGTAGGCCCTGGACATGAGCGACGACGTGCAGATGAGCCCGCCATCCCGGCGCAGCAGCTCGTCGGCGCTGATCAGCCTGTCAGTGAAGGCGGGTTGCGTACGGCCTGAAGGTGTGCCGTCGTGCTCCACCACCATGGCCGCGTGGCTGCAGAGGTCACAGTGCGGGTGCGCATCGAGGGCGTCCACCTGCCTCTGGAGCTTCTCCGGATCCGTCCAGTAGTCATCGCCATCGCACCAGGCGATGAACTCGCCGCGAACGCCTGCCGTGACGGCTCGAGTGTTCTCCATCATGCCGAGGCGGCGCTGCTGAAGGAGCGCCCGCACCAGACCTGGGTAGCGCTCGGCGTACCGCCTGCAGATCTCGGCCGTCCCATCGGTCGAGCAGTCGTCTGACACGATGACTTCGTACGGGAATGTGGTGCGCTGCATCATGATCGAGTCGAGGCACTGGGCGATCAGGCCTCGCTGCATCCATGTCACCACGCAGACCGACACGCGTGGTCTGGCCGGGGCGTGCCCATCCTCCCGCATGCGATGCTGCTGCTCGGCAGTTGGCGACGCCCGTTCCGGGCTGTCAGGTTCCATCGGGCATCACTCCAGCACCCCAGACGGGCACCGCCGGAACGCCCATCACCGTCGTGCGAGCGGGAACCTTCCCGATGACGACGCTGCCCGCACCAACAGTCGACCAATCGCCGACGTCTGCATGCGGCGAGATGCTGGCGTGCGATCCGACCATGACGCCTTCGCCGAGTCGGACATGACCGGTCAGGTCAACGCCACCGCTCAGGGTGCAGAAGTCTCCGATCGTGACATCGTGCCCTGCACCTCCGCCGCAGTTGAACACGACATGCCGGCCGACGCGCACGTTCGTGGTGAGCACGACGCGTGGGCAGATGATGGAGCCGATGCCGACCTCGTTGCGGAGCCCAAGCACCGCTGTCGGATGGATGAGTGTCGCAAAGCGTGCACCCCGCGATTCCATGATCGCCACCCACTCACGCCGCGCGGCCGGGCTTCCCAGGGCCACCAGCACAACATCGGCGGCACGCAGCGGGAAGGACCTGGGGTCCCCGAGAATCCCGTACGGGAGCTCGAATCCATCAAGCACGTCGGGTCTCGAGTCAAGGAAGCCGCCAATCTCCCAGTCGCGCGAGCACTCGGGCACGTGAAGCGCCCACGAGAGGACCTCACGGCCGAAGGCGTCTGCACCGACGATCAGGAGCCGTTGCCGCATGAGCGCCCTCCTACAGCGCGGTCGCGCCGCCATCGACGACCATCGAAGTGCCTGTCACCCATCGGGCGCCAGGGGAGATCAGGTAGGCGACCGCCGGCGCCACATCCTCTGGGGTCCCAAGCCCGAGCGGATAGCCCTGCGCCAGCCGTGCGATCGCGTCCGCCGGGAGCCCCCCCGACTCGCGGTTCATCATCGCTGTCCCCACGATGCCAGGCGCCACCACATTCACGCGAATTGACTCTGGCGCGAGCTCTGCGGCGAGCGAGCGGGCCAGCGACGTGAGCGCGCCCTTCGACGCGCAGTATGCGGACAGGCCAGGCTGGCCGACCATCGCAGCCACCGAACCGACAAGCACAATGCCGCCCGGCTTACGGCTGACGCCCTTGCGCCGAAACCCCTGCGCGAGGAAGTAGGCGGCACGCACATTCACGTCCATCACCTCCTCAAAGGCAGATTCGGTCATGCCACGCAGCGGCATCGTGACGCTCGTGCCCGCGGAGTGCACGATCGAGTCGACCGGACCTCGTCGCCCGGCCACTTCAGCGAGCCAATCTGCGCAACGTGCACCCGCCCGAAGATCGAAGGTCTCGGTCGAGTGGGTCCTTCCGGGGAGCCCAGACATCACTGCCCTGAGGCGCGACTCGTCACGGCCGTGCAGCACGACCTCGGCTCCACGCGCCGCGCACTCGCGGGCGCATGCGGCGCCGATCCCGGAGGATGCGCCGGTCACGAGCACCCGCATCCCCTCCAGGGACCAGTTTGGGGGCTTGGGCGGCGAGCTGCCCATCAGTCGAGTTCTCCGATGTCAGGCATGCAGATCGGTCCGACGTGCGTGAGGCAGCCACCCCACGACCAGCCCACGCCGAAGCCGAGCATGGCCACGCAGCGCCCCGACGACATGAGCGACGGACGGCAGCACTCTGCAAGCGTGACCGGAACCGACGCGCAGGAGGTATTGCCGAATCGCTCGACGCTCGAGGGCACCCGGTGTGAGGGCACGCCAAGCCGGAGCGCGAGCTGATCGGTCACAAAACGGTTCGCCTGGTGAAGGACGAGCAGGTCGATGGCGTCACGGTGCTGGCCCGACGAGGTCAGCAGGCTCTCGAGCAGCGGGGGAACCTCGCGCATGGTGAATGCCATCACCTCGGGACCGTCCATGAACAGCTCATGGGGTCCGCGGCGGTTTCCATCGGGACCGGCTGATCGCTCGCAGGCGGTCGGAGGCACCGGGTGGCGGCTATGGCCTGCTGGGATGATCAGGCGATCGGCGCCGCTCCCGTCGGTAGCGAGCACAAACGTCGAGCGGCAGGGGTCTCGCTCAATGGCAGTGGCGGTGCCGCTGTCCCCGAACAGGAAGCACACGGAGCGATCCTCCTCGGAGATGCGTCGGCTGGACGTATCGCCCACCAGCAGCAAGGCGCGCCGAAGCCCGGCTTCCACAAGCCCGTAGGTCGTGGCCAGGCCATAGACGTAGCCGCTGCACCCCAGGCTCACGTCGATGCAGGCACATCCCTTCGGGAGGCCAAGCCTGTGTTGGAGCAGGCACGCCGTCGCGGGCAGGAAGTAGTCCTGCGACTGCGACACGAAGATGACCGCGTCGACCGAGTCCCGGCTCCAGCCCAGCTCGCTGAGCAGACGCGACGCTGCGTCGGCGCACATGTCGCTCGCGCAGAGGTGTGACGGGGCTACCCGCCTCGACCGGATGCCGGTGAGTGACTCGATGCGTGCTGCATTCGCCCCGTGGCGGCCCGCGAGCTCGGAAGTCAACACCTCCGACCGCGGGACGGTGCACGCGATGCCGCGGATCCTGCAGTTCGCGAACTCAAGGTGCGGCATGCGTGGAATGGGCATCCACAAGCGCACACAGGTCAGATACCGACCTCGCGGAGGCGATCTGGCGCGGCGGCACGGCTGCACCGCGCGTGCGATCCATGATGGCAATGAACATCACGACCGCCATGGAGTCCCAGCCGATGTCGCAGAGCAGCTCAGCTCCCGTCAGCGTGCCAGGGTCACGCTCGAGTATCGACTCGATGTCCCTGAGGACGTCCGCCCTCGAAGGGGCCACGGGATGGACCGCGTCCGATCCCGTGCCGCCCCTAGCGTCAGCGCCTGCGCTCACAGCTTGATCTTGTCGGTGCCGAGGGCGCCGTGGTCGTCCATGCCGCCCTTGGTGGGCTTGGCCTTCTTGGGCATGGTGAACGCGGCTGTGTCGTCGACGGGGCCTCCAGCCGCATCCTTGCCGTCGCCCTTGTCGCCCCACTGGGCGCGCTTGAGCGACAGGCCGATCTTGCGGTCGGCGGTGTCGACGCGGAGGATCTTGACGTCGACCTCCTGCATCGGCTTGACCACGTCGAGCGGGTTCTCGACCTTCTGGTCGCTGAGCTCGCTGATGTGGAGCAGTCCCTCGAGCCCGTCCTCGAGCTCGACGAACACGCCGAAGTTGGTGATCTTCGTGATCTTGCCCTTCACGATCATGCCCGGGCGGTACGCGCCGGGGATCGCCTCGACCCACGGGTCCTCCGTGAGCTGCTTGACGCCGAGTCCGACGCGCTGCTTGGCCTGGTCGACCTCGATGACCACGCACTTGACCGAGTCGCCCTTCTTGAGCAGCTCGTTGGGGTGCGCGATCTTCTTGGTCCACGACATGTCGCTGACGTGCAGCAGGCCGTCGATGCCGGGCTCGATCTCGACGAACGCGCCGTAGTTGGCGAGGTTGCGGACCTTGCCCTCGATGACCGTGCCGACGGGGTACTTCTGCTCGACGAGGTCCCACGGATTCACGTCGACCTGCTTCATGCCCAGCGAGATCTCGAGCTTCTCCTTGTTGAAGTCGAGCACGACCACATCAACCTCGTCGCCCACGTTCACGAGCTCGCTCGGGTGGTTCACGCGGCGCGTCCACGACATCTCGCTGACGTGCACGAGACCCTCGATGCCGTCCTCAAGCCGCACGAACGCGCCATAGGACATGAGGCTGACCACCGTGCCGCGCACGCGGGAGTTGACCGGGTACTTCTTCTCGATCTCCTCCCAGGGGCTCGTCTCCTTCTGCTTGAGGCCAAGCGCGATCTTCTCGCGCTCGCGGTCGATGTTGAGGATCTTGACTTCGATCTCCTGGCCGACCTTGACGACCTCGGAGGGGTGGTTGACGCGGCCCCACGACATGTCAGTCACATGCAGCAGGCCGTCGATGCCGCCCAGGTCGATGAACGCGCCGAAGTCGGCGATGTTCGTGACCGTGCCCTTGACGATGTCGCCTTCCTTCACCTGGCCGAGCAGGCGCTTCTTCGCCTCCTCGCGCTCCTCCTCGATGAGCTTGCGGCGCGAGATGACGATGTTGCGGCGCTGCTCGTCGATCTTGAGCACCATCGCGCGCAGCGTGCGGCCGACCCAGTCGCCGACGTCGCCGGGGCGGCGCACGTCGATCTGCGAGGCGGGCAGGAACACAGGCACGCCGATGTCGACGAGAAGGCCGCCCTTGATCTTGCGGAGGCACTTGCCCTCGACCACGTCGCCTTCCTTGCGCGTCTGGAAGACCTGCTCCCAGCCGCGGATTCGGTCAGCCTTGCGCTTGGAGAGCACGATGCCGCCCTCGGCATCCTCGGTCTCCTCGAGGAGCACCTCGACCTCGTCGCCGGGGGACACGCCGCCCGAATCCTCGAACTCTGCCTTGGGGATCTGGCCTTCGCTCTTGAGTCCCACGTCGACGATCACGTAGTCGCCGCTGATCGAGACAACCCGACCCTTGATGATGCTGTTTGGCTTGGTGTCCGGAGTGGCCGTCTTCGCGAGGAAGGCGGTCAGGTCACCGCTCGCTGCGCTCGTGCCCAGGGCCTCCGTGAGGAGCCTGTCGGCGAGGGCGGAGTCAAGCTGGATGTCTTCGATGAGGTTGTAGTCGACCATGGAAGTAGAGGTGCGTGTCCAAATGCGCCGCGACCACGGGTGGCCGGGCAAGGTGCGGTTCCGCCGGAACGATTCCGAAGCGGGGAATCGACGACTATACCACGTTCCCGGCTGTCTCCAACCGCCTCACGGCGGGTCGCATCCACACGAACCCCATCACGCCGATCGTGTTGAGCACGAAACAAAGGCCGAAGAACCAAGGACCGATACCCATGCGCTGCATGGGCACGTAGAGGGCTACCGCGAGGAAGGGGGCCATCAGCCCGCGTAGCCCATTGAGTGTCACGTGCACCGCCATGTAGTCGCTGTCGCGGTGCGCGGGTGCGAAGTCGTGGTGCCCCAGATTCCACGCGAGCGACCCGCCCGCGAAGCCGATGCCGAAGGCCACGCTCGACGCGTACATCAGCGGCATGGAGTGAAACGCCGACGATCCCCACAGGAACAGCGATCCGAGCACGAAGCTCCATCCGTGGATGGCGCGGAACTCCACGATGTGCGTGCGCGAGAGCAGTCGTGCCCACACAGGGATCATCAGCGGCATGATCGCGACGGGCAGGATCGTCGTGATCATGATGCCCTCGAGGTACGAGCAGTGGAACTCGTCGGTGAGGATGATCGTCTGCACCGGCGTCATCATCAGGTTGCCAAGACCGAACACGAACATCCACAGCATGAAGTCGCGGTAGAGCCGGTCCTCGCGCAGCAGCGCCCACAGCGCGCGCGGATCGGCGACGCGCAGGCCGCGGCGGCCGTCGAGCTCCATGCGCTGGAGCCGCCGCTGGCCGCGCAGCCTCACCCGCCGGTAGATGGAGTTGCCCAGGAATCCCGCGAGCGCGAGCATCGGGAAGAGCCAACGGAACGCGGTCGGCGACGCATCAAGCGCCTGGCCGATCACGAGCCCGGAGAGCGCGAGCACGACGGCCTGCACGCTTGTCATGCGGCCTGCAACGATCGCGCGGTTGGCGTCGGGATAGTTGTTTCGCCATACGGAGGTGCGCACGGTGATCACGCCGGTCCATGTGGAGCGCGCGAGGAATGCGAGGATCACGACAAGCCAGAGGCCGGTTGCGCTGATGGGCACCCCGGCAATGCCCGCGATGAGCAGGGCGGAAGCGATCTGCAGCCCTGCGATGAACGGCACCTTCGGGCGTCCGTGCGCCATGCCCGCCCAGGCGAAGCTTGTGAGGTTTGCGACGTTCGGGGCGGCGGTCACGGCCGCGACGGCGATGTCCAGCTCAGCAGGGCTGATGCCCGGCACGCCCGTGAACATCTTCTTGACGACGATTCCGAGCACGCCGCCCTCCACTGCGCCGAGCATCAGCGGCAGGAAGAACCACGACACGAGCTCGCGCGCGTAGTTGGCGCGCAGCATCGGCGGGAGCGTCTTCGGGTGGAAGTCGCGGACGACGCCCGCGAGCAGCCTGAGGAACACCCCCGGATGTGGGATCGCGGCAGGTCGGATCAGGGGTTGCCCGTCGTGTTCACGATCGGGTAGGGCGACCCAAGATTGGGCCTGTCGAGGAGGAACACGCGGCCGAGGTCATCGCTGGCCTGACGCATATTGCTGTTGAAGTTGATCGCCAGGTTCCGGTTGACGTCGTTTGGCGTCTCAGCCACGCCCTGCAGCTCGGGGCTGGGGTTGGCGAGGATCGACTTGAGGTCTGTCGCGTACGGGTCCGGCTTCTGGCAGCCGATGAGGCAGCAGGCGGCGACGGACAGGATCGATGCGCAGGTGGCTCGGGTCATCTTTAACTCCTCGAAGCGGTGAAAACTACCCGAACTGCAGGGGGTGGTCAACGTGCAGCGCAGAAGCCGTGCTATGGTGAAAGGAACGCCCGGTCCTGCTGGGCGGTGGTCGGCACATACGCGCTCGAACCTTGCGCGAACCCAAGGGATCGCCGATTCCGCGACGAAGATCAGGCCTCCGGCCTTGCGCCGAGTGGAAGGTCGGGATCGTCGGACGGCGAACCCACCTCGAAATTGGGTTCGAGCACGCGTGCCGGCACTCGAGGCCTTGCGCCTCGGCCGCCCGGCAGGACCGGGCGTTGTCATTGGGGCGCGAGCGCGAGGCCCCTGATGTCAATCGCGCGTCGATCGGTTGCGTGACGCGCAAGTCACGCGTGATTCGTGGCTGCCGCGCGCAGCGATGCGTACATCGCATCGAGCGCATCAGGAATCACGCGCACCTGGCCGATCACGGGCATGAAGTTCGTGTCCCCTGACCATCGCGGCACGACGTGCACATGGAGATGCTCAGGGAGCCCGGCGCCCGCGGCAACACCCTGGTTGACGCCGATGTTGACGCCCTGCGGATTGAGCGCGCGCTGCACCAGGTCGGTGGCGACGTCGACAAGCCGCCACAGCTCTGCGCGCTGCCGGGCGTCGTAGTCGAGCAGCGTCGGGCGCGGCTCGCCGAGCGCCACAAGCAGGTGCCCGTTGGAGTAGGGATACCTGTTGAGCAGGATCATGCCGTGCGCGGAGCGCAGCACCACATGCTGCTGCGCATCGCGTTCGGGGTGTGCCCAGTACTCGGCGAGGAAGTTTGGCGAGCCCTTCGAGTCGCCGAGCGCGCGCGTCGCATCGCTGGCGCGCACGGAGAGTTCGCGCAGGTAGCTGCGCCGCCATGGTGCCCAGATCGCGTCGTGGCTCACGGGTTCGATGGTATTGGTTCGGAGGGCGCGTCGATCGATGCGCTCGGCGTCGTCGGATCCGCGGGCGCATCGACAAACGTGAAGCGCCGCGCCGGCGCAGCCTCCTCGCGCGGGCGTGCGCGAATGGGCAGGCTGATCTCGCCCTCCCAGAATGAGGGCCGTGCCGAACTCGTGGCGCGCCGCGCGAGATCTGCGTCGGACCTCACGCGCATCGACCAGCGACCACCGCCCTCGAGGTCGCGCGCGAGTCGGCGCAGCGCCTCGATGTCCTCCTCGGGCGGCTCCCATCCCGCGCGCATGCTCGCCTGCGGATCGCCGCCGGGCCACCAGATGCGCGTGCGGCGGCGCACCTTGCCATCCTCAAGAAGATCGATGACGAGTCCGATGGCGACGCCCTCGAAGTCGTCGCCGCTTGTGGCATTTGCGTTGAATCGGATTGCAGCAGGGAGGTCGCCGAGCTGCCAGAGCACTACGCCATCCTCGAAGGCGCTGGCCACTGCGGCATCGAGTGCGGCGCCTGAGACGCCCAGCGGCTCGATGTCGCGCGGCTCGGCGCCGCGAGGGTCAGATGCGGTGGGCCGTGGCAGTTCCTGCGTAAACGATGACCTCCGCCACGCCGCATCTGGCGATGCGCGCCATGCGATGTCGACGGCCACGGATGCGCTGTCTCCGCCGTCGCCGTCGTCGTTGTCGCCGGCGTCGCCGCCATCGCCATCGTCCCCGTGTGACTGCGGATGCCGGCCGAGGACGACAGGCATGCGAGATGCGCCGCTTCCCGAGGGCATCCAGCGGACCCAGCGTCCCGCGTGCGAACGCAGCGGCGGCTCAGGATCGGCTGCCTCGAGTGGCGCGGCTGTGACAGCGCCGTGGGCAGCCACGGCGGCTGCGTCGGCCGTAGCCGAAGCGTAAGACTCGCCTCCGATCGGATCGAGCGCATCTGCAGGGGTCGGGCTCATGCGAATCCGCACTTCGCCGCCCTCGGCCATGAACCCACGGACGTCGAGCCACATGATGCAGGGCGCACCTGAAGCCGCCGGCACCGGTTCGAGGACCACGATCGGGGGCAGCGCCACGAGCTTCTGGGTCACGGGCCGGGCGAGCGTGCGCCGCGCTTCCTGCAGCGCAAGGAGCATCCCGAGCTCCTCGCGTGTGGGGCTCACATCGTCGAACTCCGCGTTTCGGAAGGGCTCGGACGCGTACGCCGACTCGCCGGTAGAGAGCCACATCGACACCACGTCGCCGTAGGCCTCAAGCCATCCGCGGGTGCCAGGACGCGCGCCATCGTGCCCTGCGACGCACGCATCCGCGATGGACTCGACCTGCGCGATCGACAGGTCGCCGCGCGCAATGCGTGAAAGGAGGTCCTCGCGCACGCCGCCGAGGACCATGCGCCGGAGCGACTCCATCGATGAATCCTCTGCCGAGGGCGCCGTGCGTGCAGGCAAGTGGGGCAGCAGCGCGATCGGCACGCGCACAGGCAGCAGCGACCACGCCGACTCGCCGCTCACCTGAAGCCGTACCACGAGCGCGGCCGTGAAGAGGCCGATCGACAGCGCCACCGCAAGTCCCACGCGGCGTCGCGTGCGATGCAAGTCCGCCTCTGCGCGAGCCGAGAACCCGCATTCGCTGCAGGTGAGTCCCGGCGTCGCGCTCAGGTCATGCCAGCACTTTGGGCACCGTCGCCGGCCTCGCGCACGATCGCCCGCGATGCACCACCCGATCGCCGCGAGCGCGAGCGCAGCGACCACTGCGCCGGCGACCCACTCGACGGCCATCAGCGTGCCCAGGCCCAGCGAAGGAGCTCGCGGGGCGTGGGAGGCTTGCCTTGCATGAGCACGCCCACCCTGAAGATGCGCGCCGCGAGCCAGAACGCCACGGCCATCACCGCAAAGCCCCACACCAGCGATGCGACGATCTGCCATGCGGGCACGGGATCGGTGGCCGCTGCGCACCGCACCACCATGATGAATGGCGTCAGCGTCGGCACGAAGCTGGTGATCGTGGCGAGCATCCCGTTGGGGTGCTCCACGATCGGGGACCAGAGCAGTAGCGGCACGATCATCACCGTCATGATCGGTCCCGCGAGCGTCTGCACCTCGCGCAGGTCATTCACCGCGCTGCCGGCCGCCGCCATCATCGCGGCGATCGTGAAGTAGGCCATCACGAAGTAGGCCACAAAGAGCAGCGCGAGCCAGACCGGCAGGAAGTCGAGCATGGCCATCACCGCGAGGGCGCTGACGGCGAGGCCGCCGTACATGACCATCATCACGAGGCTCACGATCGCCTGCCCGAAGATCTTGCCGGACAGGAGCTCTCCGGGACTGACCGCCGACAGCAGCACCTCCATCACCTTGCTCGACTTCTCCTCGATCGTGGTGGTGAGCAGCTGGTTCGCGCTCGAGAAGACCGTGACCCAGAGCAGCAGCATGAAGCCGCCCGGGATGAGCATTCGCGCCTCGATGCTCTCCTTGGCCTCGCCGCCCGCATCCGTGGTGCGTACGAGGTCGACCACAGGGCGCTTCAGCAGTGCGCGGACCTGCGCAAAGTCCTGCCCGGTGCCAGCGACGCGCGCGCGGACGACCGCATTGCGCACCTGCTTCTCGATGAGGCCGGTGGTGTTTGGGCTTGAGGAGCTTGGCACGGCGACCTTCACCATGAGGTTCTCCGGCGGTGCGGGGTCGAGGATGCCGGCGGGCAGTTCCACGATCGCGAGCAGGTTGCCATCGTTGAGCTTGGCCCGCAGTGCGGTGCGGTCTGCATCCGGTGTCACGCGCTCGACAGCCACGTTGGCCTCCGACGCCTGCGCCAGGCGTGCGGCGGAGACCGCGGTCTCGAAGGCGGCAGGGTCGCTCGCCAGGCCCGGCGCTGCGGACTTGAGAGTCTCCGCGACTGCACGGTCATCGTCGTCGGTGTCGGTGGGATCGGCGCGGATACGGTTGAAGATTGACGTGAGCTCGTTGGCGACACGTCCGTCACCGTCTATCACCACCACCGTGCCCTCGATCGGCTTCCTGGATCCAGCCGTGAGGATCGGGATCGCGGCGACTACCCCGAACATCAGCACAGGAACTACGACGGCTCCGATGAGGAATGCCTTGGTGAGGGCCGTGTGCTTGAACTCGCGCCATGCGACGGCGGCCACGCGGGCAATGTGACGCTCGCGCGTCGGGCGGATGGGGTCAGCGTATGGACGGTCGTGAGGAATAGGGGGCACTGCACTGCTCCTGGTTGCGATTCCGTTCAGCCGGCGCTGCGCACGATCCGTTCGACCATGAAGGCAGGCCGACCCCTCGACTGCTCAAACAGCCTTCCGATGTACTCGCCGATCACCCCGAGCATCAGTAGCTGAGTGCCGCCCATGAAGACCACCACCACCATGAGGCTTGTCCAGCCTTGCGGAGTGCTGCCGTTGGCCACCCATGAAATCAGGGCGTAGCCGGTGAGCAGCAGTCCCAACCCCAAGGCGACAACGCCGAGCACCGCGGCGATCAGCAGCGGTTTGACCGAAGAGCTGACTACGCCGTTGAGCGCAAGCGCAATGAGCTTCCGAAGGGGGTACTTGGTGACCCCTGCGGCTCGCGCATCGCGGTCGTACAGGATTGGCTCCTGGCGGAACCCGACCCAACTGACCATTCCGCGGATGTAGCGCTGCCGCTCCGGCATCCTAACGATGATGTCGCAGACACGACGGCTGATGAGCCGGAAGTCGCCAGTGTCAATCGGGATCGGCCTCTCCGAGATCATCTTGAGGATTCGGTAGTACGCAGCACACATCACGCGCTTCGCGGGAGCGTCCCCGGGTCGGCTGCGCCGCTGCGCGTACACGACATCAACCCCCTCGTCCATCTTGCGCAGCATGTCCGGAAGCAACTCTGGGGGATCTTGCAGGTCCGCGTCCATGATCAGCACCCGCTGGCCAAGGCACACCCACAATCCGGCAGACAGGGCAAGCTGGTGCCCATGGTTTCGAGAAAGGTTGACGGCAACCACGCAGGGGTCCTCGGCCGTCAGCTGCTCGAGGATCTCCCACGTGCCGTCTCTCGAGCCGTCATTGACCAGGACGATCTCGTGCGAGAGACCAGTGCGTTCGCAAGTGACCTTGACCCGACGGTAGGTCTCCCGGATCACCTCCTGCTCGTTGAAGCACGGGATCACCACGGAGAGCTGCGGAGCGGGTCCTGCTGGCTCGGCAGCACTTGGTGCGCTGACAGAGAGGCAGTTGGCGCACATTGCAGGACTAGCGGAGCTGTGAGGACTCATCGCTACGTCATGAGGCTATCACTGCAGTCCTGCGGCGTGAGGAGCACCGCCGACGGGACGGGGCTCCTTTGCGGTCGCCATCCGTAGCGCCACCGTCGCCATGAGTGCGATTGCGCAGCATGGGTACACGAGTAGGTCGAGCGAGTTCCCGGTCCACGGTCGGAGTATCTCGGATGCGCCACCCATGAGGAGAAGCGCTCCGATGATCAGCCATCCTGCGGTGAGGTGTAGCGTCGGCGACCGAGCGATTCGAGACTCGCCCTCTCCAAGCAGTTGCCAGGCGAGCAGTGCGGCAGGGATGCCAAACATGCAGTAGCTGTTCGCCTCACTCATCGGGTTGCAGAGCAGCACGTAGCAGGCGCCGAGGGCGAGCCACTGGAACCATCGTCCATCTGCCGCGTGCTTTCGCCCCATCCACAGAAGCCATCCCGCGACGGCGACGCCGAACAGGCCACGCACGAACAAGGACAGGTTGCCTGAGAGTTCCGTGCCGAACGTGCGCAGCAGCCCGTTGATGTCCGCAAAGCGATGCTCGCTGACCTGAGCGCACGGACCGACCAGGTTGCTCCATGAGTCCGCGTACTGCGACCAGACGTAGGCCGGCGGTCCGAAGGCGAAGGGAACAAGCGTCACGAGCACCATGGACACGAGGATCGGCAGCCATAGCCGCGCATTCAGCAGCAGCGCGAGTCCGATGGGCGCCAGCGCAATCGGCTTGACGGCGAACGCGACCGCGAGCCATGCGGCGGCCAGCCACCACCTCTGCCGACCTGTGGCAGCGGCGGCTTGGAAGAGTGAGGCTGCGATCCAGACGTTTGCCTGCCCCATCTGCAGGGCTCCGAGCGAGACCGGAAGCGACGCAATCGAGAGGAGCAGGAATCCGCGCGCGCTGGCTGGCCGAGCCTGCAACCTCATCATTTGCCAGAGCGCCTGCGCCATGCATGCTGCGGCGAGCCATCGCCACGCAAGTTCGCCGGTTGGCGCCGGCAGCGCCGAAAACGGCCAGTAAAGCGGCACGAAGGTCGGCAGGTAGTTGAACCCGCCGCTTCCGGTGTACATGCTCTCGCGGCTCTCCCATGCGGTGAGGGCACTGCGGTACAGGGGGTCGAGCGATCTGACGCCCGGGCGAAGCCACACGCCGATGGAGATCACGATCAGCGGAATCGCCCAGACGCATGCTGCGAGTGCGGGAGCCGCTCGGTCGATCCACGGCGTAGCCGTTTCTCCCGGTCTAGGCATGTGCGGCCTCACGTGTCGAGTAGCGCATGTGGCCGCCGTGCTCAGTCACAAGCCTCACGAACACCTCGTCGAGCGACGTGCGGCGTCGCTCGACGCGCCTGCAGCGCACGGTGTCGAGGGCGGCGCGCATCATCGCGCTCGCATCGTGATCCTGGTCCGCCGCGACAAGCACGGCCTTCCCGTCGGCGGCGAGTTCGGCGGCGAGCGCGCCGGGCATGCGGGAAAGCGCATCTCGCGCGCTGTCGGCATCGCCTTCGGGCTCGACAAGGATGCCTCGGGGATCGAAGGTTGTGGAGACCTCGTCCATCGTCGCATCGAGGATCTTCTCGCCGCGGTTGATGAGCACGACGCGCTCGCAGAGCTGCTCGGCCTGGTGCATCTGGTGGGTCGAGAAGAGGATCGTGCGGCCGCTGGCGTGCAGCGCACGCACCGTGTCGAGCAGCACACGCGCATTGACCGGGTCCAGCCCGGAGAACGGCTCGTCGAGCACGATGAGCTCCGGGTCGTGCACCACGGCGGCCACGAACTGCACCTTCTGCTGCATTCCCTTGCTCAGCTCCTCGCACCGCATCTTGCCGACGCCCGGCAGCTCGATGCGCTCGAGCCATGCCGCGACTCGCGCGGCGCAGTCACGGCTGGGCACCCCCTTGAGCTGGGCGATGTAGCGCAGGTACTCGCTCACGCGCATGCGGCGGTAGATGCCGCGCTCCTCAGGCAGGTAGCCGATGCGGTCCTTCATGTCGAGGGCGTCGCGCCCAAGCACGAGGATCTGCCCCGAGTCGGGCCTGATGATCGACATCAGCATGCGGATCGTGGTGCTCTTGCCCGCGCCGTTGGGCCCGAGCACGCCGCACATGCAGCCGGCGGGCACCTCGAGGTCGAGGCTGTTCACCGCGAGCGTGCTGCCGAAGCGCTTGGTCACGCCGCGCAGGATCAGTGCAGGGGCGCTCATGGTGCGGACGGTGCTCCTGATGAAGGGTCGCTCGAGGCAGAAGAAGCTGGTGCGCCTTCTGCCGCCGGTGCCGGTCCGGGTGCTGTCGGTGCGCACCGGGACTCGATCCACCGCAGGGCATCGCGCAGCACCGGGTCAGGCCACGCGATGTAGTCGGCCAGCGCGGGCGGTGCATCGGTGCCTTGCACCACGCCAGTGCCCTCGATTGCGCGGCCGCGTGCGGATCGGAAGTCGCCGATCGCGTAGAGCAGCACGTCACCGTTGTCGAGGCGCGTCGTGATCGAGGGCAGCGCGGCACCGGCACTCGGTCCGCCGAAGATCTCCGCGCGGCAAGCATCCTCAAGGCCCGCCGCGAAGATCTCGCTTGTGCTCGCGGTGCCGCCATCGACGAGGATCGCGAGCGGTCCGGCAAAGGGCCGCACCGCATTGCCCTTGGTGTCTACAAGCCGCGGATTGGCCGGGAACTCGAGCGTGGCTTCGGGCGTCACCATGCGCCCGAGCGATACCGGATCGCCCAGGAAGTGGCCGGCGACGCCCGTAGCCATCAGGCCAAGACCGCCGGGGTTTCCCCGCAGGTCCATCACGATCGCGTCGCACTCGCGGAGCGCATCAACCGCACCGTCGATGCACGGCGCCAGCGTGGGCATCCACACGCCAAGCCGGATCACGCCGACCTTCGGCGCCGCGGCGGCGTCAAGGCCAAGCGCCCTCCACTCCGCAGGCTCGATGATGCGGTGACCGCACTCGGCGGGAATGGGCGGAAGCATGCCGAAGCGGATCGTCGGCACAGCAGGCTCGTCGAAGGTGATGTCAAGCATGCGCGGCACGCTGCCGCGGTCGAGGAACTCCATCTCCACAAGCACGCCTGGGCGTGCGGCGACGAACGTCTCGAGCGCCTGCTGCTGCACGAGCCGCTCGCGTGCGGTGCGCGCGTGAAGGTGGGGGGCGATCACCATCTGCAGCGGATCGCCGCTAAATGACAGCAGTCGCCATCCGGGCTCGACGCCAGCGGCAGCGGCGGGGGAGCCAGGCTCCACACGCGTGACGACCGCATGCCCGTCGATCACCGCGAGCGTCATGCCGTGGCGGCCCTCGCCGACATCGCCGTCCGGCACCGCATCATGAGGAATGATCGCGTGATGGCTGAGGCCGGTGGAGTCAAGCAGCTGCGTGACCGCGGCGCGGAACTCGCCCGGATCCTGCGCGCCGCGGGCCCTCTCGCGCAGGGCGGCGACGGTGGCCGCGTCCGGCGCTGCGTAACCCGCGGGCCTCATGGACTCCGGGATCGCCTGCACGATCGCCAGCACGCGGTCGAAGGACCGCTCCTGCGCCTGCATGACGCCCTTCGATGGCGCATCCTGCTGCGTGCCGCTATCGGCCTGCAGGGCGGCAGGCATGCCGCTCGCGAGCGGTCCTTGGCCATCTGCGCGACCAAGGGCTCCTGCGCCGAGCGAAAGCGCAGTCGCCACGATTGCAGCGGACAAGGTCATCGCGAAGCGAGTCTAGTTGCAGGCATGCGATCGGTCGCGCGATCAGGGAGCCGGCTTCGGCGTCGACTTCGCAGCATCCTGCATCGCCTTGATCTCGGGGGGCATCGCAAACGCGTCGTCCTTGACCGAGTTCCACTCGACCGTGTCGACAGTCATGATCTGCATCTGGCCCATCACCTTGTTGGTGCTGCGCGTCGGCATCTTCACGTCGCCGAAGTCCCGGTAGTCATCGGCCACGATGGTGACCGGAAGGTCGCCCATGGGGGTGGCAATGGTCATCTGCGTTCCCTTCATGAGGCCAGTGTCCTTGGCATACAGGTAGGAGGTGCCGTCGGCACGCACGTGCCAGCACGGTGTGCCCTCGAACTCGACGAGCCCAACCACCTCGGCGGTGCCAGGATCGATCGCCATCTGCAGGTCGCGGAGGAAGTTGCCGTCGCGCTTGATCTGCTCCACTTCCTTCGCGCCAAGGATCGAAGGGCCGCGCATCGGGTCCATGCTCCATCCCACCGTGCCGTCGAAGCACTGGCCCGCAGTGCCAATGCCTGGCAGCTCCATCACCACTGCCACGCGGTCAGGAGCAGCAGCAGTCGTGTTCATCGATCCCTTGAGCTGGGCCGCCGGGATCTCGAGCGCGCCCTTTGCGATCATGCTCTTCTTGGCCTCCCACGCGGCCTTGCCGCCAGTGGCGTCGAGGTGCTTCGTGAAGATGTCCTTTGCGGAGGGCTTCTCCCCCTCGATGGGCAGCTCCTTCATCTTGGGCGCCGCTGGCATCGCGGGCATGGCCGGAGCGGTCGGTGCCGCGGGTGCGGCCGGCGTCGAAGGTGCCTTGGGTGCCGCGGGTGCGGCCGGGGCGGTCGGTGCAGCCTGCTGCGCACGGGCAGGCAGCGCGAGGCATGCGGCGAGCGCGGCAGTCGCGATCAGGGTGCGTGCGGAGCGGAACATGGGGTGGTGGATGGTGCTCATGGTGCTGTGGTCTGCGGGTCCTTCGGCCCGGGCTTTGGCGTGCGCTGGCTGGCTGCGATCCACCGCACCGCCTCAGCGAGAGCTGGATCGCCCTCGCGCGCGTAGGCGGCGCGGTCGTACGGTTGTGCGTTGTCGGGTCGGACCCCGGTGGCCTCCAGCGCCGTTCCGTCGGGCAGGCGATAGTCGGCAAACGCGTGCAGGAACACGTCGCCGTTGGGCAGCGGAGTCATCATCGCGGGCAGCGCGGCGCCGGCGGTGCGATGGCCGAACACCTTCGCGCGGCCAATGTGCTGCATTCCGCCCGCGAAGATCTCTGTGGTGCTCGCGCTTGCATCGTCGACGAGGATCGCGACAGGTCCCGAGAAGGGCTCGACTGCAGTGCCGGCAGCGCTCGAGCGGCGCGGGTTCGTGACGAACGAGAGCTTGGTGTCGCGCGTGCGCATCTCGCCGAGGCTCACGGGCTCATTGGTGAAGTGGCCGGCGATTCCCATCGCCATCGCCCCGATGCCGCCGGGGTTTCCGCGGAGGTCGATCACGATCCCGTCAGCCCCGCGGAGCGAGTCGATTGCCTGGTCGAAGGGGCGTGCGACGGGGATCAGCCAGATGTTGAACGAGATGACGCCGATCTCGCGGCCCGCGGCACCCCAGCGCGTGAGGTCCTTCTCGTCGAGGCGGCGTGATGTCAGCTCGGTTGGCATCGGAGGCAGCGACGCGAACTTCGCCTGCGGGCGGGTGTCGGCCTCGTACGTGACGTCGACGTCGCGGGGCTCTCCGTCCAGCGGCTCGATGCGCCAGGCGGCTGTGGTCCCAGGCTCGCCGCTGGCGAGGGCCGCAGCCACGTTTGCGCGCTGGTACCGCTCGAGACCATCGCCGGGCGGGAGCATCGTGCCCAGCTCGCGATCGCCGATCCGGAGGACTCGCATGCCGGGCGCAATGCCGGCGGTTGCGGCGGGGGACCCGCCCTCGACCGAGACGACGATCGCATCCCATGCATCAGGCTCGTCTCCGCGCGGCGCGAACCGCAGTGTCGCGCCAGAGCGCCCCTCGCGGAGTTCGACCGCACCGGGCGCAGCGGACGAGAGCTCGCCCGGGATGATCGTGAAGTGGCTCTGCCCGAGCCGTGCGAGCGCATCCATCAGCACCGCGCGCAGCTCATCGCGGTTGGTGGATGCCCCTGCCTTGGGCAGCAGCTCCGCGCGGACTGCATCCCACGACGCACCGACGCGCTCGGGGTCCCAGTGCGAGTCGCGCACCGTGGTCCACATGGCGTCGAAGGTTTCGGCGTTTCGGGTGCGGATGGCGGTATCGGCCGCAGGCGCTGATGGGGCATCGGCGAGCGCAGGCGACGAGGGGGGCGTCGAGTCGCCGCGGGCTGCGGCAATCACGGCACCCGTGGCAATGGCGATACCCGCGAGTGACACAAAGTTCCGGCTCATGTCGATTTCGCCTTTCGCCCGGCGCGTTTCCCGGGGATCGAGTGGATTCCTCGCGTGCGCGTCACTGGCACCGCGAGCGAGAGCACCTCGTACAGGTCGCCCCGGCGCTCCTTCCGGCCGCGCTCGAGCACGCGCGCCATGCGTCCTGCCAGCGCACGGACCTCCTCGAAGCGCTCAGGCGTAAGCCAGCTCACGAAGTGGACGAGCGCGAAGTTTCGCGAGTCCTCCTCGCAGTGCAGGCGGCCGGCAGAGGCCGAGCCCCTCATCGAACGCACGATTGACTTTGTGAGCGAGTCTGCCGTGCGCACGGTCATGTCCCGTTCCGAGGACGGTGCACCTCTCCGGACCCGCGGTGCTGTGAAGTCATTTGCTGCCGCTTCGTAGAGGCGTTCTGGCTTGCGTCGGCCCGTGCGCGTGCCCGCCTCCGTCAGGAAGCCGCTCTTCACGAGAATCGCGACATGGCGGTACAGGCCATCCGCAGGTCTCCCGGTTGCGCGCGCGACGTCAGCGATCGAGCAGGGACCGAGCTCCTGCACCGATTCCACAATCTCGCGCCTGACCGGCGAGAGGATCGCCTCCCAGGCCTTCATGGACGCGATACGGATGCGGGCGGGGCGGGGCACGGGACCGGCAAATCTACCATCATTGACAAATGATGGCCGTTCGTCAACATTGCAGCTGATGGCCAGGGCGTGGCCCCGTGCCCCGCGTCGGTCGTATGGCCTGCCGGTCGCGGGGACCGCGCATGGCTCGGCACGCACCGGCGTCGGCCGGATCGGTGGTCACCGGTCGCCCCAGCGCTGGCAGGCATTGAGCCACGACCCGGCCCACGCCCGGGAACCTTGAATCATCCGTATATCCGGATGGACGGTTGAAAGCCGGTCCCCCGGCGCGTATGTTCCCCGTGACGATGCCTCGCACGCTGCTTGGGTGCCTTGACCGCCGGGTGCTGCTCTTCGACGGGGCCATGGGCACCTCCATCCATTCCTGCACGGACTGCCGCCAGGAGGACTGGCTCGGCCGCGACAACTGCACCGACATCCTGGTGCGGAGCCGCCCCGACATGATCCAGCGGATCCACGAGTCGATGCTCGCGGCCGGCGCAGACATCGTGGAGACGGACACCTTCGGTTCGAACAAGCTTGTGGCCGCGGAGTTCGACCAGGAGATGGTCGGGTGGGTGCACGAGCTCAATGTGCAGGCGGCCCGCATCGCGCGCGCAGCGTGCGATCGGCTCTCGACGCCGGACCGGCCGCGCTTCGTCGCGGGTTCGATGGGCCCGGGCACCAAGCTGATCACGCTCGGGCAGACCGACTGGGCCACGATGCTTGACAGCTACCGTGTGCAGGCCGAGGGTCTTCTCGAGGGCGGCGTCGACGCATTCATGATCGAGACGTGCCAGGACCTGCTGCAGGTCAAGGTCGCGATCAATGCGTGCCTTGATGCGCTCGACCGCGCGCGCAAGTCCGTCAGCGATGTGCCCATCCTCGTGTCGGTGACGATGGAGACGACGGGCACGATGCTGCTTGGATCCGACATTGCGGCAGTCGTCAACGCGGTCAAGCCATTCCCGGTCGCGAGCATCGGCCTCAACTGCGCCACTGGTCCTGTCGAGATGACGCCACACGTGCAGTACCTGTCGCGGCACTGGGACCGGCACGTGAGTGTCGTGCCCAACGCGGGGCTCCCGGTCCTCGTCGACGGCAAGACCCACTACCCGCTGCAGCCCGCGGATTTCGCGGAGTCGATGCGACGGTTCGTGGAGGAGCTCGGCGTGAGCGCGGTGGGCGGATGCTGCGGCACCACCCCCGAGCACATCGCGGCGCTGGCGGGACTCGTGGGCGGCAGGGCGGCAGCCCAGCGGGAGATCGTGCCGCAGGCGCCGGGATGCTCGAGCCTCTACGGCTTCACCGAGTTCGTCCAGGACAACTCGTGGCTCATCGTCGCCGAGCGCACCAACGCCAACGGCTCGCGCGCCTTCAAGCGCATGCTCGATGCGGGCGACTGGGACGGCCTCGTGTCGATGGCGCGCGACGAGGTGCGCGACGGATCGCACATGCTCGACGTCTGCGTCGACTTCGTGGGCCGCGACGGCGTCGCGGACATGGGCGAGGTCATCTCGCGCTACGTGCGCCAGGTCAACGCGCCGCTGATGCTCGACTCGACGCAGGCGGACGTGCTGGAGGCGGGCCTCCGCCGCTCGGGCGGCCGCTGCATCGTCAACTCGATCAACCTCGAGGACGGCGAGATCCGGATGGACACCGTGTGCCCGCTGCTCAAGCGCTACGGCGCGGCGTGCGTGGCGCTCACGATCGACGAGGACCCGCAGGCGGGCATGGCCAAGACCGCGGAGCGCAAGCTCGCGATCGCCGAGCGCATCCACGGGCTCTTCACGGGCAAGTGGGGGCTCGACGAGCGCGACCTCCTCTTCGATCCGCTCACCTTCACGATCGCCACCGGCAACGATGACGACCGCCGGCTCGGGCTCGAGACGCTCGAGGGCATCTCTCTAATCTCGAAGCGCTTCCCCTCGTGCGGCATCATCCTGGGCCTCTCGAACATCTCCTTCGGGCTCAAGCCGGCGGCGCGCGCGGTGCTCAATACCGTCTTCCTGCACGAGGCGCGTGCGCGTGGGCTCACCGCCGCGATCGTGCACTTCTCGAAGATCCTTCCTCAGAACCGCATCCCAGCCGAGCAGTGGTCCGCTGCGGAGTGGCTGATCTTCGACCGCCGTGGCGCGAGCCGCCCCGAGGGGATGCCGGAGAACTTCGATCCCCTGCAGCACTTCATCGGGCTGTTCCCCGACGGCGCCGACAAGGCGCAGGCAGGTCCGGCACTCGCCGACCTCCCGCTCGAGGACCGCCTGCAGCGCCACATCGTCGACGGCGAGGACCGCGCGCTTGAGGAGACGCTCACCGAGGCGCTCGCCATCTACGCGCCGCTTGCGATCATCAACGACCACCTGCTCGCGGGCATGAAGGTTGTGGGCGACCTCTTCGGCGCGGGCAAGATGCAGCTGCCCTTCGTGCTCCAGAGCGCGCAGGTGATGAAGAAGGCAGTCGCGTTCCTGCAGCCGCACATGGAGAAGTCAGGCCAGACCGGCACCGCGAAGGCGCGAATCGTGCTCGCGACGGTGGCGGGCGACGTGCACGACATCGGCAAGAACCTGGTTGACATCATCCTCTCCAACAACGGCTACGAGGTCCGCAACATCGGCATCAAGCAGAGCCTCCAGCAGATCGTCGACGCATGGCGCGAGTCCGGCGCGGATGCGATCGGCATGAGCGGGCTGCTCGTCAAGAGCGTGACGGTGATGGAGGAGAACCTCAAGGAGATGAACCGGCTCGGCATCACGGTGCCTGTGCTCCTTGGTGGCGCTGCGCTCACGCGCCACTACGCGGAGTCTCACCTGCGGTCGACCTACGGCGGCAAGCTGTACTACGGCCGCGACGCGTTCGAGGGTCTGTCGGTGTGCGATGCGCTCGCGGACGGTCGGCTCGACGAGATCGACAAGCAGATCGAGGACCGGCTCGCGAGGCGCAAGGCCGTCGAGGCTCGCGTGGCCGCCGACAAGGTGCGCGCGGCGCAGATGACGGCCGATGGCGATGCGGGGCAGGGCGCGTCAGGCGGCGCGGTGGCGACAGCGGATGCCGGCACTGGTGCTGCTGCCGCGGCCAGCGCTGCAGCCGCAGCAGGCGCCGCCGCCGCAGCGGTGCGCGCTGGCATGAGCGAGCCCGCAGGCGCCTGCGGATCGGGACAGTTCGTCGGCGGACCGATTGCCCACGACAACCCTCTCCCGACGCCGCCATTTTGGGGCTCGCGCCTGGCCGAGCGCATCGACCTCTCAGCGATCTACCCGTACATCAACGAGACAGCGCTCTTCCGCGGCCAGTGGGGCTTCCGCCGCGGCGACATGGACGACGCGGCATACGCGGCGTTTCTCCAGCGCACGGTGGAGCCGATCTTCGAGCGGCTCAAGGCCGAGTGCAGCCGAGAGCGCATCCTCCGGCCTGCGGTCGTGTGGGGCTACTTCCCGTGCGCGAGCTCGGGCAACGACCTCATCGTCTTCGATCCCGAGGACCGCGAGCGCGAGATCGAGCGGTTCTCGTTCCCCCGCCAGAAGTCAGGCCGCAAGGTGTGCATCAGCGACTTCTTCCGCCCCGTCGACGCGAAGGGCCCGGGAGGCGAGCCCCAGCGTGACGTGGTTGCCTTCCACTGCGTGACAATGGGGCCCGAGGCGAGCCACCGCGCGAAGCAGCTCTTCGAGCGCAACGAGTACACCGAGTACCTGTACCTGCACGGCATCGGCGTCGAGTGCGCCGAGGCGCTTGCGGAGCTCTGGCACAAGCGCATCCGCGCCGAGCTAGGTTTCTCGAGCGAGGACTCGCCGCGCATCTCCGACCTCTTCACGCAGAAGTACCGCGGCAGCCGCTACAGCTTCGGGTACCCCGCGTGCCCTGACATGGCCGACCAGGCCAAGCTCTTCAGGCTCATCCAGCCCGAGCGCATCGGGTGCACGCTCACCGAGAACTGGCAGATCGAGCCAGAGCAGTCCACGAGCGCGATCATCGTGCATCACCCGCAGGCGAAGTACTTCAGCGCCTGAGCCTGACTGGCCAGTGGCGGCGAAAGTGCGAGCGTGCCCGGCGGCGCGGCAGCGGGCAGCCGCTTACGCGTAACGCATCGACACGCAGGCTGCGGCCCTTGCGGCGTTGCGGCGCGCCTGCGCGAGCGTCGGTGCCACCGCGAGCGCCACGCCCATCCGCCGATAGGGGCGCGTGGAGGGCTTGCCGAAGATGCGCACATCGACGCCCGGGATCCGCATCGCGCGGTCGATGCCGGTGAATCGCGGCACGCGCTCGGACGCGCGCGTGGCCAGGATCGGCACGCTCGCGGAGGGTCCCGCGTAGCGGATGCGCGGGATCGGCAGCCCGAGGATCGCGCGCACATGAAGGTCGAACTCGGAGAGGTCCTGCGACACCAGCGTCACCATCCCCGTGTCGTGCGGTCGCGGGCTCAGCTCGCTGAAGATGACCTCGCTGCCGCGCACGAAGAACTCGACGCCGAAGATGCCTGCGCCCTCGGGTCCGGCAATGCGGTCAGTCACCGCTTTCGCCATGCGCTGCGCCGAACGGCGCGCGGCGGCCGACATGCCGCAGGGCATCCACGACTCGCGGTAGTCGCCGCGCTCCTGCCGGTGCCCGATCGGCTCGACGAACACCGTGCGCCCACCGGCCGAACGCCGCTGCTTCACGGTGAGCTGCGTGATCTCGTAGTCGAAGTCGACGAACTCCTCGACGATGACCAGCCGCGTGTCGCCGCGCATGCCTGCCATCGCGTAGTCCCATGACTTGCGGATGTCCGGCTTCGTGCGCGCGACGGACTGTCCCTTGCCCGAGCTGCTCATGATGGGCTTGATGACGCAGGGCAGGCCGACCCCGCGCGCGCCCAGCACCGCACCCTGCAGCTCCGCGGCGCTGCCCGCGTACGCGTAGCGCGCGGTGCGCAGCCCGAGCTCGCGCGCCGCAAGGTCGCGGATCGCGTTGCGGTTCATCGTGAGGTGGGCCGCATTCGCGCTTGGGATCACGGCCTGGCCGCGCTTCTCGAGCGACAGCAGCTCGGTCGTGCGGATCGCCTCAATCTCCGGCACCACGAAGTCCGGCTTGTGCCGGCGGATGACCTGTCGCAGCGACGCGCCATCGAGCATGTCGATGACCTCGTGCGCATCCGCCACCTGCATCGCTGGCGCCCCCGCGTAACGGTCCACCGCGATCACGCGGCACCCGAGCCGCTTGGCGCTGATCACGGTCTCCTTGCCGAGTTCGCCCGAGCCGAGGAAGAGCAGGGTGGCTGTCATGCGCGGGAAGGTATCCCGCGTCAGGTCCCACTAGGCTTGCCGCGATGAGCGCAGCGGATCAGGCGCAGGCCACGCGCGAGGTCGTGTCGGTGCGCGTCGGCGAGCAGGCGTGGACGAAGAGCCCCGCCCAAGATGCGGGACTTGTGGGCATCGCCGCGGTGGGGGCTGCGCTCGGCGCCATCCTGCGCGTGATCCTGTGCGACTGGTGCGCGAGTCACCGGTGGCGCGTCTGGCTTGCGGTCGTCGCCGTGAATGTCGTCGGAAGCGCCGCCGCCGGCGTGACCGCAGCCACGCTGCAGTCGGGCAGCTTCATGTGGGCTGCGGTTGGGGTGGGGGTACTTGGCGGCCTGACCACCATGAGCGCTGTGGCCTTCGAGGCGGTGGCGCTTCTGGTGGAGAGGCGCCGTGCGCAGGCGGCCATCATGCTTGCGCTCAACCTTCTGCTGTGCCCATGTGCCGCGTGGATGGGCATGAGGGTCATGGCCGCATGAGCCATTCGCGTGCACCGTCCGAAGGGTCGATTCGCCCGCCAGGCACGTTTGCGCACGTGGTCGCAGGTGCCGCACTCGGCGGCGCGCTGCGTGCGGCCGCAGACATCGTGTGCATCCGCCTCGGCATTCCCTTCGAGTGGCCCACGCTCGGCGTGAACATCGCGGGATGCGCTGTCGCGGCGTGGGCCTTCCGCTGGATCCATGCCTACGACTCGCAGGGCGACCCGCTGCACTCGCCGCTGTCGGCACGGGTGCGCGAGCGGGCCATCATCGGCGGATTCTGCGGCGCGCTCACCACGATGAGTGCGGTGGCGTCGATGGCTGCAGCGCGGACGGCCGAGGGTGCGGCGCTCTTCATGGCACTGAACGCCGCCGCGGCGCTCGCGTCTGCGGGTATCGGCTGGTGGGTGGCCACGCTCATGCCCCGGCGATCGCACGGCTGGCGCAGGTAGCCCGGTGACGCATCAGGCATGGCGCCGGCGACTGCGTCAGGATCGTGAGGCAGGTCCGTGCCAGAGGTAACCTTCGCGTATGGCGACGACACCGGATGACGCGGGGCTGCTCGGGCCGGACACGCTGCGCAGGCTGTGGAAGCCGCGGCGCGACGCGTACGCGGAGGCGCACCTGTACGGCGAGGTTCGTGTGCGCGTGCACCGCTCATTCACGTGGCTCGCATCCGCGGAGAACCGCGGTCCGGCAGAGGCGGACACCCGGCTGATCGAACTGTGGTCCGCAGCGGGTGCGCTGTTCGCCACATGGGATGCGGCTGCTGGGGTGCCTGTGCCGATCGAGGAGTCGATACCCGCATTCGTCTCGCGCCTGAACACCCACGACCATGACGGCATGATGGCGGCCGCGTGCCGCGCCGTCAGCACGCACCTGTGCGCGATGACGGACGACGCCTATCTCGGCCGCCTTGCGGCGGCGCGCGCCCGCAGCAGCGGCGGCACGTCAGCGGAGCCGCTCCTTGCCGCCACAAGCCGGCAGATGCGCGATTGGATCGACGAGCCTGACTCGGAGCGTGCAGTGGGTGCCGCGATGCTGCGTGTGGGGCTCACGGTTGAGCAGCTCGCCTGGGGTGCGGCGACCTACGGGGGGCGGCAGAACCGCCACGCCGTGAAGAGATGCTGCATCGTGATGCGCGCACTGGTGCCCGCGGCGATCCAGGTGATCACCGAGCATGGCTACACGGACGACTGGGGTCCGCTCTGCTCGCCTCCGCGCGAGGCGTAGCGCGCTGCTCGCGTCCACGTTCCCTGTGTCGCGAAACTGCGCGGCGCGGGAGCTCGTGTGCGCCGATCACCACTCCATCAGCAGCGCAGAGAGCAGGTCGATCGTCGCGCGGAGGTCGCCCTTGTCGACCATCTCCGTGACCGTGTGGATGTAGCGCGTGCCGGGACCGAACGCGATGCAGCGCGCGCCGCGTCCGGCTCGCTGGATCGCCGCCGCATCCTGCCCGCCGCGCGGAAGGATTGCGCGCTGGTGGGGGATGCCCTTGCGCCGCGCGACGGTGCAC
>JBIKNS010000189.1:0-4373 GCA_044358545.1 Phycisphaerales bacterium | reverse complement strand
CGCGCCATCGGCGCCGACCAACTCCCGCCCGAGCCCAGAACCGGGCGCGACCCCAAGCCCGAAGTCTCGGTACCAGGCGGTCATGCGCCGGCTGCCGAGCCGCGCCGCGAGCGTGTAGAACGTGATATTGCAGCTGCGCGCGAGCGACTGCTCGATGCCGAGCGGTCCGCCAAGCTTCTGCGAATGCGTGGCCATCCCGTACTGCGGCCTGTAGATCCAGCATCGCGCGACTTCAGGCTGGCCGGGGAAGTAGTGGCCATTGCACGCGAACGCCTCATCCTCGCGGCACACACCCTCCTTCACCGCGGCGAGATAGACGATCGGCTTGAGGATGGAGCCGGGCGGATAGATGCCACCGGCTGCGCGGTCGATGAACGGGTCGCGGCGCACGCGTGCACTCTCCGCCATCTCGCCGGCCATGGCTGGCGTCGGGGTCGATGCCATGGCGAGCACGTCGCCTGAGGCGATGTCGATCACCACCGCTGCCGCGGCAAGAGGCTCGCCGACCGGAAGCGGACCTTTGCGCGCCTGGCCGTCGCGCCATCCGGCGTGCCACTGCTGCACCCGAGTCAGCCCAACACGCGGGTCGATCGCCGCCTGCACGCGCGCCTGAAGCGCGGCGTCGATCGCCAGCGTCACATCGCCGCCGGGCACAGGCTCGACGCGCTCCTCGCTCCCCGTATCCACCCTGCGGCGAACGAATCCACGGAGCCCGCGCAGCGCATCCTCCGCGCTGCGCTCGACGCCGCGGGCGCCCACGGAATCGCGTCCCGCACGGTAGCCGCCGAGGTCAACGTCGAGCATGCCCCGCTCGTCCCGGCGCTCGAAGGGTCGGCGCTCGAGATCCTCCTGCCACACCTCATCGCGCATCGCGCCAACGACGAAGTCGAACGCGCCGTCGATGCGCAGCGTCAGCGGATTCGACGATCGCAGGTGGCCAGGCAACGCGCTTCGGTCCACCTCGACCTCGATGCTCGACCACGGGTACTGGCGCCGCGTCGCGTCGAGCACCTCGACGCCGCCTGGCATCGAGTCAGCGATCCGCCGCATCTCGAATGCGACCGCATCGGGCACCCCCGCGACGAGCACATGCGGCTCGACCATCTCGCGGATCGGCTCCGGCGCGCGGTCCGCAGGTTCGCCCTGCTCGATGCGTCGCTCCCGCTGCCGCGCCCACACCGCGCTTGCGCGCCGTTCCGTCTCAGACACGATCTCCGCGAGGCGCGCCACGAGATCACGCTCGGAGATGCCCATCGCGGACGAGAGCGCGCGCATCAGCTCCGACTCGCGCGCCCGCCACTCGTCGAGATGCCGGGCAATGGCAGCTTCGCGCGCAGTCGCGTCCATCTGCCTCCAGCCCGTGCGGCCCGCCTCGCGGCGCGCCGACTCCTCCGCCTTGCGCTGCACCCACTCGCCGGTGGCGAAGGGATAGGTGACGGCGATGTCGTAGCTCGGCACGTCCTCGGCGAGCACGCGACCTTTGCGGTCCAGGATGCGCCCGCGCCAGGATGGCAGGTACCGCTCGACATCGAGCCGCTCCACCGCACGGATCGAAAGTTCCTGCGACCTCACCAACGTCAGCCACGCCAGGCGGGCGGCCACCACGCCGCTCCCCAGCAGCACGCACCCTGCGAGGAACAGGATCCGCAGGCGGACCGTGCGCTGGGGGGTGCTGATCGACTCGTTCGATGTGTTCCAGCGCACGTCGCTCTCGCGAGGATATCGCCGCATTACCATCCGCACCCCCATGGAATGCGGCATCGTCGGACTTCCCAACGTCGGCAAGAGCACGCTCTTCAATGCGCTCACCGCAGCAGGTGCGCAGGCCGCGAACTACCCCTTCTGCACCATCGAGCCAAATGTCGGCATTGTGGCGATCCCCGACCCTCGCCTCGGCCAGATCGAGTCCCGCATCCCCACCCAGAAGGTGATCCCGGCCGCGATGCGGCTTGTGGACATTGCGGGTCTCGTGAAGGGCGCCAGCGAGGGTGCCGGCCTTGGCAACAAGTTCCTCTCCCATATCCGGGAGGTCGATGCGATCCTCCACGTGGTGCGCTGCTTCGCCGACCCCGACGTGACCCACGTGGACGGCTCCGTCGACCCGGTCCGTGACATCGGCACCATCGAGACGGAACTCATGATCGCGGACCTGCAGGTCGCCGAGGGTCTCCTCGACAAGGCCCAGCGCACCGCCCGAGCCGGCGACAAGGAGGCCAAGGCGCGGGCCGAGCTGCTTGAGCGGTGCCTGGCCACCCTGAACGCGAGCAAGCCGCTCCGGTCGCTCGAGCTGACGCCCGAGGAGGCGAAGGAGCTCCGCTCGCTGGGCATGATCACGGCCAAGCGCGTGCTGTTCGTGGCCAACGTCGATGAATCCGACCCGACGGGCCAGGGACCGCTCGTCAAGAAAGTCCGTGACTACGCCACAACCCACGGCGGCGACGTCGTCGTGGTGTGCGCCAAGATCGAATCGGAGCTCGCCGAGCTCAACGAGGCCGACCGGGCCGAGATGCTCGCCTCGCTGGGCATGGGCGAACCTGCGCTGGCGACCGTGGCGCGCGCGGCCTACCGGCTGCTGGGCCTCCAGAGCTACTTCACGGCCGGCGAGAAGGAGATCCGGGCGTGGACCGTGCACGTGGGCGCAACGGCGCCGCAGGCTGCGGGCGTGATCCACACCGACTTCGAGCGCGGGTTCATCCGCGCCGAGATCTACTCCGTGCCTGACCTCGCCGAGCTCGGCAGCGAGAAGGCCATCCGCGAGGCAGGCCGCCTCCGGGTCGAGGGCAAGTCGTATGTCATGAGGGATGGCGATGTCTGCCATTTCCTGTTCAATGTGTAGCCAGCGGCCAACCGGTGGCCGCGCATTCGCGCATCTGGAGCCAGCATGCTCAAGGGTTTCCTGAACGACTTCAAGGCATTCGCCGTCAAGGGCAACGCCATCGACATGGCCGTCGGCATCGTGGTCGGTGCGGCCTTCAACAAGGTCGTGAACTCGATCGTGTCCGACCTCCTCATGCCACCGCTGGGCATGGCAATCGGCGGCGTCGACTTCAAGGACCTCCGCTGGGTTCTGCAGCCCGCAAAGGCCGCGACCGACGCGGCGCCCGCCGTGGCCGACGTCAGCATCCGCTACGGCATGTTCCTCAACTCGATCATCGAGTTCGTGATCGTCGCCTTCAGCGCATTCGTGGCGGTACGCGTCATGAGCAAGGTGATGGCGATGCGCGGCGCCGACATCGTGGGGCTGGTCAAGTGACGGCTGCTCGCACGCGCACGTGCGCCGTGCCATGGCGACGGCGCGCATCGACGCTCTCCGTCGCGCTCCTCGCCGCAGCAGCGTTCGCACTCGCCGGCTGCGCGGGCGGCGGCCCAAAGAAGTCGAAGGTCGAGCAGGCCGGAAACATCAAGGACCTCACCCTCTCGCGCCAGCAGCTTGAGGACATGTCGAACGCCTTCGCGGACCGCTACTTCACGCTCATGCTCGCCGCGAGCGAGCGAGTGATGCGCGACAACCCCGACGTGAACCAGCGTCGGCTCATGAACGGGCTCCGCCTGCTTGGCGTGAGCAGCATGTACGACATCTCGACGAGCAGCGATTCGCTCACCCAGCTGCTCGACCAGCTCGGCGTCGTGACGCTCCAGAACTACTACTGGGTCGACTCCGGGCGCGCCAAGCTGATCTGGGGCGACCGCGCGGTGTTCATCGAGCAGAACCTGCGCAAGGCCCGCGAGGACATCTGGGAGATCGCGTCGAAGGTTTTCACGCAGGAGCAGGTCGACGACATCGACCTGCTGATCACGAACTGGTGGTACCAGAACGGTGGTACCGAGTTCGTGGCGTACGTGCGCTTCTCCGACATCGCGACCCGCAAGGGGCGCGACATCATCGAGGAGGTTCGAGGAGGCGGCGGGCTCCTGGAGCCGCTCGACAAGGCAACCGAGCAGTTCGAGGAGGCCAACTTCGCGGCCCAGCGCGCATTCTTCTGGGCCAAGCGCGTGCCGCTCTTCGCGAATTGGCAGGCCCTTGCGCTCGCCTACGAGTTCCTCGTGATGCCCGAGGTGCAGGGCGCGCTGAAGGACGCAGGGCGCCTCGTCCGCGTGATCGAGGAGTTTCCCGAGGGTCTTGACGCGAAGGGCGCGCTGGCGCGGGACCTGATCGCCGATGTGCGCGGCACGATGTCCGACGCCGGCGTCCTGCTCGACAAGGTGGCCCCGATCATGCAGACGGTGCAGGGCATCACCGTGGAGTCGGGCACCGCACTCGGCCGCGTGAACGAGGCGCTCGCCACCGTCAATGCGATGCAGGAGCGCGCGGCGAAGGCGGCGCCGCCCTCGGAGCCTGCGAAGCCGGTCTCGCTAGAGGAGTACGGGGCCCT
>JBIKNS010000047.1:0-14034 GCA_044358545.1 Phycisphaerales bacterium | reverse complement strand
AACCGCAACTGGTACAACGCAATGGCTGGCGCGGCCTTGCTCGGCAACAGCGAGGTTGCCGCAGGCATGTACCTCTTCTCGCGCTGCGGGGCGGACTACATCGTGGTGTGCAAGGAGATGCGCTACCGATTCCTGCGGCCGTGTGTGGGGCCGGCTGTGTACCGGGTCGCGGGCGGAGACGAGCTCTCGCAGCGGATCGCGGCTGGCGGGGAGTTCAACATCGATCTCACGATGGACATCGTGCAGCAGGTGCGCCCGGGCCGTGGCGGCCGCGAGAAGCGTGTGGGCCAGTGCGACATCACGTTCCACTGCATGCCCAAGGCGATGCTGAAGGCGCGACGCGCCAGCCGAGGATGAGCGCGCCCATCCGGGCTGCCGGGCGGGGGAGTGCGGGCGAGGAGCCTGCCGCATCGCGGATCCGTGAACTGCGCGAACTGCTGTCACGGGCGAACGTGGCGTACTACGTCGAGGCCGAGCCCATCATGTCCGATTCGGACTACGACGCGCGGCTCGCCGAGCTGGCGAGGCTGGAGTCGGCGCACCCCGAGCTGGCGGATCCTGACAGCCCCACGCAGCGCGTGGGCGATGCGCTCGTGGGCGGATTCGCGCAGGTGCGCCACCGCGTGCCGATGCTCTCGATCGACAACACCTACGACATCGAGGGATTCCGTGCCTGGTACGAGAGGTGCGCGAAGGCGCTCGGCCACGAGCCGGTGCTTGTCGCCGAACCGAAGATCGACGGCGTCGCGATCTCGCTCCGGTACGAGGGCGGTCGGCTTGTCCAGGCGGTGACGCGCGGCGACGGCACCGCCGGCGACGACGTGACCGTGAACGTGCGCGCCATCCGCGCAGTGCCGCTGAAGCTCGCGCATGCGGCGAGCGCGCCGGACCCTCTCGAGGTGCGTGGCGAGATCTACATGCCCAACGCCGAGTTCGACCGCATCAACGCGGAGCGAGAGCGTCACGGCGAGCCGCTCTTCGCCAACGCGCGCAACTCGACGGCAGGCACGCTCAAGAGCCTTGACCCTGGTGTCGTCGCCGCGCGGAGGCTCTCCTTCAGCGCCCATGGCCGCGGAGAGTTCGGTCCGGCGCCACAGGGCACGGAGCCCGAGGGCCACTGGGCGTTCCTCGAGCTGCTGCGCTCGCTCGGGGTGCCTGCGAGTCCGCTCGCGAGGTCCTGCGGCAGTGCACAGGAGGCGGAATCGGCGATTGAGGAGTTCCGCGCCACGCGAGGCAGCCTGCCCTACGGCGTCGACGGCATCGTCCTGCGTGTCGATTCCTTCGCCGAGCAGGAGTCTCTGGGCACCACCGCGAAGAGCCCGCGCTGGATCACCGCCTTCAAGTACCCGGCAGAGCGCGCCAGGACCGTGCTGCGATCGGTGGACTGGCAGGTCGGCAAGGGCGGCACGCTCACCCCGCGCGCCACCATGGATCCCGTGCTCGTCGCAGGCACCACCGTGCGCCACGCGACGCTCCACAACATTGAGGAGATCCGGCGCAAGGACATCCGCATCGGCGACCGGGTCATCATCGAGAAGGCCGGCGAGATCATCCCGCAGGTGGTCGAGCCCGTCTTGAGCGAGCGCACGGGATCCGAGCTTGCGATCGTGCCGCCCGCCACGTGCCCGGCGTGCGGTGCGCCGGTCGTCACCGACGGCCCGAAGGTCCTCTGCCCGAGCGCATCGTGTCCCGCCCAGTTCCGCGAGCGGCTCAAGTGGTTCGTGGGCAGGGACCAGATGAACATCGACGGCCTCGGCGAGCGCATCATCGATCAGCTCGTCGACGCGGGTCTCGTGCGCACGTACGCGGACCTCTTCACGCTCGATGCAGGCGCCATCGCGCAGCTCGAGAGCGAGTCGGCCACTGCATCGGGAAAGATCACGAGGCGGAAGCTTGGCACGAAGACAGCGGCATCGATCGTCGCAAGCGCAGGGGCCGCGCGCGGCCAGGGGCTCGCGCGGCTGCTCGCCGGGCTTGGCATCCGCCATGTGGGTGCGAGTGCTGCGAAGACCCTTGCGCTCCACTTCAGCGACATCGACGAGCTTCTTGCTGCCGACGCCGCTGCGCTCGAGGCGCTCCCCGACTTCGGCGCGAAGACCGCGTCAAGCGTTGTCGAGGACCTCGCCGCCGCACCGATGCGCGCGTCGATCGAGGCGCTGCGCGCCGCCGGCGTCGACATGCGCAGCCATGCGGAGCGACCTGCAACCGAGGGGCCCTTTGCGGGCAAGACCGTCGTCATCACCGGCACGCTCGAGGGATGGACGCGGCCCGCGCTCACGGAGCTTCTTGAGTCTCTCGGCGCGAAGGTTTCTGGAAGCGTCTCCCGCAAGACCGACATCGTGATCGCCGGTGCGGAGGCGGGATCCAAGCTCGACAAGGCGCGCGAACTCGGCGTCGCCGTGTGGGATGAGGCTCAGCTCAAGGGCGCGCTGGGCTGAAGCCGCAATCAGCCGCCGTGAGGGCCCGAACCGGGCGCAAGCCGCAGCGATCCCAGCAGCTCGGACTCATCGGCCACCTTGCGGACCGTCGCTGTGCCATCGGGCGCGATCTGCACCACCCACAGTCCGGCGGCCTCGGCCGCAGCCCCGCACTCCACGCCGAGCAGCGCCCCGCCTGCGTGCACGAGTGGACCCCAGGTACGCCGCCACGGAGCGGGCACGCCGACATCACATGGGCGCATGCCATCCTCGCTTGCGCGGACGAGGCTCCAGGACACGGGTCCGGCATCGCGCGCGTTGCCTGTGACACGCCACGCGTAGCGGATGCCACCGACCTCGAAAGGGGGGAACGTGACTGATTGGGGCGAGGGGAAGAGCGTGCCGCCGAGCACCCACGCGAGCATCGCGGCCATCAAGAAGAAGACCGTCAGTCGCACAAGCAGCGCGCGAAGTCCAAGTGCCAGCTGGCTCATGGGACAGGCATCCTAGGACGTGAGTGGCTGGGCAAGCGAAAGCCAGCCCATCCAGATGCAGATCCCCATCGCCGCCGCAAGCAGCGCTCGCCACCAGCCGAAGAGCGCAAACCCGCCGCGCGAGAGGTAGCCCACAAGCCATGCGATCGAGAGCGCAGCCACGACGCCGGACATCACGAAACCCATCACGACGGGAATCGGTCCGCCCAACTGGTCGATCGCCCCAGGCTCCATGAGCACGCGCGCTTTCCACACCGTCGCCGCACCGAGCGTCGGGAGCGCAAGAAGGAAGCTGTACTCGGCGGCGGCCTTCGGCCGCAGTCCGACTGCCATGGACCCGAGGATCGTCGACATGGACCTGCTCGTGCCCGGCCACAGCGCAGCGCACTGAAAGAGCCCAACGACCAGCGCCTGCCATGGGAGCAGGGTGGAGCCCGTCGGTCCATGTCCTGCGCCCTCAAGCTTCGCCTGCGCACGCACCCACGGCGCGATCGCGATCATCAGCACTCCGCCAAGCGCCAGCGCCAGCAGCACCGGCACTGGCGCGAAGAGCCGCGCCTCGATCGCATCATCGAAGAGCAACCCTAGCACCGCCGCTGGGATGAACGAGATCACCAGGTTGCGAAGCAGGACGGCGTCAAGCCGGTGATTGGGTCCCCGGCGCACGAGTCCCGTCCATGCGATGCACGCGCGCATCATGCCGACGACACGCGTCCAGTAGAGCCCTGCGACTGCGAGCACCGCAGCGCCTTGGATCGCGATGTTGAATGCATCCACTGAGCGCTGGGCCTGGATGAAGCCGGGATCCGAAGGGTCGGGCACGAGCCCGAGCAGCCGGGAGGCGAGGATCAGGTGCCCTGTCGAGCTGACCGGGAGGTACTCGGTGATGCCCTCTACGACTCCGAGGACCATGGCATCAAGCAGGTCCATGGCGCTACGCGTCCTTGCGGAGCCACGGAAGCAGCGCGCGGACCGCGCGGCCGGACTGCTCCATCGGGTGAGCCGATGCCCTCTGGCGCGATGCCATCAGCGCGGGGAATCCGGCGCGCGCATCTCGCGCAAGTGCCTGCACAAAGTCGCCGGACCTCACGCGGTCGAGGATAGCGCGCATGCGCGAGCGCAGGACTGCATCGTCGAGTACGGCGATCGCCTCGTCTGCACCTGCCTCGGCCGTGTTCGAGATCGCGGTGCGCATCCCGGCGATGCCGCGGTCATGCACGAGGTCCACCACCTGCTTGAGCTCATGGCAACACTCGATGTACGCAAGGAGCGGGGGATATCCCGCATCAACCAGGGTCTCGTACGCAGCGCGCACCAAGGCGATCACGCCGCCGCACAGCACAGCCTGCTCCCCGAACAGGTCGGTCTCGGCTTCCTCGCGCAAGGTCGTAGCGATCAGGCCGGCGCGCGCGCATCCGATGCCGGCACCCCACGCGAGCGCGAGGGATCGCGCATCGGCGGGGCTGCCCCCATCCTGGGCTATCGCATAGAGCGCGGGGATGCCATGCCCTTCGAGAAATCTCGATCGAAGCGTCGTGCCAGGACCCTTTGGCGCGACCATCACCACGGCGCGGCCCGCGGACGGACGAAAGAGCCCAAAGTGGACACTTGTCCCGTGAAGGAAGCCCATCGTCGCGCTCTGTGCCATCAGCCGCTCGATGCCCGGGCAGGCCGACTCATGCACCTCATCAGGAAGCGCAATGACAACAAGCCCTGCACCCGGCACGATGTCCTCGGGCGGACCCGCGCGGAAGCCCTCCGATCGGGCCGCGGCAATGCTCATTCCGTCCATGCGTCCGGCCACTGCCACGGACACTCCCGAATCCCGCAAGTTCAGCGCGTGGGCCCGGCCCTGGTTTCCGTATCCGATGACAGCGACGGAACTTCCGTGCAGCGGCGCCAGCATCGCTGGGTCCCGAGACGAAAGGATCTCGGGGACGCAAGTGGGATCGCCCGCATTTTCTCGCATTTGTGCGAGGGTAGCGGCACGCAATGGACGTTGTGCTCGAGCGTTTCTATGGCAGTATGTAGGTGCTGGTGGCGCACGTTGCCCATCGACGCATCGGCCCGCAGGCGTTTTTCAACTGCAACGGGCAAGTCGGACGATCCACATGGCTCGCCCCGGCGTATGGATCTGTGCCGCACCCTCGCCAAGCGCTGCGGGTGCGTGAGCCAAGCGAGTCCAGAACGCGACCCATGACTATCACCCTGCCAGCACCTGCGACCGATCGGCGCGCCGCCGACCGGTTCGGACCTCCGGTGGGGTGCGCACGCGTCGTGGTCCGTACGGACGGCTCCTACTCGCCCCACCCGGACATCGATACCCACCTCCTCGAGGGGCATGCCTACGACATCTCCGTGTCCGGCGTGAGGTTTGAGCTGGATACGGCCCTGCCCGCAGGCATGGCCGTGGAGATCGAACTCACCCTCCCCGGGCTCGTGGATTCGGTGCGCGCGTCCGCGCGGATCGTCCGGGTCTTTGATGAGCATGACGATCCCGGACCGCGGCGCATGGCGGCGGTCTTCACCGCCTTCGCCACGCCCGCCGATGCGCGGCGCCTCGCCGTGCACCTCGGCAGCGGCTACTTCGCGGGCGTCGACTGACCGGCCGGAACCTGCCGTGGCGATCGATCTGCAGGTGCGGCATGCGGCAGAGGCAGCTGTGGGGCATGCCTTCCGCGATACGGCGCTGCTCGAGCAGGCGCTCACGCACGCGTCGCTTGCGGACGCGCGCGCGCGCAGCAACGAGCGTCTCGAGTTCCTGGGCGATGCGGTGCTCGGCATGGTCGTGTGCGAGCACCTGCATGAGCGATACCCCGACCTGCTCGAGGGCGAGCTCACGAAGGTCAAGAGCCTGCTCGTCAGCAGGCGCATGTGTGCGGAGTATGCGGTGTCCGCGGGATTGCTGCCGCTGCTCGCCGTGGGCAAGGGCATGGTGCCCGGATCGGGGAGCCTTCCGCCTTCGGTGGCCGCCGCCGTGTTCGAGGCCATGGTGGCCGCGATCCACCTCGATGGAGGCGTCGACGCGGCGCGCACGTTCATCCTGCGCCATGTGGAGCCGCACGTGGAAGTGGCCGCGCGCCATGGCCACCAGATGAACTTCAAGAGCGTGCTTCAGCAGGTGCTTCAGCAGTGCGGGGTGGGGTCGCCCACCTATGTGGTGATGGACGAGAAGGGGCCGGACCACGCGAAGTGCTTCGAGATCTGCGTGGAGATGGGCGTGCACCGGTTCCCCACATGCTGGGGATCCACGAAGAAGGCTGCGGAGCAGGGGGCGGCACTGGCCGCCTTGCGCGACATGGGCGTGGTGACCGGCGAAGGCGACGCGACCGTGGTGCAGTGGGACCGCGCGTCCGATGCCTACGAGACGCTCGCCGCGCGCGCGATCGAGAGCGCCACTTCGGCGAGCGCGCGGTCCCCGTCGACCACGAAGTCGCAGAGCGATTCGTAGATCGGCGTGCGCCTCGCATGGAGCGCGGCGATCTCGTCGACCAGTCCAGTTCCGGTGATTGATGGCCTGCCCGCGGGATCCGCGGCGAGCCGCGCGGCGCACGCATGAGGCGAGCAGCGCACGTGCACGATGCGCCAGCCTCGTGATCTCGCGTGGCGGATGATGGCGGCGGTGGGGGTGTGCTCCGGCGCCCCGGCACCGACTGCGACGATGCAGGGGCTTGAGGCCCCGTCGACCAATTGCGCGAGCGCGTCACGCTCGGCGTCGCGCCAGCGATTGACTCCGCCTGAGCTGGCGAAGACCGACGCGACTGAACTGTCGCCGCAGAGCGACAGGGCCCTCTCGTCGAGGTCGATGAATGCCCAGTTGGTCTGGATCGCCGCCGCACGGCCGGCGGCGGACTTGCCCGCGCCGCGCATGCCTACCAAGAGCAGGCCGCGCAGGGACGCTCGCATCCTCGATCAGGTCTTGCGCGGATTGATGCGGCGACCGACGCGGCGCTTCCGGCTGATGATCTTGCGGCCCTTGCGTGTCTTCATCCGGGCGCGGAATCCGACGGCGCGCACCTTCTTGCGGCGGCTGGTCTTGTGGGGATAGTGCATGGCGTGTGCCTCCGGCGCCAAGCGCCGAGCCGCGCAGTATAGCCAAATCCAGGCACGCCTGCCCGCCCCAGCTCGATGGCGTCACAGCGAGTTCGGGACTCCAGTATCGGACCGTGGCGCTGCCCGCGTCACGAACTGGTGCCAAGCACGCCATGCGGCTGTGGCATGGCCGCCAGGAGGTTCGCTTCCGAAGCTCAGTCCGCCTCGTGCCGCACCAGGCGGCCCTCAAGCACGAAGATCACGTCCTCGGCGATGTTCGTGGTGATGTCCGCGATGCGCTCAAAGCGCTGGGCCATGGTCAGGATCTCGATCATGGCGCGCGACTGCTCGGGGTGCCTCGGGATCTCCTCGCGGCCCCACATCAGCACGGACTTGTGGATGTCATCGACGCGCTTGTCGGATCGGCGCACCTGTCGGCAGAGCGCGGCGTCCTCGTTCGAGAGCGCGGCGAGCACGTCGGAGAGCATCGTGCGCGCCGCGAAGGCAAGGTCGACGAGCGGTGCCGACACGTCCACAGGCTCCATCTGCGAGAGCTTGATGATGCGCTTGGCGATGCCGCGCGCGAGGTCGCCGATGCGCTCGAGCTCGCTCGAGATGCGGATCACCGACAGCACGAAGCGAAGGTCGCCCGCGACCGGGTGCGCGAGCGCGATGAGCCGCATGCACTGCGACTCGAGCGCGACCTCAAGCCTGTCCACCTCGTCGTCGCCGGCACGCACCATCTCGGCGGCCTCGAGGTCGCCCTCGACGAGCGCATCGACGACGCGGCTCACCCGCTGCTCGACGAGCGCGCCCATGCCAAGCAGGCTGCGGCGCAGCTCGATCATCTCATCGTGAAGGTTGACGCCCATGAGTGTGCTCCAGTGGCGATGCGCGCATCAGCCGAAGCGGCCAGTGACGTAATCCTCGGTCTGGCGGTTGCGTGGGTTGGTGAAGACCTCGTCGGTGGCGCCGAACTCCACAAGCGCGCCCTCGTAGAAGAACGCCGTCATGTCCGACACGCGCGATGCCTGCTGCATGTTGTGAGTGACGATCACGATCGTGTAGCTGCGGCGAAGCTCGCGGATCAGGTCCTCGACGGATGCTGTCGAGCGCGGATCGAGGGCCGAGCAAGGCTCGTCCATCAGCAGCACCTCAGGGCCGACGGCGATCGCGCGCGCGATGCAGAGGCGCTGCTGCTGCCCGCCGGAGAGGCCGAGGGCGCTCGCGTGCAGGCGGTCCTTGACCTCCTCCCAGAGCGCTGCGCCGCGCAGGCTCGCCTCGACCACATCCTCGAGGTCGGCGCGCGAGAGCTTGCGGTGCAGGCGCGGCCCGAACGCGACGTTCTCGAAGATCGACTTGGGGAACGGGTTGGGCTTCTGGAAGACCATGCCGACGCGGCGACGGAGCTCGACCACATCCACTGAAGCCTCGAGCACCGACTCGCCGTCGAGCATGAGCTGGCCGCTCGCGCGTGCCGAGGCGATCGTGTCATTCATGCGGTTGATCCACCGCAGGAAGGTGCTCTTGCCGCAGCCGGAGGGGCCGATGAACGCGGTGACGCGGCGCGCGGGAATGTCGAGCGTCAGGCCCTTCAGTGCCTGGAACTGGCCGTACCAGCTCGAGAAGGCGCGTGCGCGCACGCACACCTCGGGCAGCGGGGCGGGTGCGCGCGCGGCGTCAGGCGCAGGCGCTGTCGCGGTGCCGGCGGGCGAAGGCCGCTCCGTGGCGGCGGATGGCGTGGTGCCCGGGGATGGCGGGGCAGGTGTGTTCATTGGAGCGGCCTTTGGAGCTTTGCACGGATGAAGATCGCCACTGCATTGAAGGCAAGCAGAAGCCCGAGCTGCACGATGATCGCGCTTGCGGCGATCGCATGGAATGTCTCCTGCGGTCGGCTGGCCCAGTTGAAGATCTGCAGCGGAAGCACGGTGAAGTCGCTCATCAGGTTCACCGGCGTGCGGAACACCAGCAGGAACCCGCCGAGCACCAGCAGGGGCGCGGCCTCGCCGATCGCCCGGCTCATCGCCAGGATCGCCCCCGTCATCATCGTGGGCAGCGCGCCGGGGAGCACAAGTCGCCATGTGGTCTGCCATGTGGTGCCGCCGAGCGCGAGCGACCCTGAACGGATAGACGGCGGCACGGCGCGCAGCGCCTCCACGCTCGCGACGATGACGATCGGCAGCACCACCAGCATCAGCGTCAGGCCTCCGGCGAGCACGCCTGACCCGAACGGGAGCTGGAGGTACCAGATCGAGTCGGGATTGCCGATGGCGATCGGCTCGCCCTTGCCGCCGACGCCGAACATGCGCGCGAACGCCGTGAGCCCGATGATGCCGTAGACGATGCTTGGCACGCCGGAGAGGTTCGTGATGTTGATGCGCACGAACTCCGTAAAGCGGTTGCGCGATGCGAACTCCTCGAGGTAGAGCGCCGTGCCGATGCCTATGGGCAGCGCGAAGAGCCCGCAGATGCCGCACACCCAGATCGATCCCCAGAGGGGTGCCTTGATGCCTGCCTCCGCAGGCTTGCGGCTCGCGAACCGAGTGATGAAGTCCCACGACAGGCTGCCCCACCCGTCGATGAAGATCGAGACCAGCAGTGTGGCCAGTACGGCGATGGCGACAGTCGTCGACAGCAGGCACGCCACCAGGAACAGCCGGTTCGAGAGCAGCCTCCGGCCGCGCGACACCGAGGGCGCTGCAGCGAGCACCGCCGCGGGGCCCTGGGGAGCGCCAGGCTGGAGCGCCATCCCGCTCACTCGTACGCCTCCCGGTATCGGCGCAGGATCCACGCCCCGGTGAGCGTCATGCCCAGCGTCAGCACGAACAGCACGAAGGCCACGGCGTAGCTCGACTGGTACTCCACGCCGCCCGCAGGGGCGTCGCCGAGGAAGATCTGCACCATGTACGCCGTCATGGTCTGCACCTGCGCGGCAGGATTCAGCGTGAGCTGCGCGAGGCCGCCTGCCGCGAGCGCCACGATCATGGTCTCGCCGATCGCGCGCGTCATCGCGAGCAGGAAGCTTGCGATCACTCCCGAGAGCGCCGCGGGCACGACGACCTTCACCGAGACGTCGAACTTCGTGGCGCCGAGCGCGTTTGCGCCGTCGCGCAGGCTTTGGGGCACAGCGCGTAGCGCGTCCTCCGAGAGCGAGCACACGATGGGCAAGATCATGAACCCCACCGCAAGACCTGCGCTGAGCGCGTTGTAGGTGCCGAAGGCCTCCGACATCGGCTGAAGCAGGTTGGGCGTGATGAACGTGAGCGCAAAGAACCCGTACACGACAGTGGGCACACCGGCGAGCACCTCGAGCACTGACTTGAGCACCGAGCGCACCCGCGGCCTCGCGTACTCGCTCAGGTACACCGCAGTGATGAGCCCGATCGGCAGCGCAAAGACTGCCGCGATGCCCGTGATGAGCAGCGTGCCCGACACCAGCGGCAGGACCCCGAAATGCTGCTCGGCACCCAGGAGCGGGCTCCACTCTGTGCCGGTGATGAACTTCCAGACCGAGATGTTCGGGCTGTCGGAGATCGTGAAGAAGCGGAATGTCTCCTGCGCGAGCACCGCGATGATCGCGAAGGTGGTGACGATGCTGAAGATGGCGCACCCCAGGAGCACCCAACGCACCACGCGCTCCGACCAGATGCGCCCCGCGCGGGAACGTGGCCGTCCGCGGGAGGGCAGCAGGGGCGATGAGGAGGAGGCCATGGCGCTCATGCGTCAGTTCCTGAGGTCCGGAGACGGTACCCGGACCCTGTTCAGATCACGTCGCGCCGGGCGCCCGGCCGCGGCCTACCGGTACAGGGTCGAGAACGCGCCCTCGACCTTCTTGCCGTCGGCCACAAACACCGTCCCGGTCTTGCGTGACGCCCACCGGGCCTTGGCGCGCGCAAGGATCTCTTCGGGCATGTTGACGTAGCCGACCTCCTTGGCGAGCTCGCCCGTCTCCTTGAGGTAGAAGTCGATGAATGCCTGCACCTCGGTGCGGTCGGCGGCCTTGCGGTTGACGTAGATGAAGAGCGGCCGACTGAGCGGCGTGTAGGTGCCGTCGTTCACGCTCTTCGCGGAAGGCGCCACCGGACCCTTGCCGCCGTCGATCGGGATCGCGCGCAGCTTGGACTGGTTCTCCTCGTAGTAGGCGAGTCCGAAGTAGCCAATGCCGTCGAGGTTTCCCGCAACGCCCATCACAAGCGCGTTGTCGTCCTCGGACACGCTCATGTCGCTGCGCACATTGCCGTCCTTGCCGATCACCGCTTCCTTGAAGTAGTCGAACGTGCCGGAGTCGGTGCCGGGCGAGAAGACCTTCATCGGACGGTCAGGCCACGTGGGGTCGAGGTCCTTCCAGGTCTTCGCCGTGCCAGCTGCCGAGTAGATCTTGCGCACCTGGTCGACGGTCAGCGACTTCACCCAGTCGTTCTTCGGGTTGACGACGACCGTGAGCGCGTCATACGCGACCGGGATCTCGATGTACTCCACATTCTTCTCTGCGGCGAGCGTGACCTCGCTCGGGGTGATCGGGCGCGAGGCATCCGTGATGTCCGTTTCGCCAACGCAGAAGCGCTTGAAGCCGCCGCCTGTTCCCGAGATGCCCACCGACACGTTGACCTTCGCGGCCTGCTTGGAGAACTCCTCGGCGACCGCCTCGGTGATGGGGTAGACGGTGCTCGAACCGTCGATGCGGATCGCGCCGCGGAGGGCGGTGGAGTCCTGGCCGGCACCGGCGCCAAGGAAGCAGCACAGCAGCGTGGCTAGGGCGAGCAGACGAGTGGTGGTGCGGATCATGATGGGGTCCTTTGCGTTGGGCGCGCCGCAGTATCCCCGTGGAATGTTCACTTTCTGTTCAGAACCCGTGTAGATGGTGTGGTTCTCGGACTATGTGGCTAGGGGAAGTAGCAACCGAAATGTCGATCCCCGGCCGACCACGCTCTCGGCGTGGATGCTGCCACCGTGGACTCGCGCCACGTGCTTCACGATCGAGAGGCCGAGCCCCGTGCCGCCCTGCTCACGACTGCGCGCCTTGTCGACCCGGTAGAAGCGCTCGAAGATGCGTGGAAGGTGCCGTTCCGGGATGCCGGGTCCCTGATCGGCGACCGCAATCTCCACGAAGCCGTGTTCCTGCGTGGCCCACACCCGGACGGTCGATCCCTCAGGCGAGAACTTGACGGCATTGGAGACGAGATTCCCGATCGCCTGAATCGTCAGTCGCCTGTCGGCATTGATCGTCAAGCCCGACGGTTCTGCCGCCTGCAGCGTCACGCCGCGCGCCGAGGCCGGTGGTCCGAGCTCCTCCATCACTTCCGCGATGACCTCATCAACTGCGATCGGGTGCCTCTCGATCTGCTCGGCATGCCCGGGCTGCTCGAGGAACGAGAGCAGCAGGATGTCCTCCACAAGCGCGGCGAGCCGCTGCGCGTTGCGCTGGATCACCTCCACGAACCGGCGTGCCTGTGCGGCGTCGTCGAAGCCGACCTCCTGCAGCGTCTCGGCGTATCCCTTGATGTTGGTGATGGGCGTGCGCAGCTCGTGCGACACGTTGGCCGCGAAGTCGGTGCGCATCGACTCGAGACGCCGGAGGCGCGTGACGTCCTCGATCAGGATGATCATGCCGTCGATCCGTCCATCCGCGCGGCGCAGCGGCTCCGCGGCGGCCATCACCGCGGCGGCTGCAGGCCCATGAAGCTGCAGTTCCGCAGGACGTGGGCTGTCGTGCAGCGCGGTCTGTCCGGTCGGGCGCGGGGCCACGTCCTCGCGTTCCGCGCTGGCGAAGGAATCCTCGACGAAGCTGAGCAGTTCCGGATCGCGCACGCACTCTGCGAGCAGGCGGCCGCGCGCCGCAGTGGCCGAGAGTCCGAGGATGCGCTCCGCTGCCGCGTTCGTGCTCCGTACGCGGCGCTGCGCGTCGAGCGAGAGAAGACCCGTGCCGAGAGCGCCGAGCGTCGCCCGGAGCTCGTCGCGCTCATCCTCCGCACGCGCGAGCGCCTCGGCAAAGCCGCGCTGCGCCCGGAGCGCGGCGCGCATCACGCGTGACGCATCGTCGTCGTGCGGCATCCGTGCGCGGGCAGCGATGTCGCCATCGCCTATCCGCGCGAGAAGGTCGCTGACCGTAGCGAGCTCGCGACGGCGGCGTGCACGGCCAGCGGACCATGCCAGAATCGCTCCTATGCCGGTGAGCAATGCGCCATGCCGCGCATGCCCTGTCCAGAACGCCACAGACAGGCCCGCCACGGCGGCGAGCACGCCAAGGGCTCGGAGCATCGAGAGCAGCATGGCCGTCCGGTCCGGACGCATCCGCGCAGGCTACGCGGCAGGGGGTGCAGCGCTGGCGGGGGCCTCTTCCGAGAAGCGATAGCCGACTCCGCGGACGGTCTCGATGGCGTCGCCGAGCGGTCCGAGCTTGCGCCGCACCGCGGTCACGTGCACATCGACTGTGCGGGGAGACAGCACGGTGGAGCGCCCATGCACCGCGGCGATGATCTGGTCGCGCGTGCGCACGAAGCCTGGCTTCTGCGCGAGGAACTCCAGGAGCGCGAACTCGGTCACGGTGAAGTCTGCGAGGGAGCCGTCCACGGTGATCGAGTGGCGTGCCGCGTCGATCACGAGACGGCCATCGAGCAGCGTGCGGCGGTCGGGGTTCTCGTCGGAGCCGGGAGCTTGGTTGCGGCGAAGCACGGCGCGCACGCGCGCAAGCAGCACGCGCGGGCTGAAGGGCTTCGTCACGTAGTCGTCCGCGCCCATCTCGATGCCAGCCACGATGTCGCTCTCCGCGCCGCGCGCGGTGAGCATCACGACCGGCACCTCACGGGTCTCCCGGTCCTGCTTGAGGCGCCTGCACACCTCGAGTCCGTCGAGGTCAGGAAGCATGAGGTCGAGCAGGATGATGTCGGGCTTGGCATGCCGCACCACATCGAGCGCCTTGCGTCCGCTCTTGACTGACTGCGCACTGATGCCCTCGCGCTCGAGGTGGAACTGCACGAGCTCGGAAATCTCGGTCTCGTCCTCGACAATCAGCGCGACTGGCTGTGGCACGGTTGAACTCCAGGAGAGGGGGGGGCGAGCGTGAGGTGCGATTATCCGCAGTCACGGCCTCC
>JBIKNS010000046.1:0-14043 GCA_044358545.1 Phycisphaerales bacterium | reverse complement strand
CAGCCCTGCAAGACCGAGCAGCGCGATCGCGCCCGGTGCTGGAATGATCTGGCCGGCGCCAATGCCGACGCCCGCGATGTTCTCGTAGGCGTACTCGATGATCGCGCGCGGCTGGCTCGCAAGCCCGGAGCCGCCCAAGAGGATGCGCATCCAGCCGTAATGGGTCTGGCCAGTGGCCTCGTTCACGAAGCGGAAGCCGACCAAGTTGCTCATGCTGCCCGGCTGGAAGGCCGTCGCGCCCGTGGTCTCGGAGCCACTGGTCCCAGACCCAAAGACGGAACTGGCGTTGATTTGGGTGCCGAATGCCAGATTGTCGACGAGGGTGGCACTCGAGCCAAGACCACGCACGTAGCCGCCACCCGCCGCCTGGAAGAAGTTCAGTCCCGTGCCGCCGTACGGATTGACGTCCCATCCCGACACACCTGTGCCGGTCGCTCCGGACTGACCCGTGATGACGTTGAGGTACACACCGTCGGTGGTCGACGGAATCGCGATATTGACGACCCCACTCCACACGATGGCCGCGTCGGCCTCGCTGGCTCCGCCAAGCACGCTGGCCGATGCGGCGACCACCGCGCACGCGGCGAAGTGGGCATTCAACCGGCTCTGGGAAGTCTTCATTTGGTCAGATCCTCTCGTCTCAATCTGCGGGAACAACATCGCGAATGGACTGGCACGTCAAACAGACCGGCCTTTCTCTCCCTCGCATTGTCGCGGCATCGCAGGATGCTGCTGCGGGAGTATGCACGGGTTTGCCGCACACGCAAGCGAAACGCGCCCCGATTCAAATGTTCTTGAGTGAGTTGAAGATCAGCCTTCACCGCCGTGGGCACATAACCCCTCAAAGGGATAGGGGCGACCTCAGTGGTCGCCCCTAGGAGCCCTTCTGGATTGGTGACCGCGGAATCTGGACCCGCATCAGGCCTTGCTGCGCCCGTCCCAGGGGGCACGACGACCCGAGTTCAGCGTCGCCGACGCCGGACCATGAACCCCGCTGCAGCGAGCAGTGCCAAGACGCCTGGTGCCGGGATCACGCCGGCCTCGATGCTCGCGCCTGCGACGCTCTCGTAGGCGTACTCGACGATGGCGCGCGGCTGGCTGAACGAAGTGCCCGTGAACTGGATCCGCATCCACCCGTAGTGGGTGCCGCCGGTCGTGGCATTGACGAAGCGGAAGCCGATGAGGTTCTCCGAGCTGTTGAGGTTCATCGCCGTCGCACCGGTGCTTTCCACGCCGCCGGAACCCGAACCAAACGACTGGGATGCGCCGATCTCGGTGAGGAAGGCCAGGTTGTCGACGAGCGTCGCTGACGCGCCATCCGCGCGCATGAACCCCGCGCCCGCGGCGCCAAAGAAGCCCATCGAGTTGGTGCCAAATGGATTGATGTGCCAGCCAGCCACCGCGCCAGAGCTGACTCCCGCCTGACCGGTGACGAGATTCACGTAGACGCCATCGGACGTCGAGGGAATGTTGATGTCGACGATGCCGCTCCACACAACCCCGGCGTCAGCATCAGGAACTGCGCCGAACAAGGCCACTCCTGCGGCCACGGCGGCGGCGGACGCGAAGTGCGCGTCCAAACGGTTCTTCAAGTGCATGTCTGTCAAACTCCAGAAGGGTTGCGGGAACGGCGTTCGATCGGTGTAGGGGCACCGTGCGAACCAGGGACTTTCCCACCTAGTTTCGGACTCCATCCGCTACCTAGGCGACTCCAATATGACCCAGGCGAGCGCCATTGCAAGTGCGCCAAGCCCAGTTTTTTGGCTCCGCACGCACAACCACGGAAGCCCCGACCGCCGACGGCGACCACTGAGGCCGCACGGCGTACTGCTGTATACATCACTATCTAAACAATACTATTGCGTAACTTACGAGCGACGACGGCGACCGGTGCCGCAGAGTCCGGACACACCGAGAAGCGCGATCGCTCCAGGCGCCGGAATCAGGCCGGCGTTGATGCCAACGCCCGCCTCGGTCTCGTAGGCGTACTCGACGATCGCGCGCGGCTGGAGACCTGGACCGCTCCACAGCTGAAGCCGCATCCAACCGTAATGAGTGTTTCCGGTGGCCTCGTTGATGAACTGGAAGCCCACTAGGTTCTGCGAGCTGCTGAAGTGGAATCGCGTGGAGCCCGAAGACTCGATGGACGCGAGGCCGGTGCTGTACGTCTGACCAGCGCCGATGAGCGTGTTGAACGCAAGATTGTCGACAAGCGACGAATCGGTGCCGAGACCGCTCACGTAGCCACCACCGGAGGCCGCGAAGAACTGAAGACCGCTCCCGCTGTAGGGATTGACGTCCCAACCAGTGGTCGAGGGTCCCGAGGAACCGACCTGCCCTGTGATCACGTTCAGGAACACCCCGTCGGCGGTCGACGGAATGTTGATGTTGATGATCCCAGACCAGACGATGTGGGCATCCGCGCGCTGCTCAGCACCGCACAGGGCCGCGCCGACCGCAATGGCGGCGGTTGACGCAAAACGAGCGTCCAGAGGGAACGTGCGATTCTTCATTTCAAACTCCGAGAGGCTGGAAGGTTCCGACCCGTATAGGGGGGAAGGTCGGCGGGACTTACCACACACCCAGCAGGTAGGGAACCTGCGCAAGGATGCAATAAGAGGATGCCCCAAAATCCCGGGCATGCAAGTCCGAAGGCGAGATTTCCGGTCCATAGACGGAACAAAGCGCGACGGACGGCCTTGATTCCGCTCCAATGGGTCAGTTCATGGAGTTGCGTGTAGAAGTTTTTGGACGAGACCCCGCTGCGCACCAGTTCCATCTCGCGGTCGCCACGCTCGCCATGTTCCTTGCGCCGCTGGGGGTAGCCGGTGGCGAGGTGGCGCTCGGCACCCTGATCGGGGTGTCGCTCGTGCGGGCCGGGGTGTTGTGGCGGGTGTGGCTAGAGGCGCTTCGCACCCCCCTCGCGGTGGCCTTTGCGCTCTTCGTCGCGTGGATATGCCTGTCGCTCCTCTGGTCGCCCGACCCAGCCCACGGCATCGAACAACTCCAGTGCATGCGGGCACTGCTATGGGCACCCCTGCTCTACCCGTTGCTCCGCGAGCCGGGCGCGCGGATCGCACTTCTCGCCGCGCTGCTGGCCGGAATCACTGTGCTCGCGCTCACTCAGATGTGGCAGTTTGGGCAGTTTCATCTGGGACCGGGCCACAGCCCCCAATTGGTGCGTTTCGGCGGCCTGCACGGCGAGGTCGGCAAGGCGGGCATGTGGTCGGGCGCAGGCGTCTGCATTGGCGCGTTTCTGTGCGTCAGTCCTCGGCTCTCGCGCGGGATGCGCATCGCGGCGGGTATCGCGATGCTGTGCTGCCTCGGCGGGATGTGCGCGTGCGCGACGCTGCGCGCCATGACGGGTGCGGCGTTCGGGCTGGTCACTGCCGCGGCGGTGTGCGTCGCGCTCCCAGCGGTCGGCAACCGCGCGCGTCGATGGTGGATCGTGTTGCCCGTGGCGGTCGCGCTCGCCGGAACATGGCTCGGCGCGGAGCGTCGGTGGCTGGACGAGGCGGCGAATCATGCGGGTTTGCCGGCGCAAGTGTCGCCGGTGTGGGCGCCGGCTTCGGCCGCATCCGCACCCGACGCCGTGGCGCCCGACCCGGCAGCTGCCGCACAGCCTGCGCCAACCGACGCCAGTGCCCCGGCGGCGCCGACCGAGGCGGCTTCCACCACACCAGACCAAGACCGCCCGTGGTACCTCGCGCTCGACTCGCTTCCTCCGCGCATCCTGTGGTGGCAGGCATCGTGGCACTCCTTCCTGCAGCGTCCGGTGATCGGGCGCGGGTGGGGCGCGACACCGACGATCGTCGCCGAGTACCCGCGCGGCGCTGAGTTCGTATCGCGGTACCCACGGGTGGCAGAACAGCACCCGGAGCTGTTGAGCCCCTCCCAGCCGCACTCGCTCTACCTGATGACGCTGAGCGAGTTCGGCGGCATCGGTGCAGTGCTGCTGGCGGCGATCGTCGCGCTCGTCGCACGGAACTGCGTGTGCGCGTTGCACTGCTGCGCCGAACTCGGCGGTCCTGCCGCGGCAACGGCCCTTTGGTTCGTGGCGGCGGGCGGCGACACCGTGTTCAACACCGCCGTCCTTGCGGCCGGCGCCGTCTTCATGGCCTTCACGGCTCCGCTGCCCCGCGACGTGTGGGCGCCGGCAGAAGTCGACATCAGCGGCGGTTTCGCCCGATATTGAACTCTCAAGATGAGCGGTCTCGAGAAAGCGTGGCTTCCTTACGCCCTGTGGATGGTGCCGCTCACGGCAGTAGCCGCGTTCATCGGCACGTGGCTGATGCGGCGGGTTGCCCTTCGTGGCGGTCACATCGTGCAGCCGCATGCGCGCGGGTCGCACATCCGCCCGACTCCGGTGGGCGGCGGCATGGGCTTCGTGGTGCCGGTGACGTTCGCGTGGGTGGGCATCGCGATCGTGTGGGACGACTACGTGCTGCTCGCGACCGCAATGGTGAGCGGGGCGCTCGCGGTGATGGGCTACATCGACGATCGGCGTCGCATCGAGCCGTGGATCCGGCTCGTGGCGCAGGCTGCAGCGGCAGCCATCATCGCCACGCTGATCCTGTGGCGGGCGCGCGGTCCGCAGGGCATCGAGTATGCGGGGTACATCGCGGGTGCGGCCTTCATGCTCACGTGGAGCGCCAACCTCTTCAACTTCATGGACGGCATCAACGGGCTCTGCGCCAGCGAGAGCCTGTACGTGGCCGTGGCTGGATTGGCGATCGCGGCGGTCACCGGCGGGTCGACGCCCTTCCTGCTTGCGCTCGTTGTGCTTGCGGCGGCGCTCGTGGGGTTCCTGCCGTGGAACGCACGGCACGCAAAGATTTTCATGGGTGATGGCGGAAGCACCTGGCTGGGATTCGCGCTCGCCGCACTGGCCATCCAGGACGCGGTGCGATTGCCGGGCCTCCTGTCAGCGTGGCTGATCCTGCCGGCGCTATTCGTGGCGGACGCGACGGTGTGCGTGATCCGACGCGCCTACCGCGGCGAGAACATCACGCAGGCGCACCGCGCGCACGCGTACCAGAACATCGCGCGGCAACTGCAGTCACACGGCAAGGTCGTGCTGATCTTCCTCGCCGCGAACCTGCTGTTCGTGCCAGCGGTGCACGTCGCGCTCGAGATGCCCACATACCGCTGGATCGCGACGCTCGCTGCGTACGGGGTAGCGGTCGCGCTAGCGGTTGCCGCGCGGTCAGGGGTGCATGGGGTTGGGGACGGCTCCCGTCCGCCACAGTGAGCGTCGGAGACATCTACGGGACCGCTGGCACCAGCCGCACGATCTCAATCATCTCGGCCCCGGTCTCGCTCAGGATGACCTTGACTCGGCGAGGCTGCAGGCCAGCCGCCGCTGCGGCATCAAGAAACCGCCCACGGTTACCGCGCATGGTCTCGAACCGCGGCATGCGAAGGCAGTAGAGCGCCGACGGTGCAGCCACCTGAATGGCGCTGCGGGCACCCTCCACGGAACGGAAACTGGGCCACCAGTCGCCCATTCGTCCGCTACGACCGCGAGTCACTGCGATCGCATGGTTTCCCATGCCCCAGTCCGTGAATATCACCGGTTCCTCAAGGCCCGTCGCCACGTACTGGCCGCACAGCCAGTTCGCCCGGTCCCAGTTCGGGTTCACGGGTGGCGCTGCGACCGCATCGACCCGTTGCCAAGTCATGGCGAGGCACGTGATGCAGGCGACCGCGACCAAACCGCACTGGACGTACGGCCCGAGCCATCGATTGCGGGAACGTGCTCGAGAGATTCCGGCAGCAATTGGAGGAATGAACGGCAGCTGCCAAAGGCCCGCTATCAGGGCTGCATGATGCGGACCGGTGGCAGCGCGCGTCGCCGCGAACAGCGCCATAGAAAGCGCAAACAACATGACCAGCAATCGCCATGATCGCCTCCATCGGTCGTGCTGGTGGCGAGTCGCCCCAAGTCCAAGCGCAGCGGCGGCTCCAAGGGCACCGATGACGAGGGATGCCTCCCCGCCATGACTGCCCGCGCTACCCCAGCGAATGACGGTTACGGCACCGTCTCCCGCGACGGCTTGCCAAAGCAGCCTCCCTGCCTCAATCGCACGGGCAGCCAGCGTGGTATCCCGCGACTCAAGCGGTGCGCGCACGGCGAGCGCAACAGCAGCCAACATGAGCGCGGCGACCCCAGCCCCCCAGGCGAGCATCTGACCCTGATGGCGCCGGAACAGGTCGCGGACGAGCACGCGCTCCGCCACCGCAAATGCAACAAAGCCCGGCATGGCGATCCACAGGAAGCTGAGCTTGTCGAAGCAGCCGGCAGCCGCGAAGGCAAACATGCCGATCAAGCCACTTCGCGTGCGCCCAGTGCATGCGAGCGCCACGCTGAGCAGGAATCCCCCGCGGCAGAGGAACATGATTGCGTTGGGTCCCCAATCAAGACGCGACTGCATACCCACCGTCGGGTCGAAGCACACGGCGAAGGCGGTCAGCACAGCCGCTGTCCGACCGAACCACACTCCCATGGCGAGGCACGCGAGCATGTTGCCGCAGAGCCCGATGACAATTGAAGGGATGCGCACACTGGCCGGACCCACCTCCCAGACTGCAAAGATGGGCGACCAGATCCATGCCTTCAGCGCGCCGATGTACGGCATCAGCATCAATGGCACGCGACCCACGCGCTGGGTCACGAATTCGTCCCCAACGCCACCGACAGCCGCATTCACGAAGAGGATCTCGTCGTAGTAGAGACCAGGGCGGTCGATGTTCCGGAGCAGCACCAGCGCCTGGGCGATGCACAACATCAGCAGCACAGCAACCGGCACCCGCCATCGGCGTGACCATGATGACTGCCGGCCATGCAGGGGCGCACTCACTGACATTGGCGCGCGCGGAACCCGGCGCAACGCACTCGCGCTGATGTCCTGCTCGATCGCGGCGGACATCGCCTGCCGCGAGTACCGCCGCATGACGTACTCGCGACCGCGTGCACTGGCGGTGCGCCATGCCGCATCGTCGCTGAGCAGGCCAACAATCGCTGCGGCCACCGGACCAGCACCGTCCACCACTGGTATCGCCTCACCAAGATCGGCGAGGCCCTGCGCACCGACCGATGTCGTCACGAGCGGGGTGCCATGGTGCATCGCCTCAAGCACCTTGTGCTTCACTCCCGCACCGAAGCGCAGCGGGACTGCAGCAACACGGCACTGCCTGTAGAGCGCGGCGAGCTCGTCATCCGACAGGTTCCCGGTGACCGTGACATCGCGGGACGCGAGCGCCTGCACCTGATCGGTGGGGTTCGAGCCCGCGAGCCAGAGGTGCACTCCCGGCGTGCGCCCTCGCACGATCGGCATGATCTCGCGCACGAGCCATAGGGCCGCATCGACATTGGGCGGATGCGCAAATCCGGCAACAAAGAGTATGCCCTGCCTTGGGTGCAGCTCAGGCAGCGGCTCGCGCGGACTCTCGAAGAAGTAGCCGGGAATCGTGCGTGCAACCGTGTCCGGACACGTGCGGCGAACTTCCTCGGTTTCAGCCGCGGACAGGTAGTACACGACATCCGCCCGCCGCCACAGCGACTCCTCGAGCGCTCGCATCGACTCCGCATGCGCCTCCAGTCGCCGATCGCCCGCAACTGAGGCCTGTGCCCGCATCCGCCAGTGATGGATGTCGTGGCCGTAGTAGATCACCTTCGCGTCGCTGTGCTGGCGCACGTGCTCAATGACGTCCGCCGCAACCTGCGGCCTGCTCATCATCACGTAGTCGATGTCGTGTCCGTTCGCGGAGATCCACTCCGCAAATGCGCCGCTGCCCGCGGTGCCGCACACGATCTCTATCCCAAGCTCCTCGAGCCTCGAGGCGTACTCCGGAACTGGGCAGAGATTGTGAGGCCAGAACTTGACGTTGAGGCCGATGCCGTCCAGCACCTGGAGGATTGCCCACATCGACCGGGACCCGGCGTCGCGGTCAGGCTCCGGCACGTAGTGGTCGACAACCAGGATGCACGGCCTCGACCGGGAGCGGTCGCGAGCATGGAACTCGTCCCGACCCGCTTCGGAGTGCTCGCGGTCCAGGACTGGCTGCCACTTCGCGCGGAACGCAGACCTGTTCTCCACCTGCCTCGCCTTCACGCCGCTGCGCACGTCCGTGCCGTGGGATGTGCCCTCGCGGTGGATGACGACGGCGGCTGGCTGGTAGTAGACCTGGCGGCCGACGGCACGGACCTTGAACGCCAAGTCGGTGTCCTCGTAGTAGGCGGGCGAGAACCGCTCGTCAAACCCGCCGACCTGCTCCCACAAGTCGCGGCGCAGCATGATGCATGCACCCGAGCAGTAGTCGACCCCTTTGAGGTAGTTGAACTTACGGTCAGCCGGATCGAGACCCCTTCCGTAGTTCCATCCGGACGCATCTCTCAAGATGATTCCACCCGCCTCCTGCAACGTGCCATCGGGATTCACGAGCTTCGCCCCTACGAGCCCTGCATCTGCCCGCAGGCTGAACACCCTGAGCATCTGCGTCAGGGCCCGAGACTGAACCTGCGTGTCGTTGTTGAGAAGCAGCAGGTACGTGCCGCGAGCCATCCGCGCCGCAATGTTGCAGTTGCGGAGGAAACCGACGTTCGATTCCTGCCGACACACGATGAGCCCAGGCACCCGCTCGCGCGCGTTCCGCGTCTCGTCGGTGCTCGCGTCATCCGCCAGAATGATCTCGAGGTCGAGCTCGGGCTCCGCAGCCATGACACTGGCAATGCATGCGGCGGTATGAGGCCACTGGTTGTACGCGGGCACGACGACCGAGACGAGTGGGGTGGCGCACGGCCGCACGGACAGTCCGATGGGCGGGTCTGCGGCGCGCCCTGCCGTGTTCGAACGCGGAGCCGAAACCGCCCGGCGGACAGACTCCTCAGGGCTGCCACTGGCCAGGAGCAGTCCTGGCACGCGCGCGGCCAGCCGCTTCCGATGCCGAAGCCGCACATCGAGGGGGATAGGCAGCAGGTCGTAGAGCCAACGCGCCCCTCGAGCAAGGACGCGTGCGACCTGCGCGAGACGACTCCGCATGGAGCGATGATACGAGTTAGGTGCCGACGCAATGCCGCGAAGCCGCCGTGATAGATTCGTCAAGCGTGACGGTGCCCGGCGGCGGCGCCACGCGCATCGCAGCGGACCGCCTAAGCATGTGCGTGCCGCGCGTGACCCGCGCCGCACCCCTAGACGACACCGCCACCTGCAGGCTCACGAGTGGTCTTCAGCTCAATCACATTCCTGCTCTGGTTCCTGCCGGCCATGCTGCTGCTGTTCCATGCGGCACCGCGCGCCCTCCGGTTCCCTGCACTGCTGCTGGGCAGCCTTGCCTTCTACTTCTACGGCGAGAACTGGCTCATTCTCGTCATGGTCGCCTCGACCCTCATCGACTACGCCTGTGCCCTGATGATCTCCGGGGCGTGGCGAGGGGGCGGTGTGCAGCCGCTCGCACCGGGAGGGCCCAGGACGCCATGGCAGCGCGCGTGGCTGGCGGCCTCGGTCATCTCCAACCTGGCGCTCCTGGCGTGCTTCAAGTACCTCAACTTCCTCGCCGACAACGTGATCGCGCTGCTGCATGCGCTGGACCTCGCGCACCTGCGCGCCGACAGCATCGTGCGCATTGCCCTGCCGCTGGGCATCAGCTTCTACACCTTTCAGTCGATGAGCTACACGATCGACGTGTACCGAGGGCACGTCCGCGCCAACCGCAGCCTTCTCCAGTTCTCCACGTACGTGACGATGTTCCCGCAGCTCGTGGCCGGACCCATCGTCAGGTACGCCGATATCGAGCGCGAGCTCGTGCACCCCAAGCGCAGCGTCGCCCAGTTCGCCGAGGGTGTGCGGCGCTTCATTGGAGGCCTCGCGAAGAAGGCCCTCATCGCCAACCCAATGGCGATCGTGGCCGACCGCGCCTTCGCGCTTCCCGAATCGGAGCTCACCTGCGGCATCGTGTGGGCTGGTACGGCTGCTTACACGCTGCAGATCTACTTCGACTTCTCCGGATACTCATGCATGGCGATCGGGCTCGGGAAGATGTTCGGCTTCGACTTTCCCGAGAACTTCAACTTCCCCTACATCGCGCAGACTGTGCGGGACTTCTGGCACCGGTGGCACATCACCCTCTCCACCTGGTTCCGCGACTATGTGTACTTCCCGCTTGGCGGCAGCCGCGGGTCGGAGTTGCGGACGTGGCGCAACCTGCTCATCGTCTTCGTCACGTGCGGGCTTTGGCATGGGGCAAGCTGGAACTTCGTGTTGTGGGGCCTCTTTCACGGCACCTTCATCTCCCTGGAGCGCACCCGAGCCGGCAAGGTCCTCGCACGCCTGCCGTCCCTCGTACGGAATGCATACCTGATGCTGGTGGTGATGGTCGGATGGATCCTGTTCCGTTGCGAGAGCCTGTCACATGCGGGTGCGCTCATCCAGCGCTTGGTGCCGCATCACTCAAGGAGCGTGCGGAGCGCCGAGGAGATCGTGAGAAGCGAGGGATGGATCGTGATGGCCATCGGCATTGCGCTATCGCTGCCGATCGTGCCTTGGCTGCGGGCACGCGTCGACCGTCAGCGGGCACACTGGCGGGTCATCGCGGAACTCGCATGGATGGCGTCCCTCGGCATGCTGCTTGTGCTCAGCGTCGCCTCGCTTGCGGCGGGCGGATACAACCCCTTCATCTACTTCCGCTTCTGAAGCCATGCAGCGCGTCACGGACCTGATCTACACCTGCCTCTTCTGCGCCGCGATCGGACTCGTTCCGCTCTGCACATGGCTCGGCTTGTGGACGGTCACCACCGCGCAGATGCAGGTCCTCGAGAACCGGCCGATCTCGATGCTTCGCCCCATCGGCTTGAGCCCCGGTGCGCTCAAGGAGTTCACGGGATCGCTCGAGCCCTATGCGCGCGATCGCCTCCCGCTGCGCAAGCAGCTGCTGACTGCCTACACCGCAACCCGCCGCATCGCCGGCGCCGCGATGACCGAGGATGCCGTGGTCATCGGCACTGATGGATGGCTGTTCTTCGGCAATCAGCACGCGCGAGGCATTGACCAGTACCGGGGCCTGCGCCAGCTCGACGCCGATGGCATTGCCAATGCTGTGGCGTACTTCAGCTCTATCCGGCAGGAGCTCGCCAAGCGGGGCATCCCTTTCATCGTGGCGATCGCCCCAGACAAGCACTCGATCTACCCCGAGTACCTGCCGAGCCACCTCTCGAGGCCGGGCACCTCGCCCACAGACCAGCTGATGGCGCAGGACCCGTCAGGAGGACTGTTTCTCGACCTTCGTCGCACGCTACGCGATGCGAAGCAGCGCACCCAGCTGATCCTGTACTGCAAGAACGACTCTCACTGGAACCAGTTCGGGGCATACCTCGCCTACCGCGAGATCATGCGCCATCTCCCGGTTCAAGAACCGCTCGACATCGCTGACACCGGTTTCGTGCGTGCCACAACCCCGTATGGCGACATCGTGCCGATGGTGGGCGTGGGATGGAACGGCGCATCGGAGACCGCTGGCCTCGCGGGCGATCCGCTGCGGGGTCCGCTCACGTTACGGCGATTCTCAGATGGGTGGGTGCAGTCGCCCACGCCCTCGCCGATGACCCGCGTGACAGATCACCGTGGATTCACGGTGACCAACCCCCGCAGATCGGGGACCGTCCTCGTGCTCGGGGACTCGTTCGCCGACGGCATTTCGATGTACTTCAACCACACCTTCGGCACTACCGTCTACCAGCACTACCGGCACTTCGGTGATGCAACCGTCGCACGCCTTGCCGACGAGTTCAGTCCCCAGGCAGTGGTGTTCGTCATTGCAGCAAGATTGCTCGTCGATGACACTGGGAACTTCATCCCGCCGCGGAGCACGAGCCCCTCCGAGGAGATCGTCGTCCCGCCCGATGCGATGCTCGCCGCATCCGACCTGGTCCGGGGAATCGGGCGCATCCGCACTGAGCAGGGGTATGCATGCCTCGAGGCCCTGGACCACGACCCCTACTTCCACGTCCCGCCAGTTGCCGCCATGCCGGCAGGCGCCACGGTCGTCGTAGACATCACGCTCCCGGGCGAGCGGATGGTGCAGCTGTACTACCAGACAATCCAACGACCACAATTCTGCGAGGAGCAGAGCTTGAAGGCGGCGCTTCCCGGAGGTCGGCACCGCATCGAACTCGCCATTGGGGACCAGCTCAACGGCAAGTTCAGGCTCGATCCGGGGAACGGTCCCGGCGAGTACCGGCTGCATCGCCTGTCGTTCAGGCCACAGTGAGGTCAGGCGCGCCGATTCAGGTGCGGAAAGGGCTCCTCGGGCGCCACCGCGCCGAGAAACTCGCACAGTTCCCGCCATCCATCCCCGCGCTCCCAGTCAACCACAAGCAAGCATTGCGGTCGCCCCTTGAAATGCTCCAGCACATCCGCGTTATGGCGACAATACCGGGCCTTCAGCTGCTCGTCGGACGCCCCGGCCACATCCATGCCGTAGATGAACGCGCGAATCGATGCCATCTGTGGCGTCGGCGGACCTTCTGCGTGAACCATTGCCCGGTAGCTCGCGATCCAGCGGTCGGCATCGCGCGTGGTGAGAATGAACCGGCTGCCGGGGAATGCCGCGTCTAGCTCGCGGAAGAGCAGGATCCACGGCCAGTCCTCGAAGCTCTGCCTCGCCGCGGCGATCTGCATCGCCTTCTGCACGCACCCAGCCATCATGCGCTCAACGAGATGCAGGTTCTGCCCGTAGTGGTCGTACCCAAGTCGCCGCAGGCAGTGCCCGAGCGTGGTCGTGCCCGTCTTGGCCCAACCGATCCCAAACACCTTCGTCACCTTGATTCGATCCTCGCTCATCGTCGTGGCATGGGGATTATGCTCGCGGCGTCCAATTTGTGCATGATGGCGGCGCGGAACCCCATCGTGCATTGCACGTGACTTGAGCCCGGCCGTCCCATGATCATCGGATTCCGAAAGCGGTTCCTGTTCATCCACGTGCCGAAGTGCGCGGGCGAGAGCATCCAGCAGCTCCTGCTTGAACCCGCAAATGCCGGCGGGCTGTTCCTGCGCAAGCATGCGACATACGCCGATGCAGAGCGGGTGATTGGATCTGGCATCGCTGACTTTCTGGCCTTTTCGGTCGTCCGAAACCCCTTCGAGCAGGTCGTTTCGTTCTACGACCACCTTCGTAAGCCGCTGGTCATGTCGCGGGACCAGATCGAGCGGCAGTATCCGGGTTCAGGGGGCCGGCTCCTCCCTCACTGGGCAAGCGAGCTCGCCATGGGCGCGCCCTTCGCTGAGTTTGTGCGCACGACCTACGGCACTGGCCCTTGTGCGGCAGCACTCCCCCAGGCACAGTGGTTCAGCGATCTCTGCTCATGGCTGGAGGACTCCAGCGGCTCGATCGCAGTACGGCGCGTGCTGCGCTTCGAGCGCCTGCAGGTCGAGTTCGAGTCACTCGCCCGGGAGCTGGGCGTGGAGGGCTCGCTTCCGTGGCGCAACGCCTCTGGCCCAATCGAAGGGCGAGCCGGGTACCGGCAACGATACGACGCGGAGGCGCGCCGGATTGTCGAGACCCGATTCGCGCGCACCCTAGAGCGCTTCAGCTACGACTTCTGAGGAGCCGGACACTTCGCGAACTGCACATGCGGGAACCTTCCACGCATGGATGCCTCGAACACAGCCCTGTTCTTGCCGTAGGCGTTGTCATGGAGCAAGGTCGGGATGCCCAACAGCGCCCCGACGATCGCGACGTGCAGCCTGTCGGTCCTGATCCCAGAGTGCCCGGCAATCGCTCCCACAAACTCAGCGGCGTCGGATTCGATGGACTCAGGGCTGCTGAGTGAAGGCTGCCGCAGGACCGACACGTCGCAGTTCCCATCGGGTACTGCACACGCCGACTCGGCGTCGCCACGGAAGGCAAGCAGCGTGCCCAACACAGAGGCGTGCCCCTTGCCCGTGCGGCGCACGCATGCCTCCGCGAAGGGCGCCACCGACAGGTCCAGCCCGAACGCCATGTCATCCGCAAAGGCCGGCCGCACGCCGGCGAACTGCTGGAGGTGGG
>JBIKNS010000045.1:0-14071 GCA_044358545.1 Phycisphaerales bacterium | reverse complement strand
GAATGCATCGCCCTGCCCGACCGTGGCCACAGTGCAACCCGCATCACGTGCGTGACGAAGCAGCGCAGCCATCGAACCCTGCGGCGACCTCCGCGCGCGCTCGAGGGAGTCGAGGCTCACAAGCAGCCGCCTCACGCCCATGGCCTCGATCACCTCAGGCACGGCGCTGTAGTGGTCGAAGTTCGCGTGCGACACCACGATCGCGTCGATCCGGCTCACACCGAGCGCGTGCAGTGCCGGAACCACCGTGCCACTACCAAGAGTCGCCGAGCCAAGGGATCCTGCATCGAAGAGGATTGCGGCATCGCTCGACCGCATCAGGTGGCATGAACCATCTCGCACATCGATCGAGTCGATGCGGAGTGCGTGGGACACGCCAGGAGGAGCGACCTGGTCGGGGCCGCTCGAGCCTGTGCGCACGATGGCGCCAGGGAGATGGTTGGCGAGCGACGCCATCTTGACGAGCATCTGCGCGTTCGCCGCGGCGAAGGCACCGACTGCCGATCCGAGCGGGGGCGAGATCGCGTGCAGCGCTGGCGCGGCGCTTCCGGCCACGACGAGCGCCGCGAAGAGCGGCGATAGCCCAATCGTCACCGGAATCGCCCACAGCGCGAGTTGCCCAAAGTGCACCACGGTGATCGGTGCAGTGGCGCCCCATGCGGCCACCGAGGCGCTCGCCGCGGGGATCGCCTTGCGAGCGAGCACGGATCCGATGCCATCGCCAGAGCACGCGCGCGTGAGGGCACGCTCGAGCGGCCAGGAGACGCGCATTAGGCCGACGACTGCGGTGAAGCTGAGCTGGAATCCCGGGTTCGATGCCTGTGGCGGGTCAGTCGCGACGATGGCGATGGCCGCGATCGCGACGACCGCCTCGCCCGAGCAGCGAAGGCCCGCGAGCCTGACGGCACCGACGCCTGCAGCCATGAGTGCCGCACGTATGGCAGAGACCTCGGTGTGGATCGATGCTGCAAACACGAACGCAAGCAGGATGAGTGCGACGCCCTCAAGCCTTGGTCGACGAAACCTTGCCAGCGGAACTAGCGCGACCGCCGCAAGCACGCCCATGTTGAACCCGGAGATGGCCACCAGGTGCTGGATGCCGGTACCCGCGAACGCGTCATTGGCGAGGCTTGCTCCCGGCCACGACACGCCGATGATGCTGGCACCGACAAGCGCACGCGCCGCGTGCGACGCCCACACTGGCATCGAATGCTGCAGATGATCCTCGACCGACGCGCGCCACCGTGCGAGCGTGGCATCGATGCCCGGATCAGCTCCCTCGCTGACCACCATAGCTGGCGACTCCGAGTCCATGATGGCGACAATGCGCCGCGAGGCGGACCATCGCTCGCCGTCGAATCCGCCGGGATTGGTTGCAGCACCGAGCGTCCGCACCCATCCGGTGGCACGCACGCGGTCGCCGGCCAGTACCGACAGCCGATGACCGTCCACACGCACGCGGACAGTGGCTGGCCCATATGGCGTATGCACACGCACATCCAGCGATGAGGATGGCGATGGCGGCGTGAAGCGCGAGAGCGTGTCGCCCCACCCGTCATGGAGATGGCTGCGCTCATCCGACGACGGGGGCTTCAGTGCGACCCCCTCAATCTCGATCAGGCGTGGTGCGCTGTCGGGCGCGATGCGATGCACCAGCGCTGTCCACGCGTCGTCGGCGCGCTGCCGCCATGCTGCACCGAGCAGGCAACAGGATGCGACGCAGAGCGACATGGCGAGCGCACTCATGGCTCGATGTGCGGTGGGTGCGCAAGTCATCAGGGCCGTGGCGCCACACACGCCAGAGATGCAGGCCGCGATCGCGGTCAGGGTCTGCGCGTCTGGCAACCCAGGACGCAGCGCCGCGCCCATGACAAGCGCAGCGCCACACCACGTGAGCCACGCCACGGGCGGCTGCGTGTGCCGCGGCGGATCGCGCGCAGTGCGGTGCGCGCGTGGCCTCGTCTCGATGCGCGCATCATCCATGTCGCGCGACCCTAGCGACGCACTGCGGGCGGTCTGCACCGCACGCCCAAACTTCGCGCAACTCAGGCAGTGCAGCACAACGAGTAGGATTCCGCCCGCGTGATCGGGTCAATCATCCACACCCTCTCGCCCTTCGCCATCGAGATCTCGCCAGGGTTCGGGCCGCGCTGGTACGGCCTCTCCTATGCCGCCGGGTTCCTCGTAGCGTGGCTCCTGCTGCGCTGGCTCTCGCGCACTGGCCGCACACCGCTCTCAACGTCGCAGGTCACCGACCTGCTTACGTTTCTCGTTGTTGGTGTGGTGGTCGGCGGCCGTGTGGGTCACGTGATCTTCTATGACCGCGCGCTGCTCTGGACCTTCAGCGAATCATTCCCCTGGTGGGGACTTCTCGCGCTCCACAAGGGCGGCATGTCGAGCCACGGCGGCATCATCGGCGTGATCCTCTGCGCAATGTGGTACGGACGCAGGCAGGGCATCCCGATGCTGCATGCGATCGATCTCTCGGCAATCGTCGCGCCGCCGGGCCTCTGCTTCGGCCGGCTCGCCAACTGGGTCAACGGAGAGCTGTGGGGCAAGCCGCTTCCAGCGGACTGGCAGGCGAATCCGCCGTGGTGGAGCGTGAAGTACCCGGCGCAGGTGCTTCAGCCGGACTTCCCGGTGCAGTCGCTGGCGCCGCTTGCGCCGCTCGTCGATCCTGCGCTACCGCTGCCTGAGGCCGTGTACCGCGCGGCGTACCTCAAGCGGCCTGAGGTGCTCTCGAAGCTCGAGCCGCTGCTCACTGCGTACTGGCCAAACAACTTCATGCAGGCGATCACCGACGGTCCCCTGCTCCTCGGTGCGCTGTGCATCGCATGGTGGAAGCCGGAGAAGCCTGGCGTGGTGTCGGCATGGTTCCTCATCGCATACGGCGTTCTGCGCGTAGGTACAGAGCAGCTGCGGGCGCCTGATGCGGAGGCATTCAGCATCGGTCCGGTCACAGAGCCCATGCTGCTGTCGATGGCGATGATTGCAGCGGGCGCGATCCTGCTCGCGGCGGTGTCGCGCAGCGCAGCGGTGCCGCTTGGCGGGATCGTCCGCCGCAGCTGAACTGACTCCCGCGTGACCCTAGAGATACATAGCCCGAACGCGTCAATGGTCCCTTCAGTGTGCATCATCGGAGGCGGGTTCTCGGGATGCGTGACCGCCGCGCATGTGCTCCGCCGCGCGGCGGAGTCCGGACAGCGCGTGGCAGTGCACGTGGTGGAGAGGCGCGGCACTGCGGGCGAGGGCGCCGCATACGGAACGCAAGATCCCTCGCACCTGCTGAATGTCCGTGCATCCAACATGACTGCCATCGCGTCGGAGCCTGAGCACTTTGTGCACTGGCTGAAGGCCCGCGGAAGTGCGCTCGGTCCTACGGACTTTGCGCCCCGCATGGAGTACGGCCACTATGTGCGTGACACGCTCGATGATGCGGCGCGCGCGGCGCGTGGCGTGGCGACACTGTCGATGTGCCTTGATGAGGCACGTCGCGTCATGCGCAGGCCCGATGGAGGGTGGCTCGTCCACTGCGCGAGGGGACCCTCGATCACGGCCGACGCGGTGGTGCTTGCATCGGGTCACCGGCCGCCGGGCGATCCTCTTCACGGTCGCTGGCACGGGTCGCGCACCCGGTGGATTGCAGATCCGTGGAAGCCGCATGCGGTCACGGACATCCAGCCCGACGAGCCGGTCGCGATCATCGGAAGCGGACTCACGGCCGTGGATGTGCTGCTGAGCCTTGCGGGATCGAACGCGCCGCCGCGGAGCGCACCGATCTGGGTGATCTCGAGGCGCGCGTGGTTGCCCCAGCCTCACGTGGCCATCGGGCCAAAGCCCGCGGCGCTCGATGCGCACGTGGCCGCCCTGCTTCGCGCCCCGCGGTTGACGGCGCGTGCGCTCTTCGCCTGGTTCCGTGGGCTGATCGATGATGCGCAGGCTGCGAAGGCTGACTGGCGCACGATTGTGGACGGGCTCCGTCCCCACACGGCGACCATCTGGCGCGCGATGCCCGATGCCGAGCGTGCACGTGCGGTCCGGCACATCCGCCCGCTTTGGGAGGTGCACCGGCACCGCATGGCGTCGCCTGTGGCCGAGCAGGTGCGTGCTGCGGTCGAACGTGGGCATATCAGGATGGTGTCGGGTCGACCTGAGCGTGCGGATGCAATCGACGACGCAGTGGACCTTCTCGTGCGCACGCCCTCGCGCGGATCTGGCGCCGAGCAGGTGCTCCGTGTTGCCTGGGTGGTCAACTGCACGGGTCCCGTGGCTGCGCACGCAGGGGACGCGGACCCTGCGATCGCGTCGCTGATGATGTCAGGCGATCTCCGCGCAGACAGCCTCGGTCTCGGCATAGAAACCGATTCGCATGGTCGGGCACGTGCCGCCGACGGTCGCATCGTCGATGACCTTCTTCTGGTGGGCACGCTTCGAAAGCCGGACTGCTGGGAGAGCACGGCAGTGCCGGAGCTGCGCGTGCAGGCGGCTGAGGTTGCAGGGATTGCCCTAGCCTGTGCAGCGGGAAGGCGTAGATAGCGCAGTGTGCGGTTCGAGTGGCGTCCGGTCGTTGATCGATGGGAGGCACAATGACTGATGCAGAGCTGATCGCGCGACTCGACGCCATCGAACGGCGATTGGCAGCGCTCGAGCGCGCGCCCGTCGTGCCACCGCAGGCTGCACACCCGTCGCCGCCGAACGCGGTGTCAGCGGTACCGCATTCGCCGCCGCTCCCATCGTCACCGGCACCGCCTCCCATTCAGGCGCACGCACCGTCGCCGCCGCACCCGGTGCACCAGATCCTTGAGGCGAAGCGGTCCACGGCAAGCGCACCCCCTTCCTTTGCACCGCCACTCGTTACGCCTGCTGCGCGCCCTGCCGCATCGGCATCCACCTCCCCTGCCGGGCTCGAGCGGTTCCTTGGCGGTCAGGTGGCGGCGTGGATCGGTGGCATCGTCGTGATCGCCGCCATCGGCATCTTCGCGAAGTTCGCGATCGATCAGGGCTGGTTCGCACGGACGCCACCGGCCGCGAAACTTGCGCTTGCGTATGCGCTCTCTGGAGCATTCGTCATCGCAGGATCGCTGCTCCATGGTCGGCTTGGGCGGCTGCCTGCTGGCTCGATGCTTGCCGCGGGCATCGGAGGGCTCTTCGTCTCGACGTGCGCTGGAGTCACCCCGCTCAACGTGCTCGGCCCCACGGCCGCGCTTGTCGCAGGACTGGCCGCCGCAGTGATTGGCGGTGCGCTCACGCTACGGTCGCGTGAGCTCGCGGTCGCGAGCATCGCGCTCATTGGCGCGTACGTCGTGCCCGCGTTCGCGAACATCTACCTGCTCGCCGGGCGCCCTGCAGGCGAGCCCCCGATCACGGGTGCGCTCTACCTGACCGGCGTCTATGCCGTGGCGCTCGCGCTCGCGCGCCTTGGCCCGCCGAGCTTCGCGTGGCTGCGCCTTGCCGGTGCATTTCAGGCCATCTCCGCTGGTCTCCTCATCCTTGATGCGGGCCGCGCGTCGCCAGCGCTATCGCTCGGGTTCACCGTGCTGTGGTGGGCGATGGCCGTCGCGGAGTGCTCGTTGGCGGCGCTGCGCGGGACCTCGCCGCGCCTGAATACGGCCGTCACGGTGGCGGCGACCTCCATCGCGGCCACGTTGGCGCTGCGCGGCGCGCTCGCAACGGATCCGTGGTCGGATGTGCATTCCTGGCTGCCTGCACTCATGGCGGCGCTCGCCCTTGCAGGATCCGTGCAGCTCCGCGCACTGGTGCCTTCAGGGGGCATCGACAGGCGTGACCGCCAGGACGACCCGCGTGCGGCGGCGGTGGCCGCCGCTACCGCTCGCCAGTCGACAGTGCTTGCCATCCTTGCCGCAGCACTGGTGATTGTGCAGGTTGGAGTCGTTGTGCGTGGCGGAGCGCTCCCTGTCGCGTGGGCGGCAATGGGCGCGGCTGCGATCCTCGTCGGCAGTCGGATGGCTCAGCCATGGACGGCGCGTGTCGGCATCGCGTCGTGCATGCTCAGCGTGATCGCAACTGTTGCGATTGCGGTGTTCGGCGTCGGCACGGCTGCAACCCTGATCGAGTACCCGGCAGGTCCCGCGATGCGCAGCACCACGATGTGGGCCTTCCGCATCACAGATGCACACTGGTCGCCCATCATTGTTGCGGTCCTGCTTGTGGTGGGTGCGCGCTCACGTTCGGTCGGCAGCGATCCGAATCGGCGGGCGCCGATGGCCTCCGGCGTGCTCGCAGCATGCGCGATGCTGATCTGGATCGGCCTCTCGCTCTCGATCGGTTCGGCCTATGCGGCGGTGACGATGCTGCTCGCGATCCCCGCAGCCGCGATCGCCGGAGGGCGGACGGTTTCGCTGATCAAGCTCATCGCGATCGTCGGATCGTCGATCGCATCCCTTGGCTGGTTTGCGGCCACCATTGCGCACGTGTCGAGGTACTACGGCACAGCGGAGGCCCGACCTCAGGGAGGTGCGACAGCCGCAGCGCTCGTGGTGGGCAGCTTCCTGATGACCGGCCAGCGCTTCAGGGGCGAGCGGTTCCGCGATGTGCCGACGGTCATCGGATTCGCGTTCGGCCTCACGGCGCTTGCGATGCTGCTGCTCATTGAGCAGCTCGTGGGCGCAACCTCGGGCGACGTGACGCGCGCGACGATGTGGTCGTGCACTGTGGTTGCGGTGGTCGCAACCCTCGGAGCACGCGCCTCCAAGCAGGCTGGCCTGGAACTGTCGCAGGGACTCGGGCTCATCGCGACGGCGCTCTCGGTCTGCGTGGCGCTGTTCGCAATCGGTGCAGATGCGCTGCGGCCGCCTCAGGACGTGACCTGGTTGCATCACTGGCTGCTCACGCCCGCCAACGCTTCCTTGCTTGCGTTTGCGGGTTGCGGGCTTGCGCTCAGGCCTGTGTGCGTTGGACGCCCGGAATCGATGACCTGGTTCGGTGCGGTGGCGGCAGCCGCATTCCTGATCGGCAGCGGAGCACTGGTGCTTCGCGTGCTCGATCCTCGTGTGGGTGCGCCCTTCCCTACAACGGCCGTGATCCAGCAGTCGGCGCTCAGCGTGTGGCTCGCGATGGCTGCAGTTGGGTTCGTGGTGCACGGATTCAGGCGCCACATGCGGGCGCTCCGGTGGACTGGGCTTGTGCTCCTTGGCGCCGTGGCGATCAAGGTGCTCGTGCTCGATATGGCCAACGCAGGCACAATCTGGCGCGTGATCGCGCTGCTCGTGACCGGGCTGCTGCTGGTGGCGACGAGCGCCGTGTACTCGCGTGCTGCGAAGGCACAACCGCACGAGCACCGTGTGGCGCCGCCGCGCTAGGCGCCAGACCTAGAAGCGCACGATCGCCCGAACGCCGAAGACAACCATCGTCTGGTCCGAGGACGTCCCCTGCAGCGGCTGCACGGGATGGTCGATCACTTGGATATCTGCGGTGATCTGCAGCGAAGACGTCACCTGCAGCCGGTAGTAGGTCTCGAAGGTCATCTGCGTGCCGAGGTCCGCCTGCGGCGCGACGGAGAACCCGATCGCGGCGCCGAAGCCGTCGTTGGCGCGGCCGAAGCAGTTCTCGAGCGAGATGCCTGCGGTGGCCTCCTGGCTGTAGGCGGCGACTGAAGGGTCCGTGTAGCCGATCTGCGCGAAGACGCCGAGGTCGGTGGTCAGGTACTGCGATCCGTAGAGCCAGAAGCCGGAGCCGTTCACGGCATCAGCGGATGACGTGGAGGTGTAGCTCGCATTGGTGGTGTTGAAGCCAACCGCGATGTTGCCGGGCAGCGACTCGTCCGCGAACGCGGTGATGAGGCCGAGTTCGGTGCCGAACCACCACAGGCCGCTGTCGAGGTAGTTGAGCCCAAGGTCTGCGGCCTGGCTGGTGGTGGGATTCGTGGCGATCGCATTCAGGTAGATGCCAGGCATTGGCGTGAACAGCAGGCCTGTGCCGAGCATGAACCCCTCGAACCCGGAGGCAGGCACGTCGGTGCCGTCAAAGATCGATGCGAGGAACTGCGACGTCTCGTCGCTGGCGAACTCGATGTTCAGGAGGTAGTCATTGGGGTTGATCTTGCCGACCACGAAGGTGAGGTTGTTGTCGAAGAAACCCTGCTCGTACTTGAAGCGCACAATGCGGTTCTCGAACCCTGTCCATTCGCTGTTGATCGACACGTCGGTGCCGACCTTCGTGCCCTCCGATATGTCGTTTGGGAACTGCGTGTTGTAGCGGTACTGCGCCGTGAAGCGGCCAACGGCGCCGCCGCCGAAGTCCCACAGCTTGAGGTCACCACGCACATTGAGTCGGTTGATGCCGCTCGTGTCGCTGTAGCCAGGCTGCGCGTAGGTCGATGCCTGGTAGACCACCATGTCATAGAGGTCCATGCGCAGCGCAAACTGCGACTTCGCCCACTTCTCGATGTTGCGGCCGGGTGTGAGCGGCACCTCGAAGGGATCGAATCCGATGAGTGACATCGGTTCGCCTCCCGCGACCGGGTAGGGCTGCGGTGCCCAGAGATTGAAGTCATGCGGCGTGCGCACGCCATCGAAGAGCGGCGAGATGCCCGGCATCACATCGATGCCCGCACGCGCGCGCGTGATGGCCATGCTGCTGTGCAGGAACGAGGGCGCGCCCGCGTAGAACGATGGGCTGTCCGGCGACTGCGCTGATGCCTCATGCCCACAGGCCAGCGCGGCCAGGGCGCCGCCTATCGCGAGTGGTACAGCTCGACGGAGTTCGACCACTCGGGCTCCCATAGCCTGAAGCCGCCGATGAATGCGTTGGCGTTGTCGCCAGCGCGGCAACCCTCGGGCAGGTCCTTGAGGTTCTTCACGTTGCCGCCGCCGATGACCACATCATCCGGCAGCAGCGCGCCGCGCAGGATGCCGACGACGGTGTCGACGTGCTTGCGCCACCGGCGCTTGCCGAGGCGCTTGAGGCCGCGCAGGCCTACGTAGTCCTCGAAGGTGCGGTTCTTGCGGTACGGCATGTGGGCGAGCTCAAGCGGAAGGATCACGCGGTCAGCGATCATGCAGCTGCCGAGTCCGGTGCCGAGCCCCAGAAACAGCATGCGGCCGGACTTGTGGCTGCCCACTGCCTGCATCGCCGCATCGTTGATGATCTTGGTGGGCTTCCCGAAGGCTGAGCCATAGTCGAAGGCGGTCCAGCCCGGGCCGAGGTTGCTCGGCTCCTTCACGGGCGCGCCCTTCACGAGCGGCGCCGGTATGCCGATCGACACGCAGTCGTAGGACCAGCCCTTGGCCGCGGCCTTCACGCCATCCACCATCTGCTGGGGCGTCAGCGTCGGGCCGGAGTCGAACTCACGCTTGTCCGGATCGCTTGGGACTCGGACCTTGACGTGCGTGCCGCCAATGTCGATCGCCAGTACTGAGGGCATTCGCGCAAGGGTAGCGGGCGTCGCGCGACACCGATGCGTGGCGTCAGCGAGCGGACACCACTTGACGCCGATGCGTTGCTCAGTTCGTGCGCGGTGCGGAGCCGTTGGCCCCAGGCTCGGAGGAGGACACCTTCTTGGCAGCGCTGTCGGCCGCGCCATCCGCTGCGTTCTCGGAGACCGCAGCGGAACCGGATGCGAGCGTCACTGGAATCTGCACCTCGCTCCACTTGTCCTTCATGCGCACAGCAGGCCCGTTGTAGTTGAGTGCGCGCGGCTCGCCGCACGCCTTCCACTGCGGGTTGGCCGCCAGCCACTCGTGAAGCCTCGCGAGGCCCTCGTTCACCTTTGACATCCCGTATCCGCCGCGCATGCCAATCGAGAGCACGGTGACCGGCGGTGCGTCGACGATCTTCACTCGGCCGTCCTCGCCGGTCGGTCCGAGGTCCGCGGTGCGGTAGAGGAACGACATCGTCCATGTGCCCTTGGACTCGTCAAGCGTGGTGCCGTCCTCGGACGCCATGCCGCGGTAGTCCATCTCCACTGGACTCGTCATCGCGATGTCGCGCTCCTTGATGTGGTTGAAGAGCGGCCAGAAGGCCAGGTTCGATCCGAGATTGCTGTTGCCTGATGCCGTCACTTCCGCACGGCGCACGGAGGGGTACGTCTTGATCTCCATTGTGTCGGCAGGCGTCGGCGGCGGGTAGCCCTTCGGCAACGGAGCCTCGATGCGCATGCGGCCGAAGCGCCACTCCTCGCCCTCGAGCACGAGCTCGACGTTGTCGGGGATCTCGCCGGCAACGCGGACGCCGGTGCCTGCGGCGGGTGGTGCGGTCGGAATGGCTGGCGCAGGTGCGGCGGCTGCAGCCTTCGGATTCTCGGTGGCGGGCTTCGCCGTGTCGGCCGGAACTGCCGGGGTCGAGGCGGCTGCGGATCCCGTGTCAGGCTTGGACGCAGGCGTGCCGTCGGTGGAATGAGCGAGCAGTACGGCGGCCAAGATTGCGTACGTGGGCATGCAAAGGGTTCGCAGGGGAATCCGGGCGGGATTCGGTGTTCCGGGCGTCCGGAGCGCACTTCGGCAGGCGATAATCGGTCCCCATGTCCACGACGGCACCTGCGGCACCCACCTGGGAGTACTCGCCGGCCCCTGAAAGCACGCCAGTGCAGATCCGGGCAGAGCATGGGCTCTTCATTGGGGGACGGTTCCGATCGCCGCGCTCCGGACGCTTTTTCGACACGACGAACCCGGCGACAGAAGCGGTGCTCGGGCGAGTGGCCGAGGCCGGCGAAGACGATGTGGCGCGCGCAGTCGATGCAGCCACGCGCGCTGCGCGCAAGTGGCGGCGTGCGCGGCCGGTCGAGCGCGCGAAGTACCTGTACCGGATCGCGCGGCGCATCCAGGAGCGCGCACGCGAGCTCGCCGTGCTCGAGACGATGGACAACGGCAAGCCGATCCGCGAGACGCGCGACGAGGACGTGCCGCTTGCCGCACAGCACTTCTTCCACCATGCGGGATGGGCAGACAAGCTGCACGAGGCCGTACCCGGATGCGGAGCGGACGGGCCGCAGCCGGTCGGCGTGTGCGGCCAGGTGATCCCCTGGAACTTCCCGGTGCTGATGGCGGCATGGAAGCTTGCGCCTGCTCTCGCCTGCGGCAACACCTGCGTGCTCAAGCCTGCGGAGACGACGCCTCTCACGGCGCTGCGGCTCGCGGAGATCATGCAGGAGGTGGAGCTTCCAGATGGCGTCGTGAATGTCATCACGGGGGCGGGCGACACCGGCCGTCTGCTTGTGGAGCACGCAGGCGTCGACAAGATCGCGTTCACGGGCAGCACCGAAGTTGGCCGGCGCATCGCGCGTCAGCTCGCCGGACGCAGCACGCGGCTCACGCTTGAGCTCGGCGGCAAGAGCCCCAACATCGTCTTCGCGGATGCGGCGATCGACCAGGCGATCGAGGGCATCATCGCGGGCATCTACGCGAACCAGGGACAGGTGTGCTGCGCGGGAAGCCGACTCCTCGTGGAGGAGAGCGTTGTGGACGAGGTGGTCGCGAAGCTCGGCATGAGGATGCGTCACCTTCGTGTGGGCGATCCGCTCGACAAGAACACCGATGTGGGCGCCATCAACAGCGCCGCGCAGCTCGAGCGCATCGGCGGGTACCTGACGCGTGCGGTGGATGAGGGCGCGGTGCGGCACGACTGCCATGCGGACCCTTTGCCTGCGCGCGGATTCTGGTGCAGGCCCTGCTTCTTCACCGGTGTGGAGCCTGCGCACACGATTGCGCGCGAGGAGGTCTTCGGGCCTGTGCTCGCAGTGATGACCTTCCGCACGCTCGACGAGGCGGTGGTGCGCGCGAACAATACGGCGTACGGGCTCAGCGCAGGCGTATGGACGAGCCGGGGATCTCGCGCCTACGAGGTGGCGCGGCAGCTCAATGCCGGAGTCATCTGGTGCAACACCTTCAACCGCTTCGACCCGAGTGCGCCCTTCGGCGGCTACCGCGAGTCGGGATTCGGTCGCGAGGGCGGTCGAGCCGGACTCGCGGAGTACCTGCGCTAGGCGGCGCGCACGAGGAACCACCCATGCCAGCACACACCGATCGGGCACCCATCACCAAGACCTGGAAGCTGTTCGTTGGCGGCGCGTATCCGCGCTCAGAGTCGGGCCGCGTGGTGCCGCTTGATGGCGACAGCGGAGATGCTGTCGCGTATGTGGCGGCCGCCACACGCAAGGACCTTCGCGATGCGGTCGAGGCCGCGCGCAGCGCGCAGGCAAAGTGGGCGTCATCGACCGGATACCTGCGCGGGCAGATCCTGTACCGGCTCGCTGAAATGATGGAGGGACGCAGGAGCGAGCTCGTGGATGCGCTACGGCATGGCGCGGGTGCACCGAGCGCGCGTGTGGCCGCACGCGAGGTCGACGAGTCCATCGATCGCGTGGTGAGCGTCGCAGGGTGGTCGGACAAGCTCGATTGCGTGGTCGGCGGCCGCAATCCGGTGGCTGGGCCGTTCGAGGTCGTCTCGCGCGTGGAGCCGACGGGTGTGGTGGTCGCCATCGCGCCGCCAGAGCCCGCGCTGCTGGGCTTCGTGTCGATGATCATGCCGGCGCTCGCGAGCGGCAATGCGGTGATCGCGATCGCCTCTGAGCGGAACCCGGTGCCTGCACTGGTCCTTGCGGAAGCCGCGCCGGGCTCGGACATTCCCGCAGGTGCGCTCAACATCCTCACCGGATCGTCGCGCGAGCTTGCGCCTGCGATCGCCGCGCACCGCGACATCGACGCGGTGGTGGCGTGCATGGATGCCGCTGCGGCGCCCGCGAAGCCGCGCACGCGCAAGGCGGCAGCTCCGGCAGATGCGCCATCCGTGGCGGCGATCCTGCGGTCCGGCACTGCCGAGAACATGAAGCGCGTGCACATCGTCGACTCCCGCATCCGCTGGGACGACCATCACTGGACCAGCTCGCGCGCCTTCGAGGGCGTAACCGAGATCAAGACGGTGTGGCACACCGTCGGCGACTGAGCGCACGCACTGCAGCGCTCGCGGCACGGGACGCGAGCGGCATTCATCGACTGATACCCTGCCTCGCATGTCGACGCGGCTGCTTGTGGCGGCGGTGATGATGCTCGTGGTCGTCAAGCTCTACGCGGCGGCGGAGCGGGACCAGGATGTGCGTCGCCAACCCGCTGAAGCTGCGTGTGCCACCTCCCCATCCGACGCCGATCGTCCCTGCGTCCTGATCTTCACCCGCACCGCAGGATTCCGCCACGCATCGATCCCGGATGGCGTGAAGGCGCTGCGCGAGCGGCTCGGGACCGCATGGACCGTCTACCGCTCCGATGACCCGGCCACATTCACGCGCGAAGGGCTTGCGCGCTTCCGAGCCATCGTGTTCCTTTCGACCACAGGCGATGTGATTGATGATGCGCAGCAGCACGCGCTCACGGAGTGGGTGCTTGCGGGCGGGGGCTGGATTGGCATTCACGCTGCGGCCGATACCGAGCACCAGTGGCCCTGGTATGGAGAGCAGCTCTGCTGCGCGCGTCTCGTCACGCATCCGGCGGTGCAGAGATCTACGGTGATTGTGGAGGATCGCGCGCATCCATCCACATCCATGCTCCCCGAGCGCTGGGAACGCACCGACGAGTGGTACGTCTATGACCGATCGCCCCGAACAGTGGATGGCGTGCGCGTGCTCGCGTCGATGGATGGTTCGACCATCACCGGTCCACGCATGGAGGGCGATCACCCGATCGCGTGGTGCCGTGACCTTGGCAAGGGCCGAGCGTGGTACACCGGCGGCGGCCACACGTCGGAGAGCTTCGCGGAACCGCTGTTCCTCGACCACATCGAAGGCGGTATCCGGTGGGCTGCGCGGATATCGGCAGAGGGCGATGCGGCCGAGCGCGCGCACATCGGCACGCCGGCCCAACCCGATCTTGCACCCCCACCACCCGCGTCGCCCAAGGAGACACCGCAGTGAGCCTCACGCCAATCGCAGCCGATTCCATGCCGGCGCCGTCCACGGTCCCTGCATTCAGCCTGTCCGCCACCATCGAACTCGCCAAGGGCATCCTGTCGCGTGGCTTCACCGCACTGCTCCTGTGCAGCCTTGCGTTGCTGGTGGCGCAAGTGCCGCCGCAGATCCTGGCGATCGCGCAGGGCATCTCAGCGCAGGCAGACCTGGCTGAGGCGA
>JBIKNS010000188.1:0-4419 GCA_044358545.1 Phycisphaerales bacterium | reverse complement strand
CTCGACCGTTGCGGGAGCGCATCGTCACGACTTCCTTCCTGCGGATCCGGGCCGCACAAACGTCACTTGGCCCCACTGCCAGGGCACATGCATATCGATGATCCACTGCGGCGACCACACCCAGTTCCACTCGGGGCGGCCCTCGACCTTGCGGTAGCCCCTGCCCGAGGGCTCGATGTCCCACTGCACGCGCGAGAAGTTGATGCGCCACGTGTCGCCGGCGGCCGGCGGCATCGCGACCCGCTGCGCCACGGGCGCGCCGGTCGGGTCGGGAAGCGGCCGCAGCGCCGTCCATGGGATGGCCATCTCGCATGTCCATGCGGCGTCCGTGTCCGAGGGGTCGTTCACCGTGCCATCGAGATGGATGCCGACCTTCAAGCCCGGCGTGTTCCACTCGTGGAGCGCCGGTCCTCCGGACCGGTACGGGCGGCGGAGCTGGAGGTCGAAGACGGTGCCGATCGCATTGACCTCGATCTCGTAGTACTCAAGAGAGTCGCCGTCGGGATCTATGAAGATCTCGATGTCGTTCTCGTGGAAGACGATCTGGTCGCGCACGCTGTAGGTGGCCCACAGGTGCGGCTCCTCCATGCGAGCAAGTGCGTAGAGGTGCGTGTCGTCCCAGCACATCTTCATGCGGGTGAGATGGCGCGGCGCGGGGCGGTCGCTGCCCTCGATGTCCACGAAGGCCTCCGACCATGGCGCCGACGCCCACGCTGCGTCGACATCTTGGCCATCGATCGAGATGCGCGACTCCGCAAAGGGCGCGTCGTACGTGCGCGGCGGATGCAGCGGCGCGCGTGTTGGGACGACGTCGGGACGCACGAAACCTGCACTCGCGTCCTGATGCGCAGACCTGCATCCAGCTGCAGCGGTCGCGAGCGCAGCCGTCGCCACGGCCAGTGCCGCCCGCGAACGCGGGGCGTCGGCCTCGGCTCGCGTCATGACAGCGCGGCCTTCGCCGCAGCGAGGCGCGCCACAGGCACGCGGTACGGCGAGCAGCTCACATAGTCGAGACCCACCTGGTGGAAGAATCGCACCGACGAGGGGTCGCCGCCGTGCTCGCCGCAGATGCCGAGCTTGATCTTGGGGCGCGACGCGCGTCCGCGCTCACATGCGATCCGCACCAGCTCGCCCACGCCCTCGGTGTCGAGGTTCGCGAACGGGTTGGACTGCAGGATGCCGATGTCCTGGTACCTCGGAAGGAAGCTGCCCGAATCGTCGCGGCTCATGCCGAGCGCGGTCTGCGTCAGGTCGTTGGTGCCGAAGGAGAAGAACTCGGCGGTCTTGGCGATCTCGCCCGCAAGCAGCGCGCCGCGCGGCACCTCGATCATGGTGCCCACCATGTAGGGGAACTTGACCTTGAAGGCGTGCATCACGCTCTTGGCCACGCGGTGCACGACCTCCACCTGCTGCTCGAGCTCGGCGGGGAAGCCCACGAGCGGGATCATCACCTCAGGCATCACCCTGATGCCATCGGCCGCGACCTGCGCGGCGGCCTCGAAGATCGCGCGCGCCTGCATCTCGCTGATCTCCGGGAAGGCGATGCCGAGCCGGCACCCGCGGAATCCGAGCATCGGGTTGAACTCGTGCAGCTCGTTGACGCGGCGGGAGATCTCCTCGGGCGAGACGCCGATCTTGTCCGACAGCGCGCGCTTGCTGGCGTCGTCGTGCGGGAGGAACTCGTGCAGCGGCGGGTCGAGCAGGCGGATGCACGCGGGCTTGCCTTCGAGCGCCCGGAAGATGCCCTCGAAGTCGCCGCGCTGCAGGGGCAGGATCTTGGCCAGCGCCGCGCGGCGGCCAGCCTCGTCGCGCGCGAGAATCATCTCGCGCATCGCATCGATGCGGTTGCCCTCGAAGAACATGTGCTCGGTGCGGCAGAGACCGATGCCCTGCGCGCCGAACGCCACCGCGACCTTCACCTGATCAGGCGTGTCGGCATTGGTCCGAAGCCCAAGCCGGCGGTACTTGTCCGCCAGCGTCATGATGAAGTCGTAGTACTTGAACACCTGGCTCTGCGCAGGCTTGAGGGTCTTGGTGACGAGCACCTGCTTGAGCTCGCTGTCGGCCGTCGCGATGGCACCGCGGATGACCTCGCCGGTGGTGCCGTTGATCGAGATCGGGTCTCCCACGCGCAGCGTCACGCCGTTGCACTTGAGCGTGCCCGAGTGGTAGTCGATCGAGATCTCCGACGCGCCCGCGACGCACACCTTGCCCATCTGGCGGGCCACGAGCGCCGCATGGCTCGAGACGCCGCCGCGGCAGGTCAAGATGCCCTCGGCCGCGATCATGCCGCGCAGGTCCTCGGGGCTCGTCTCGACGCGGCACAGCACGACCTTGCGCCCACGCCGCGCAAGCGACTCGGCCTCGGTCGGGCTGAACACGACCTCGCCGCTCGCGGCACCCGGACCGGCCGCGAGGCCCTTGGTCATGAGCCGGCCGTCGGCGATTGCCTTGGCGTAGTCGCCCCGGTCGAAGATGGGCTGCAGCAGCTGGTTCATCGCCTCCGGGTCCGCGGAGCGGATCGCGTGCTCGGGCGTCATGAGGCGCTGCTTGACCATGTCATGCGCGATGCGCACGTAGGCGAGGGCCGTGCGCTTGCCGTTGCGCGTCTGCAGCATGTACAGGGTCTTGCGCTCGATCGTGAACTCGAAGTCCTGCACGTCGCCGAAGCGCTTCTCGAGCGTGGCGCGCACCTTCTCGAGCTGCCTGAAGGCAGGCTTGAGGATCGGGTCCTTGGCCATCTCGGCCACTGGCAGCGGCGTGCGCACGCCGGCGACCACGTCCTCGCCCTGCGCATTCACCAGGTACTCGCCGTAGAAGACGTTCTCGCCGGTCGCGGGGTCGCGCGTGAACGCGACGCCCGTCGCCGAGTCGTTGCCCATGTTGCCGAAGACCATCGCCTGCACATTGACGGCAGTGCCCCAGCTGTGCGGGATGTGGTACTTCTGGCGGTACAGCATCGCGCGCTCGTTGTTCCAGCTCTTGAACACCGCGCCGATTGCGCCAAGCAGTTGCTGGCGCGGATCCTGCGGGAACGTCGACCTCGTGCGCTCGCGCACCAGTGCCTTGAAGCGGGTGACGAGCTCGCGCAGGTGCGCCTCGGTGAGGTCAGTGTCCTCCGCGGCGCCCACCTCGCGCTTGAGCTCGTGCATCACGTCATCGAAGGGCTCGTGCTCGTTCTCGTGGCGCTTCTGCACCCCCATCACGACGTCGCCGTACATCTGCACGAAGCGCCGGTAGCAGTCCCACGCGAAGCGCGGGTTGCCGGTGGCCGCCGAGAGCGCCTCGACCGTCACGTCGTTGAGGCCCAGGTTGAGGATCGTGTCCATCATGCCCGGCATCGAGTCGCGCGCACCGGAACGCACCGAGACGAGAAGCGGGTCCTTGCGGTCGCCGAACCGCTTGCCGACCTCCTTCTCCATCATGCGCACGTAGGTGTCGAGCTCGGCGAGCACCGCCTTGGGCATGGTGCCGCCGGATGCGGCGAACGCGATGCACTGCTCCGTGGTGATCGTGAATCCGGGCGGCACGGGCAGCCCGATCGAGGTCATCTTCGCCAGGTTCGCGCCCTTGCCGCCGAGCAGCGACTTCATGTCGCCGGTGCCGTCGCAGCGGGTGCGACCGAAGTAGTAGATGGCCTTCGCGCCACGCGCGGACTTCGTGCCGGCGGTCGACGATGCCTTCGACGCGGACTTCGCTCGCGCCGCGGTGGTGCGGCCGGAGGCCGCCTTGGCGCCTGCGGATGCGCGCGATGACTTCGAGGCGGTGCGTGAGGATCGTGGACTCGACTTCATGGCTGCAGGCATCTTGTGTCCCTTCGGGAGTGCGGCTCGGCTGGCGGTGCCGCGCAAACGCGCGGCACTGGGCCGAACCGGGCGGCACATGGTATCCACGCCACCTACCATCGACCGCGTGCAGACATCCTCTGTGCATGCTGCGCGCGCCACATCACCTGCATGCGCGGACGCCCGGCCGTTGCCGTGGCGCCTGAGCCCATCTCAGGTGCTTGCGGCGTGGCCCGAGTCCGAGGCCGTGTGCGCACTCATCTCGGCCGGCGAGGGCCCTCTCTCGCGATGGTCGGTGCTCGCCCGCCCCTCGCGAATCGTGGCATGCCCATCGGCTGACGACCCCACGACGACTCGCCACTCGCTCGAGCGTGCGCTCGCCGATGCCCTAGGCCACTCATGGATGGCCGGCGAGGGATGCGCTCGCGACGGGCTCCCCTTCTGCTCTGGCGCGATCGGCTTCCTCTCGTACGACGCAGGAGCGCTGTGGGAACCGACAGTGCCAGCGCATCCGCAGGCTCAACAGCATTGCGCATGGCCACTCGCGTGGTGGGCTGCCGTGGACGGCGCGCTTGTGCACGACAGCTGCACCGGCGCGTGGTGGGAGACGGGCACGCGTGGCTCGGCCTCGATG
>JBIKNS010000187.1:0-4433 GCA_044358545.1 Phycisphaerales bacterium | reverse complement strand
AGGCAGCAGAGTCCGCCCACGCCACCGCGGAAGAGGCGCGCGCCACTCGCGCTGCCGAGGTCTCCGATGCGCGCGATGCGCTTGAGCACGCCCGCGAGGCGCAGCTCCAGACCGAACGCGAGCGCCAGCGCATCGCGTCGAGGCTCCAGTCTGCGCTTGAGCGCGCCTCGGCGCACAGCGACGAGATCGGGCGCATCAGCGAGCGGATCCTTGCGCGGACGCAGGAGATGGACTCGCACCGCGCGGCGCGGATGCAGGCCCAGCAGATGCACGCACAGGCGGAGCAGGACGCCCAGCGTGCGCACGAGGAAACCGTGCGCGAGCTGGAGGCGGCAGAGACGCTCGGTGACCAGGCAAGCATCCTCGCCAAGCGGCTCGCGACGCTTCGTGACGAGCGCCTCGGACTCGAGAGCCGACGGAGCATCCTCGCGGAGCTCGAGCAGGCCCGTGAAGGATTCGGCTCGGCCGTCCGTGCCGTGCTCGCGGCGCCGACGCGCTTCCCAGGCGTGAAGGGCGCGCTCGGCGACATGATCGAGGCGGACCGGAAGTCTGCGGCAGCGGTCGAGATCGCGCTCGGCCCGTGGCTCGAGTCGCTGGTGGTGTCCGATCGGGACGGGATGGCACCCACGCTCGCCGAGGCTCGGGAGATCGAGGGACGAGCCACCTTCGTCCCGCTGGCTCCTGCAGGCGTGCAGTGCCCTGAGCGGCGAAGGGTGCGAGGCGCCACGCGTCTGGCGGATGCCGTGCGGGTTGCGCCCTCGGCCCGTTCCCTTGTGGACGCGCTCCTGGCGGACACATGGGTCACAGATTCGCTGGACCGCGCGCGCACACTCGCGGACGGGACTTTGCGTGGCGCACGGATCGTGACATGGGCCGGTGACGTGGTGGATCCGACTGGAGCCGTCAGTGTGGGCATCGCGCGGCAATCATCTGGCGGATATGGCGGCATCGTCGCCCGCCGCGCCGAACTGGCGGAGCTCTCGCAGCGCAGCACCGAGCTTGCCAAGGAGATCGCATCGCTTGAGGACCAGCTTGGCCAGATCGAGTCGCTCGGCGAGCAGGCACGCGATCGGCACCGCGCGCTCGACAGCCGATTGCAGGATGCGCGCCGCACGGCAGTGTCCGAGCAGTTCCAGGTGGAGCGCCTCGACGGGCTGATCGCCCGCATCGAGCGCGAGCAGGCGACCGCCGAGAGCGAGCGTTCCGAGATCCAGCGCAGGCTGACCGAGCTCGAGCGCGAGCGCGAGGGGCTTGAGGCGCAGCACCGCACCGCCACCGATTCCCTTGGCCAGTCCACCGCGGCTGCGGCGCACGAGCAGGCGAGGATGAGCTCCGCGCAGCGCGCGTTCGACGAGGTCCAGGAGGCGCTTGCGTCAGCGCGCCTCGCGCTCGGCGAGTGCTCTGCGCGCGAGCAGGCGGCGCGCCGCGAGTGCTCGATGATCGAGGACTCGCTCGCGGAGGTGCGAAGGTCGCGCGCGGCCGCCGAAGACCAGCTCCGACGGCGCGAGACGCACATCGAGAGCCTCGAGGAGTCGATTGCCGAGTCACGTGCGCAGCAGGCAGCGGCGAAGTCGCGTCACGACGAGTTCGCTGCGGCGCTTGCCGGCGTGGCGCAGGAGCTCGCCGATGCGGTCACCGCCAACGAGGCCGCGAGCGAGGCGCTGCGCACCGTGCGCGACCGCGTGGGCGAGGCGGAGCGCGCATGGACCGAGGCGGAGCTTGCACGACGCGAGGCCGAACTGCGGCTGGAGTCGCTCGTGTCGATTGCGCGCGAAGAGCTCGAACTCGACCTTCCGGGCGGATGGGACGCCCACATGGAGCGCCGCGCGCAGGGCGCATACGACTCGCTTGACCGCGATAGCGCATCGCGCGAGGCCGATGCGCTGCGCGACGAGATCCGCTCGCTCGGCAACGTCAATCTGGACGCGATCGCGGAGCTCGATGAGCTCGAGGCGAAGACCAAGGCGCTCACCGAGAGCCTTGCGGACATCGACTCGGCCAGAGGCCACCTCGAGCAGCTCGTGGCCCGCCTTGACAGCGAGAGCCGTGTGCGCTTCGAGACCACGTTCAACACGGTGCGCGAGAACTTCGGAGGCACGAACGGCATGTTCCGCCGCCTCTTCGGCGGCGGCAGCGCGGACATGTTCCTGCTGCCCGACGAGGAAGGCAACGTGGACTGGCTCGCCTCGGGCATCGAGATCCGCGCAAAGCCGCCGGGGAAGGAGCCGCGCGTCATCAGCCAGCTCTCCGGCGGCGAGAAGTCGATGACGACCGTGGCGCTGCTGCTGGCCATCTTCAAGAGCAAGCCGGCCCCCTTCTGCATCCTCGACGAGGTCGATGCGGCGCTTGACGAGGCGAACACGGAGCGCTTCTGCGCGTCGCTCTCGGGCTTCCTCGATCGGAGCCACTTCATCGTCATCACGCACCACAAGCGGACGATGCAGGCCTGCCACCGCCTCCATGGAGTCACCATGCCGCAGCGCGGGGTGTCCAAGAGGGTCTCGGTGCGCTTCGAGCAGGTCGGCTCGGACGGCAGGATCGCGCAAGAGGCGATCGACGCTGCCGCGGCCGAGGAGCCAGCGACTGCCGCCGCGGTGTAGTCTCGGCGCGCCATGTCAATCCGCGACTTCGTCAGGACCAACTACAGGCATTTCAACGCGGCCACCGTCGTGGACGCGTCGGAGGCCTACGCCGCGCACGTCTCCAAGGGCGGCTCGATGCTCGTGACGCTCGCCGGCGCGATGAGCACGGCCGAGCTGGGCATCTCCCTCGCGGAGATGATCCGGCGCGGGCTCGTGCACGCGATCTCGTGCACCGGTGCGAACCTCGAGGAGGACGTGTACAACCTCGTGGCGCACTCGCACTACCAGCGCGTGCCGAACTGGCGCGAGCTCACGCCAGCCGACGAGAAGCGGCTCCTTGACCGGCACCTCAACCGCGTGACGGACACCTGCATCCCCGAGGAGCAGGCGATCCGCCGCATCGAGCGCGCCATCCTCGACGAGTGGACGCGCGCGGACCGCGCGGGCGAGCGGATGCTGCCGCACGAGTTCTTCTACCGCATCCTGCTCTCGGGCAAGCTGCGCAAGCACTACGAGATCGATCCGAGGAACAGCTGGCTCCTCGCGGCCGCCGAGCGCAACCTCCCCATGGTGGTGCCCGGATGGGAGGACTCGACCACCGGCAACATCTATGCGGCCCATTGCATCGCAGGTGACATCCGCAACGTGACCACGATGCGCAGCGGTGTGGAGTACATGATCGCATTCGCCGACTGGTACACGCGCCAGAGCAAGTCAAGCTCGATCGGCTTCTTCCAGATCGGCGGCGGCATCGCAGGCGACTTCCCCATCTGCGTCGTGCCCATGCTGCATCAGGACCTCGGACGCACGAAGGTCCCGCTCTGGGGCTACTTCTGCCAGATCAGCGACTCGACCACGTCCTTCGGCTCCTACTCGGGCGCGACGCCCAACGAGAAGATCACCTGGGGCAAGCTTGGCGTGAAGACGCCCCGGTTCATCGTCGAGAGCGACGCGACCATCGTGGCACCGCTCATGTTCCAGTACGTGATGGAGACCGTGCGCGCCCCCGCATCGGCAAAGTCAGGCCGCCGGTCGCGCCCGCGCGCCCGGGCGGCGGCACGTGACTGAGTGCCTGATGTTCAGGGTCGCGCTCATCTCGACCGGCGGGACGATCGAGAAAACCTATGACGAGCTCGCCGGCATGCTCACCAACCGGGTGAGCGTGCTCGACGCGGTTCTTGCGTCGCTCGAGCTGCGCGGCGTATCCATCGACCGCGTGCCGCTCATGAACAAGGACAGCCTTGACATGACGCCAGATGACCATGCGCTCATCGCAGAACGCGTGGAGCGCGAACTGCACGGGCACGATGGCGTGGTCGTCGTGCACGGCACGGACAGGCTGGCGGTCTCGGGCGACGCGATACTCGCCCGCGTGGCCGCAGCAGGCGTCAAGAAGCCAGTCGTGCTCACCGGCGCGATGCGGCCATGGGAGCTTCGCCGCACGGATGCGGTGCAGAACCTCACCGAGGCACTGCTTGCCGTGCAGGTGATGCCGGCCGGCGTCTACGTGGCCATGCATAACCGAGTGCTCGCGTTCCCGGGCGTGCGCAAGGACGTCTCCAGCGGCACTTTCGTGAAGGACCCCGCGCGCGACGGCAAGGCACACGAGACCCCGTCACCGCCATCGGCCACGATCGGAGCGCGCTAGCGCACGCGATGGACGGGTCACCTCCTGCACCGGGCACACTCGCCGCACTCTGGATGGGGGCGACCGCGGCCACCGGCCTCCTGCTGCTGCTCTGCGGCGGCAGGCTCCTGCTGCTCATGGTGACGGTGGCAGGTGGCGCCGTGGGGTGGCTCGCCGGCGGAGCGGCGTGCGAATCGCTGGTGCCCGAGTGGCCTCCCGCACTG
>JBIKNS010000186.1:0-4434 GCA_044358545.1 Phycisphaerales bacterium | reverse complement strand
GCTTCGGCGGCCCACGACTTGCAGGAGAGGGTGTTCCCGCGCGGGGCGCGGACTGTGCGTGTCTCGACCGTCGTCATGACACCCATAGTAGGAGCCGCGTACGCTCCCGCCCAAGATGCGGGCGCTGGCACTTGGGGTTGCATTCCTAGTCAGTTTCCTCGTGATGTGGGTCGTGGGATGGGGCCTCGCCTCGACGCTGATGGAGTTCGAGGGAAACATGGGTCCTGGCTACCGCGCCGACCGCATACTCGAGGAGGCCTTCAGATCCCTGAGGGAGGCGTTCCAGTTCCGGGGCGATGAGCGGCTGACGGCGCTTGTGGCCGCGGTGCTGCTCGCGCTCGCACAGGTGGCATTCGTCTCGCCGCTGGTGGGTCCGTTGAGGCTCGCTCCCGCGGGTGGATCCATGCTCTGGACAGTCGTCGGCGCGGCGGTGATGGTCGGTGCCCTGACCTGCGTGCTCCTGTGGTCCGTCCTGCAAGCGGTCGAGCTCGCGACACAGGTCCCGCAGCCTGGCGCCTACACCGACAACGGACTGATCGCGCGCTCGTGGATGAGGGCGTATGTCCTGTTTCCGACGTGGCTCATCTGCGGTGCCCTCTGGACTTGGGCGCTGCGGCGGTCGATCGCGTCGCGCGACCCTGATGCCGTCTCGCGCTTCGCGCGTCGCCTGCTCGCCGGCACCTGCATCGAGCTCGTGCTCGCGCTGCCGCTCTACCTGCTGGTGCGCAAGCGCAGCGAGTGCATCTGCGCGATCTCCAACTTCTGGTCGATCGTTGTCGGCCTCCTCGGGCTGGCATGGCTCTGCGGACCTGCAGGCATCCTGCTGCTCACCCAGGATGCGCGGCGCCGGTGGCGTGCGGGCGCGTGCGCGCGCTGCGGCTACCCGCTGCGCGCGGGCAGCGCGCGCTGCTCCGAGTGCGGTCACGAGGCGAGGTGCCGCTCGTAGTTCCGCCAGCGGCCGATGGAGGCATCGGTCAGCGGCTTGCTGACCTGGTCGTAGCTCAGGGTGCGCACCGTCCGCCTGATCGAGTGAAACTCCGCGACGCGGGGGTCCCACGGCAGGCCGATGAACTCGATGAGCGTGCGCATGCCGCGCTCGCCGGAGGTCACCAGCTCCTCGTACCGCACGTCCAGGATCGGCAAGTCGAGCTCGCGCCTCCAGTGCTCCATCAGGCGCTGCGACTCGCGCCATGCGACGGAGACCCACTCGGGCCTGCTCGTCCACGGGTAGCGCGTCGCCGAGAACGCCCCGAGCACGCAGGACACCGCGACGTCGCGGGGATCGCGCTCGATGCTCACGATGCGCCCGCCGGGAAAGAGCCGTGCGAGGTGACCGAGCACGCGCACGTTGCCCAAGGCCTTGTTGCTGATGCGCTCGGCTGACGGCGCGAGGCGCCTGATGTGGTCGAGGTACCGGCGCGCCACCCGGCGCGCGTCGCCGGGGAGCTGCTCCCCGCGCATCGCGGCATCGTTGACCGACTCCGCCCATCGCTCGACGAGCTCGAGCTCGCCCACGCCGGCAGCCCGCGGATGCGCGTGGATGATCTGGTCCACGAGGCTCGTGCCGCTGCGCGGCATTCCGCACACGAACACGGGAAGCGGATCGCCAACGCCCGACGTGCCTGCGTCCGCGAGGGAGGCCCGGTTCCACCTCGCGATGACGGCATCTGTCGCCGCGGCCATCGCTGCAGGGTCGAACGAGATGTTGCGCGAGCGGTGCGCGCGCATCGCAGACTCCCAGGCCTCGTCGTAGCGGGCCATCCTGTCGAGCGCCTTCGCGCGCAGGTGGAGCATCATCGCGAAGGGTGAGGAGCCTGGATGCGCCGAAGGGATCGCCGCATCGAGCGCGGCGACAGCAGTGTCGCACCGTCCCTCGTGCACGAGCAGCTTTGCGTGCTCGTACGCGATGCGCGCCGGACGTGCGGGGCCTTCGGGATGGCGCGCAAGCAGGGGCTCAAGTTCGCTCCGCGCCTCGGTGCGCATGCCCGCCTCCTCAAGCGTCGCCACGAGGCGGATGCGCACATCCTCGACTTCCGGCGCAAGTTGCATGGCGCGCCTCAGGTCGCGGATGGCCTCCCCTGAGCGGCCGAGCGCCCGCTGCGCATCGCCGCGCACCCACAGCGGCTCGGCCTGATCGCCCCGCGCGAGTGCGCGCGTGGCAGTCTCGATGGCGCGTTCATGCTCTCCGCGATCGTTGAGGGCCCGCGCGGCCATCGAGAGCAGCTGCGGGTCCCTCGGGTCGAGGCGCAGGTGGCGCTCGACCGCGGCGAGCGCAAGGTCGGGCCGTCCTGCCGAGAGGTGCTGCCATGCCTCGGACAGGGTCCGGTCTCGGGCTGCAGCGCTGGACATGCCGGCAATGTAGTGGTCAGCGCGCGATCATCCGGGTGTCGACGATGTTCGCGGGAGCGAGCTTGCCGTCGCGGAACCCGGCGACATTGCCGAGCGTGATCCGTGCGATCGCAGTGCACGCCTCGTGCGTGAGGAACGCCTGGTGCGCGGTGATGAGCACGTTCGGGAATGTCATCAGCCGCACGAACACGTCATCCTGGATGACGGACTCCGAGAGGTCGCGGAAGAAGAGGTCGCCCTCCTCCTCGTACACGTCGAGGCCGACAGATCCCACGCGGCCTTCCTTGAGCGCACGTATGAGCGCGCGTGTGTCGATCACGGCGCCCCGGCTTGTGTTGATGATCATGACGCCCGGCCGCATGAGCGACAGCGCATCCGCGCCGATCAGGTGGTGCGTCGCCGGGTTGAGCGGGCAGTGCAGCGAGACGATGTCGCTCTCGCTGAAGAGGGTTGGCAAGTTGACGTAGCGCGCGCCGAGCGCCGTGCAGCGGGGGTTCGGCTTCGGGTCGTGCGCGATCACGCGGCATCCGAATCCCGCAAGGATCCGGCAGGCCACGGCACCGATCTCGCCGGTGCCGATGATGCCCGCTGTCTTGCCGTGCATGTCGAAGCCCATCAGGCCATCGAGCGAGAAGTCCTGCTCGCGCACCCTGTTGAAGGCGCGGTGCACCTTGCGGTTCAGCGCAAGCATGAGCGCGACCGAATGCTCCGCGACCGCATGCGGCGAGTACGCGGGCACGCGCGCCACCGTCAGGCCAAGGCGCTCGGCCGCGGCAAGGTCCACATGGTTGAAGCCTGAGCAGCGCAGCGCGAGAAGTCGCGTGCCCCCGGCGACGAGCGCGTCCAGCGATGCCTTCGACGCGTTGTCGCCCACGAAGATCGATACGGCATCGCATCCGTGCGCCAGCGGGGCGGTGATCGGCGACAGGGCGGCCTCGATCGGGCGCAGCTCGATGCCGTGATCTGCCGCGGCGGCCTCGAGGAAGGGCCGCTCGTACGTGCGGTGGGAGTAGACGGCAACCTTCACGGCATCACGTCCCGAGCGCGCCGGATGCGATGAGGCAGGAGAGCGCCGCGATGTCGGGCGACGGCGGACGGTCGCCCGCCAGCGGTGCCGCCACCGCGCGCACCGCCGCGTGCGCGCGCTCCACGCCTTCGCCGCTGCGCAGCGGACGCTGCCGCTCGAGTCCCTGCGCCATCACGAGCAGTTCCGCAGCGATCACCGACCGCGCAAGCGACACGGACTGCAGCGCGTGCAGGGCGCTCGTCGCGCCCATCGAGTTGTAGTCCTCGATCCCTGCGCACGTGGGGATGTTGCCCACGCTTGAGGGGTACGCGAGCGTCCGCAACTCGTTGCAGCACGCGGCCGCGGCGTACTGCACGATCATCAGGCCGCTCTCCACGCCGCCGTCGGCCGCAAGGTGCGGGGGCAGGTTGCTGTGGCGGTCATGGCCCGACAGCGCCCAGTAGATGCGCCGCTCGGCGACGCCAGCGACATGGCACAGCGCGATCTTCAGGGCATCGAGCGCGATCGCCAGCGGCATGCCGTGGAAGTTCGCGCCGCTCACGACGTCGGCGCGGTCTCCTGCCGCGAACACCAGTGGGTTGTCCGTGACGGCCGCGAGTTCGCGCTCGATGGTGCCGCGCACCCACTGAAGGGCGTCGAGCGCAGCGCCCATCACCTGCGGCGCAGCGCGCAGCGCGTAGGGATCCTGCACGCGCGGATCCCCGTCGCGGTGCGATGGGCCGATCGCGCTGCCGTTCAGGAGCTCGCGCATGCGTGCGGCCACGGTCGCCTGGCCCGGTTGCCTTCGCACGTCGTGGATGCGCGCATCAAGCGGGCCGTCGCTCGCGCGGCACGCATCGATGGCCATCGCTGCGGCGACGGTCGCGGCACCGGCGAGGCGAGTGGAGTCGGCCACGCACAGCGCGCCGGCCCCGCACATCAGGTGAGTGCCGTTGATGAGGGCAAGCCCTTCCTTGGCCTCGAGCGCCAGCGGCGCGATGCCTGCCTTCACGTGGGCAGCGGATGCGCGCACCCGCGCGCCCGCGTGCATCACATCGCCCTCGCCGATGAGCGCGAGC
>JBIKNS010000185.1:0-4437 GCA_044358545.1 Phycisphaerales bacterium | reverse complement strand
GTGCTCGACATGATGATCCATGACCTCGACGTGCTCCTGAAGCTGATGGGCTCGGAGCCGGAGGAGATCCATGCCGATGCGGTGTGCGTCGTTGGGGAGGCCGAGGACATCTGCAACGCGCGCCTGATCTTCCCCGCAGGACCTGATGGCCAGCGCTGCACCGCGAACGTCACCGCGAGCCGGCTGGCGCTGAAGACCGAGCGCAAGATGCGCATGTTCTCCGAGCATGCGTACGTGTCGGCGGACTTCGTCGAGCGCAAGGGCACCGTGGTGCGGCGCACCGCGAACGCGGAGAAGCTCGCGCAGGTGCGCGAGCAGCTCAGGGCTGGCGCCGACCTCTCGAGCGTGAACTACCTCGAGCTCGTGACGGTCGAGCCGCTGGCGGTGGGCGAGGGCGAGCCGCTCAAGCTGCAGTTCGAGGATTTCCTCGATGCCGTGCGCACGGGCAGGCGAACTGCTGTGGACGCGAACGCAGGATTCGCGGCCGTGCGCACCGCAGAGCGCATCGTCGCTGCGGCGCGCGTTGCCGGATCGCGGATGGTCTGACGATGGCGCGCGCGCGCCGAGACGCGGCTCGCGGTGCGGCACCGCGCACGCCGGCGCGGCAGTCTCGGCAGGTGGCGGCGCCGGACGCTTCCGGCCCCCGCTACGGCAGCCACCTTTCCGTCGCGGGCGGCCTCCATCATGCGATCGACGAGGCGGTGACGCTTGGCCTCGGCAGCGTGCAGGTCTTCACGAAGAACCAGCGCCAGTGGCGGGTGCCCCCGCTGCCGGAGTCGGAAATCGTCCTCTGGCGTGCGGCGCTCGAGCGCGCAGGATGGCAGCGCGAGTGCGGCGAGCGCGTGGTGAGCCACGGCTCGTACCTGGTGAACCTCGCGTCGCCCGATGCGGCGCTGCGCAAGAAGTCGATCGCGCTGCATGTGAGCGAGCTCGAGCGCTGCGAGGCGCTTGGCATCGAGCGGTGCGTGATCCATCCCGGCGCGCACATGGGCGCTGCGCGCAAGCCGTCCGACCCGAATCCGCTGCGCGAGCCGGCGACGCCAGACGAGCGCGCTGGCCTCGAGCGCATCGCGGCGAGCCTTGACGAGGTGCACGACGCGGTGCCTGGGCTGCGCGTGCGCACCTGCCTCGAGACCACGACGGGCGCGGGCACCGCGCTCGGCTACGACTTTGCGCACATCGCCGCGATCATCGGCATGGTGAAGGCGCCCAAGCGGCTCGGGGCGTGCCTCGACACCTGCCACATCGTGTCGGCGGGCTACGACATGTCGACCCCGGCCGCCGCGCGACGCACGCTCGACGAGTTCTGCGATGTCGTCGGCGAGGAGAGGCTGCTTGTCGCGCACATCAACGACTCTGAGGCGCCGCCCGGATCGCGCCGCGACCGCCATGCGCACATCGGGCACGGCACATGTGGAGCCGCATGCTTCAGGGCTATTCTTTCGAGGCGCGCATGGCGCACCGTGCCGATGATCCTGGAGACACCCAAGGAAGGCTCGTGCAAGGGCACCCCGTGGGACCTCGCGAATGTCGCGGCCCTTGAGGCCATCCGCACCGCGGCGGGGAGCATGGGAGCGCGCGCGGCGCGCACCGCGGCGCGCCTGCTGATGGTGGCGCTGCTGGTGGCGGGCACGCTCGCCGCGTCGGCATGCCGCGACTGGACGAAGCCTGTGCGCACCGACGGGCGCGATGCGGCGACCACGACCGCAGGCGGCGGTCGCACGCCCACCGAGGCTGAACGAGTGCGGCTCGAGGAGGCGGACAGCCTCCAGCAGCAGGGGTCCTACGAGGAGGCGCTGATCGTCTTCCGCGAAGTGCTTCAGCAGAACCCGCTGCTGCCCGAGGCGTACCTCGGCGTCGGCGACGTGCGCTACAAGCAGGGGCGCTACGCGGATGCGGAGCCCGCGTACGCGCGCGCCGCCGATCTCGATCCGCGCAGCTTCCGGGCGCACCACGGCCGCGGCAAGTCGCTGCAGATGCAGGGTCGCACGGTCGACGCGATCCGCGCGTACCAGCGTGCGCTGTCGGTGGACCCTGACAGCGCCGACGCGAACCTCAACATGGCCACCGCGTACCTCTCGCTCGGCGAGGCGCGCATCGCGACAGGGTTCGCGGAGCGTGCCGTGTCGCTCGACCCGACAAACGGCGCTGCGCGCGTGAACCTTGGCGTGGCCTACGAGCGCACGGGACGTGCGCCCGAGGCGGTGGGGCAGTACCGGCAGGCGATCGACCTGATGCCGCCGACCCCGCAGGTGTGGATCAACCTCATCAATGCGCTCGTGGCCGACGGCCGCTACGCGGAGGCGATGCAGGCGTGCGAGGAGCTCGTGCGCATCGACGCGAGCGCGGACAGCTGGGAGCGCGTCGGATGGGCTCGGTTCCGTGCGGGGGAGTACGCCACGTCGCTCGAGGCCTACCGTGCGGCGGTCGCGGCCGATCGCCGCCACTGGCCAAGCTGGAACGGCATCGGCGTGAATGCGCTCAACACGTGGCTGCTGTCCGAGCGGCGCGAGGTGACCGCCGCAAACGAGGCGCGCCAAGCCTTCCGCACATCGATGGAGATCAACCCCGACCAGCCGCGCATCCTGCGGCTCCTCGCCACCTACGGACTGTGACCCATGCCTGACCCCAACATCCTCGAGTTCTTCCCGTCGCCCTCCGAGACGCCGTTTGTCATCGAGCACGTGCACGAGGAGTTCACCAGCCTGTGCCCTAAGACCGGCCACCCCGACTTCGGCACGATCACGGTGCGCTACGAGCCCGGTGCGCAGTGCGTGGAACTCAAGAGCCTCAAGCTCTACTTCCAGTCGTTCCGCAACGAGGGGATCTTCTACGAGGCCGTCACCAACACCATCCGCGACCAGCTCGCGCAGCGCATGTCACCGCGCTGGATGCAGATCATCACGGACTGGAAGGGTCGCGGCGGCTTCCGCTCGCGCATCGTGGCCACGCACGGGTCCGTGCCTGCAGCGTTCACCCGCGCGTGAGCGTGGGGCTCATCCGGGTGTCGGCGCGGCAGATGCGCCGGGCGCGTTGCCAGCTGCAGGACCCGGCGCGGCAGCGCTCACCCGCGGTCCGGGGCGCCGCGGCGGCAAGTCAGCGATCTCCTGGCCGAACTTCGACCCGAGCGCCGCACGCAGCGCGCGAAGCGTGCGTGCGTTGAGCTCGCTGCGCTCGGTGCGCAGGCGCGTGACCTCGCGGGTGGCCGCAGACCTGCGCGTCCGCGCGGCCTCCACGGCGGCCTCGTCCGGCGGCGACTTCGTGCTGGCGGCGGTGAGATCCGCCACAGCCGACTGCCGTGCCGCATCAGCCTCCACAAGGCGCGCGAAGATGGCGTCGTAGGCAGCCTGGTACTCGCCCGCCACGCTGATCACGGCCTGCAGCAGCGCATCGTCGGACTCCACCATCGACATCGCGCGCGCAATCTGCGGATCGGCGCTCGTCGAGTCTCGCGCCACCGTCGGATGACGCGCGCGCGTGAGGGCGGCCGCGACCCGCGATCGCCCGGCCGGTGTCAGTGCCGCAAGCAGCGCGTCGGACCGTGCGGTCTGCCATTCCGCAAGCCTGTTGCCGACGGATTGGCCGCGAGCCATCGCCTCCTCATGCTGGGCGCGCGCACGGCCGAGTGCCGCCTCGATTGACGCAGGATCAGCAGTTGCTGGCGTGTTGCCCGCCACATCCGTGAACTGCTTCAGCGCGACGGCGGACATGAGCTGGTTCGTGCGCTCGATGTCGACCGCGGCCTCGCGACGCTGAGCGAGCAGTGACGCCAGCGCCGGCTGGTATCCGGCAAGGGTGCCTGCGGCAGCCGCCTTGTCCACGGAGGAGAGCGGCGTGGATGCAGCCAGACCTCGAAGGTCGAGGCTCGCGGCATAGCCGCCCATGTCGAGCGACGATGGGCGCCCGCTCGCCTGCATGAGACCTTGCTCCACGGCGAGGGCGCGCCGCTCACGAAGCGCCGCGATGGCGCCCGCGAACCCGGCGGCATCCGCATCGGAGGCTCCGATTGCGGTCGCCTGCGCCACTCCATCGAGCAGCGCGGTCTCGAGCTGCGCATACGCCGCAGGTGCGCGTCCCCACGCCGCGAACCTGCGCTCGATGAAGTCGGTGTCGCTCGCGCGCTTCATCTCCTCTGCACCACGCTCCATCGCCTGCTGGATCTGCTCCTGCGGATTTGACGCTTGCGGAGTCGGCGGCGCGTCCGGATCCCGCCCGGACCACTCCATCGCAAGCGCACGCGTGAGTTGCGCGTGCGCGGCGGTATAGGCCTCCACGCTGTCCTTTAGGGCGAGCTCGGCTGGCTGCGAGAGGGCAGGCACGCCCAGTTCGCGCATCTCCGCCACAAGTGACGGCAGCGAGATGGCCTCCACGCGAGGCGCACCCATGCTCCGGACGATGCGGGTCTCGTCGATGTTCTGCTCGTGATTGGGGAGAAGG
>JBIKNS010000044.1:0-14222 GCA_044358545.1 Phycisphaerales bacterium | reverse complement strand
TTTCGGCTGCCGCTTCCGCAGCCAAGCCGCTGGCGACGAGTGACTACCTCACGGTCGGCGGCCTGTCGCTCGCGGCGGTGATCGGCATCGCCAGCATCCGCGACAAGGCCCGGCCGCGCGCAGGACTCGGATGGTCCCTGCTGGTGCTCGCTGCTGTGGGATTCACCCGTTGGCTCGGCACCGAGTTCGAGTTCCCGATCACTGTGACCGGCGAGGAAGGCGAGCCGGACACGGTGGTGCAGATCCCGGTGCTGCGCTCGGTGATGGAGCTGGCCATCGCCTCGGTGATCGCGGGCATCACGGTGCGTGCGATCGACATCTGGCGGGTGGGCACTGGTGCCGAGCCCTTGCTCATGCTGCAGCGCACTGTGCTGTGGCTGGGCCTGATGCTGCTCGGCGTCGTCTCGGTCTATCAGGTGCACTTCGCGGAGGACCTGCCGATCCGCACGCTTGTGCTCTCCGTGGGTGGCGCATCGGTCTTCATCATCGGACTTGCGCTCCAGTCTGCGCTGGGAAACGTGTTCGCGGGCTACAGCCTGCAGGCAACGAAGGTCATCCGCAAGGGCGACATGGTCCAGATCGGCCACGACGGGCCCGTTGGCACGGTGTACGACAGCACGATGTCGACCACGCGGATTCTCATGCGCGACGGCGAGATGCTGGTGCTTCCCAACAACGCGGTCCTGCAGCGGAACCTCCTCAACCTAGACATGCCCTTCCGGCGCCTGCGCCTCTCTGTGCCGTTCCGGATGGCGTACGACTCGCCCCCCGCCACCGTCAAGGACGTGGCGCTTGGCGTACTGCGCGCAGAGCCACTGGTGCTCCAGGACCCGGAGCCTGAGGTGTGGTCGTCGGGCTACGGCGAGTTCGCCATGGAGTACGACATGCGCTTCTGGGTGGCGAGTTTCCGCGACCGCGACCACGCCCTTGATCGCGTGCGCACACGCCTGTGGTACGCGCTGCGAGACGCGGGACTGCGCATACCGCTGCCGTCACGCACCGTGCGCATGCCCGATGCGGAGCAGGAACGCGCCGTGGAGGTCGAGGCCGAGCAGCGGATGGTGCAGGCGTTCGATGCGCTGTCGCGCTGCGAGCTGTTCAACGACTCAAGCGTGTCGGCCACGGAACGGCGCGAGCTGGCGCGCGACGCGCAGGAGTCGTCGCACCGCGCGGGCGAGCTCATCGTGCGCAAGGGCGACTCGTCAGACTCGATGTACGTGGTGGCGGGCGGCTCCTGCGAGGTGGCCGTGGCCGGCGGTCGCACCGTGAGCATCCCGCCCGGCGGCTACTTCGGCGAGATCGCCTTGGTCCTTCGCCAGCCACGCACTGCGGACGTGACCGCGGGTCGCGATGGAGCCACGGTCCTGCGGCTGCCGCGCCCGAGCGTGGCACCTCTCCTGATGCGCCGGCCGGACATGCGCGCGCGCGTTGGGGACATCGCCAGCGAACGCCACGAGGAGACGACCGGCACGCGCAAGGTCAACCTCGTGACCGCCCCCATTGGCATGGTCGCCGCACTGCTGCGGCTGATCAGGCCGTGGTAGCCAACCCCAACGGCGGCACGCACGGCGCTGCACCTCCCAACACGATTGCAGCCATCACCGCTTGAGGTCGAACGACACCAGTGACTTCGTGCCATCGCTGAGATCGATCGAGACCCACAGCTTGCTTCCATCCGGCAGCGGCGAAGGGACCTCGGCATGATTGTGCCAGTTGTCGGTCTCAAGGGCAGCCTTGGCCTTCACCGAACCCTTGCCGCTCTCGATGCCCACCCAGAAGCGCACCGAGCTGACGCGCGCACTGCCGCCCGTGACCCAGATGTCCACGGGCAGCTCTCCGCCCGGAGTCACGTCGCCGTCGCGCGATGCCTTCACGGTCAGCGCGCCTGATGCCTGCTCGCCGAGCTCCACCGTGGGCCCGTGCCCATGGTCCGAGCCATGCGCGTGCATGCCGTCGTGGGCGTGCGCATGACCATCATCGTGGCTGTGGTCATGGCCGTCGCCGTGCGCATGGTCATGGTCCGCATGGTCGTGATCATGCGCGTCAGCCTTCGGTGCCTTCGCGGTTGCGGTGGTGGCTCCGCCTTGGGTGGCGGTGGCTGCGCCGGATGAGCCGCCAGATCCCTCGCCGCATGCGGCGACGGCGAGGCACGTCATCAGGCAGGTGCCGACGAGTGCGAGTTGGGCTGTTGGGTGGGGCATGGAATGTTCTCCTCTGGGTTGGGGACAGTGTGGCGGCCACTCCCAAGAAGCAGGGAGTAGCCCGCGGGAATCACGACAAGGTTCAGCAGCGTCGACGACAGCAGGCCGCCGAGCACGACGGCCGCCAGCGGCGCAAGCAACTCGCTGCCGGGCTGGCCTCGCGCGAGCGCCAGCGGCAGGAGCCCGAGCGCCGCAGTGAGCGCAGTCATCAGGATCGGGATGAGCCGCTCGACCGAGCCACGCACCACGGCCTCGCGGAGCGAGCACCCTTCGTGATGCTGCAGGTAGCGAAAGTGGTTCACGAGCAGGATCCCGTTGCGCACCGCGATCCCGAAGAGGGTCACGAACCCAACCATGCTTGCGATCGAGATCACGGGTGGCACGAAGCGACTGCCGCCGAGGCCCACGAGCGCGAGCGTGTTCTGGAGCACCGAGGGCGCCTCCGTCACGTACACCGTGGCGATCCCGCCGATGAGCGCAAGCGGAAGGTTCAGCATCACGAGCATCGCCTGCCGCGCACCGCCCATCGACGACTGCAGCAGGAGGAACATGACCACGGCCACGCCAAGGCCCATGATCCAGATCGAGCGGCTCGCGCTCTGCTGTGCCTCGAACTGCCCGCCGTACTGCACCGTGAATCCGGCCTTGCGCACGATCGGGTCCACGCGTGCCTGCACCTCGCGTGCGAGGCTGCCGAGGTCATATCCATCGGCCACGTTGGTCGAGATGATCGCCTTGCGCTGCGCGTTCTCGCGCGAGATCAGGTTGCTCGTCCTCTCAGGACCGATGTCGGCGACCTCGCGAAGCCTCACCTGGCTGCCGCCCTCGCCGTGCAGCCGGAGGTCCATCACCTGGTCGACCCGCTCGCGCTCGTCCGCCGCGAGCCGCACCACGATGTCGTAGCGCCTCACGCCCTGCGCCACCTGCGCCACGCGCACACCATGCAGCGCCTCCTGCACCTGCTGGGCCGCTGCCGCAGGCGTGAGCCCCGCGGATGCGAGCGCGTCGTGCCGGTAGCGGATCGGGAGCGAGGTCACCATGATCTCGCGGTTCGCCGCGACGTCGCGAGTGCCCGGCGTTGCTTTCAGCACCCTCTCGATCTCCTTCGCGACCGTGCGCAGCCCGTCGAGGTCCTCGCCGAACACGTTGATCGCGATCGCTGCCGGGGTGCCTGAGAGCACATGCGAGAGCCTGTGCTCGATGGGCTGGCCCACCATCGTCGTCACCGACGGGATGTTGGCCACGATCCGGTCGATCTCGGCGCGCACCGCGCCCTGGTCCGCACCCTCGTCCACCGCCACCTCGATCTCGGAGTTGCTGACGGGCTCCGCGTGCTCGTCGCGCTCGGCGCGGCCGGTGCGCCTGGTGACGCTCCGCACGCCCTCAATCTGCGCGAACTGCATCTCCACACCGCGCGCAAGACGGTCGCTCTCCGCAAGGGAAGTGCCCGGAGGGCACATCAGGAAGACGTTGAACGTGCCTTCCTGGAACGAGGGCAGGAACGAGCTGCCGAACGTCGTCGCGAGCGCGATCGCGAGCACGGCCAGCGCGCCTGATGCGGCGAGCACCCGGCCGCGCCTCGCAAGGCACCGCTCGAGGATCGGCTGGTACTTGCGCTTGAGCCATCTCGCCAGCGCACCATCACCGCCGTGGCCATCCGATCCCGACGCGGCGCGAGCCGCACCGGGCGTGCCGAAGACGAGCCTGCACAGCGCAGGGGTCACCGTGAGCGCCACCAGCAGCGACGCCATGATCGACACGATGTAGGCGATGCCCAGCGGCTGGAAGAACCGGCCCTCGACGCCCTCGAGAAACAGCAGCGGGACGAACACGATGCAGATGATGATTGTGGCGAACACCATCGCCGAGCGGATCTCGTTGCTTGCGTCGAGGATGACGCGGACCGCGGGCTTGCGCTCAGCGGCAGGCCGCGCCCACTCCTGGCGAAGCCTCCGCATCACGTTCTCCACGTCGATGATCGCGTCATCGACGAGCTCGCCGATGGCGACAGCCAGCCCGCCCATCGTCATCACGTTCAGCGACAGTCCAAGTGCCCACAGGATCAGCAGCGCCGCCGCAAGGGAGAGCGGCAGCGCCGTGAGCGTGATGAGCGTGGCGCGCACATTCATCAGGAACAGGATGATGATCACCGCAACCACCACGCTCGCCTCGACAAGCACCTTCACGACATTGCGCACGGACCTCTCGATGAAACGTGCAGCACGGAACGGCTCGCGGTTGAGCACGACACCGGGGGGCATTGCGGCCTCCATCTGGTCGAGCACGGCATCGATCCTGCGCGTGAGCTCGAAGGTGTTCGTGCCCGGCGACTTCTTCACGCTGACCACGACCGCGGGCATCCCGTCGTCGCTGCCGGTGCCGCGCTTGGGTGCCGGGCCGAGCCGCACGTCCGCGACGTCACCGATCCTGATCGGGAGCCCGCCCCGCCGCTCGACGAGCGTCGATGACACATCGTCTACCCCACGCACGCGCGCCATCTGGCGGACCGGGATCTCCTGGTGCTCCACGCTCGGCAGGTATCCCGCGCTTGCGGTGCTGTGCGCGCCACCGGCCGCGCGCACCACATCGCCGATCGAGAGCCCGAACTGGTCGAGCCGGTCCTGCCGCACCGCGATCTCGTACTCGGGGAGCTCGCCGCCGATCGACACGACCTGCGCCACGCCGGGCACCGCGAGCAGCTTCTGCCTGAGCTCGAACTCGGCGAAGCTGCGCAGCTCGAGCGGCGACGTCTCGCCACCCGGCGAGGACAGCGCAAACAGCATCACCTCGCCGGTGATGCTCGTGATCGGCATGATCTCGGCATGCACGTTCGGCGGCAGCTCCCCGCGGACTGCGGCAATGCGCTCCGCGACGAGCTGTCGGGCCCGGTACAAGTCCATGTCCCAGTCAAACTCCGCCCACACCATCGAGAGGCTCGTCGCGCTCGCAGAGCGGACGCGCCGAGTGCCCGGCAACCCGTTGATCGCCGATTCGATCGGGAAGGTGACATTCGTCTCGACCTCATCTGCGGCGAGCCCGGGCGCCTCGGTCATGATCACGACCGTCGGGGCATTCAGCTCGGGGAACACGTCCACCGGCATGTCGCGGATGCGCAGGCCCGCGAAGAGCAGCATGAGCCCCGCGGCCACGACGACCATCGTGGGATGACGAACTGACGCTGCGATGAGGCGTGCGAGCATGATCAGTGGTCATCCGCGTGGAAGGTGCCGTCCGCGTGGAAATGGCCGCCCTTGGGGCTGGACCCGCTCATCGAGAGCATGAGCTGGTACGCGCCCGCGACCACCACCTCGTCGCCCTCGCGCACGCCGCTGAGCACCGCGATCCAGCGGCCATCCGAAGGTCCAAGGTCGGCATCGAGCCTGATCGCGCGGTCAGGGTTCGCAGGATCGCGGCGGAAGATCACGGGCTTCGCGCCGTCGCGCACGACGGCCGAGAGCGGGATCGCGAGTTCCTCCGGGGCGTCCTCGAGCGTGACCTCAAGCGCCGCAGCGACCCCGGAGCGCGCCCAGCCTGCGCCGCCTACGGGCATGAGGTACAGGTCAATCGTGCGGCCATCGGCGTCAGCCGTCGCACCGACCCTCAGCGAACCCGCGATCGGGGGCTGCGACTCGAGCGAACCGCCCGATGGCGGAGCCACCGCGGCGCGCATGCCGTCGGCGAGGCGACCGAGGTCCGACTGCAGCGCGCGCGCGCGGAACCACACGCCGTCAGGATCCACCGTGGCCGCGACCATCGCCGACTCATCGACACGCCCGCCCTGTGTCACGGCCACCAGCTCAACGCGGCCAGGCACGCTCGCGCAGACGACGAGCTCCGCCGGGGCGGGGTCCCCCGCGGCGGCGCACCCCGCCGCGTCGCGGATCATCTTCACCTGCGCATCGCGTGCGGCGAGATCCGCCTCCGCGACCCTGTGCGCCGACTCGAGCTCGGCCATGCGCACGGAGACTGCGGCAAGCTCCGCCTGCGCGGCACTGAACTGCGTGCGCGCCTCCGCAAACTGAGCGGCGCTCCCGCCGCCCGCGTCGCGGATCCGCTCGAGCTGCGACAGGCGCTCCTGCCACACCTTCAGCCGCTCGCGCTGGCTGAGCTCCTGCGCATCGAGCGCCGCCTTCATGGGCACCATCGACTCGACGCGTGCGCGCACGGCCGCCGCGTCCTGCACCAGGCGCTGCCACTCCGCGGACCTGAGCCGGTACAGGGGAGTCCCCTCATCCACCGACTGCTGGGGCTGCACAAGCAGCTCGACTGTGCCATCAAGCGGCGCGCGGTACTCGCGGCGCGCCGTCGGCAGCAGCTCGAAGCGGCCAGGCACCCGCAGCACACGCTCGACATTGCGTGGCTCCACACGCGCGAACGTGATGCCCAGGTTGCGGCGGACCGCATCCGGGATATCGACGCGGTTCGTCGGTACGGGAGCATGGTCCTCCACGTGCGCGTGGTCGTCTTGGTACTCCGGGGCACGGTCGCACGCGCCGAGCGCGATGGCCGGCGCAAGCGCTGCGAGCGCCAGGCGAAGTCGTGATCGATAGCTTGTCATTTTGAATCTCCCGTCACCGGCTCCTCACGCGGACCGACGATCTCCTCTACGTCGATGGCGGCGATTGCCTCGTCGCGCACCGAGTCGATCAGACGCATACGCGCCTCATGGCGGCGCTTGAGACCCTCCATGAGCGCGAGCGTGTTGACCTCGCCAAGGCGCGCGACCTCGCGCGCCTGTGCGTACTGCAGCTCGACGAGCGGAACCAGCTCGCCCTGGATGATCTCGCGCTGCCGGCGTGCGGCGCTCCACTGGGACTGCCGCAGCGCCACGGCCGCGATCGCGGACTCGAGCGCGAGCTCGACCGAGGCGCGCGCCACCTCTCGTGCCGCGTGCGACTCCGCGATGCCCCGGCGGTTGCCGTTGAGGATCGGCAGCGGCACGCTGATGCCAAAAAGCGCCTGCCGGTCGGTGTTCTGAGTGCCGTAGCCAGGGCCGACCTGCAGGTCGGGATACTGGATGCGCACCTGCTCCTCGAGCGTGCTCTCGGCGACCTCGTACTCCGCCATCGCCACCAGAAGTGCCGGTCCGCGCAGTACGCGCTGCTGAAGCGCGGAGTCGTCCAGCGAGACCTCATCCACCGGAGCGCTGACCCTCTGGGCAAGCAGCGCGGCGGCGGTGCGCGGCGGAAGCCCAAGCAGGTGCAGGATCGCCAGCTCGGACTCGCGGCACATCGCATCAAGCCGGTGCAGCTCGACGTTGGCGCTCAACCTCTCCAGCGCGAAGAGGCGCGCCTCGATCGCGGCAATCTCGCCGTCGCGCGCCATCGCCTCGACCACATCGACCACGCCTGCGAGCAGCGACGCGAACTCGCGCATCGACTCGCGCTGCGCGTTGAGCGCCGCCAGCCGCGCCCACTCGCGCCGCACATCCATGCGGACCTGCCACTCCATCTGCGCCACCCGCGCGAGCGCAGCCGCGTGCGCAAGCCCGAGCCGCTTCTTCTCGATCTCGAGCCGGCCCGAGATCGGGAGCGTCATGCTGAAGCTGCCGAAGAGCTCGTTGGGGTCCGACACCGACTCCAGGATCCGCGTGAACTGCAGCGCAATCCGCGGGTCATCCCAGAGTCCGGCGTTCTCGGCTCCGGCTCGCGCGACGCCCGCCTGCTCCCTGGCCCGGCGGAGTTCTGCGTTGAACACCAGCGCCACGAGCTCCGACTCCTCGAGCGTGAGCCCGTCTGAGGCGTCAAGCGCGATCGTGTCGGGGGCGTCGGGCACGGGAGGCCCCCCGGGGGCAGCCGCACGCGCATCCGGCGCGCCGATCGCACCTGGGGCCGCCGACGCAGATCCGTCGCCACCGATCGGGCGCGCTGCGCCACCTCGTGCCTCGAACGCAGACTCCGGCGTTCGATCGAGGAACTCGACCTGATGCGCGGAAAGGTTGACCGGCGCAGGCTCGTACGTGGCGCAACCCGCTGCAAGGCACAGCCAGGCCGCCGCAGCCCCCATGCTGCACTGACCCGTCACCCACTTGGAACATCGGGACTTTCTGACTCGCATACCGGCTCTCCGTGAGATGCGCAGCACATGCTGCGCGACCATCGACGACACGCGCACCAAGCGCGTGCCACTAACGTTCACGGAGTCACACCAGTAGGCGGATGACGTTCAGCGCCTCGAGCGGGGATCCTGGAATCGCCACATCATCCGAGAGGCCGCGCGAGCGGCTTCCCCCCTTCACCCCAAGGGACTGCGGCACATCCGAGCAATCCGGCAACGCACAATGCACTTCGCACGGGGCCAGAGGAGCGATCAACGCGCCCATCACTGCCAGCCGCACGTCGTGGTCGGGCATGTGAAGGTGCATCGGCGCGTCGTCGTGCGAGTGCACCCCGTGATGCCCATCGTCATGATCGTGGTGGTGCAGGTCCGCATGATGGCAGGCTGTCTCGCAGCCATGGTGCGCGATCGAGACGACCTGACCGCGCCACGCTCCGAGCACGACCTGTGCCAGAATCAATGCTCCTGCCAAAGCTGACGTCAACGAGAGGACCAAGTCAGAGACACCGTATGTCGCGATGGCAGATCGGTCAAGGATGCACGGGCCTACTGGCGCTGATCGCCCGCTATCGAGGCCGATCAGGCGTTCAATCCGGCTCGATCGTGACGGTGAGCGCGCGCGACTGGAGCTGTTCCTGGAGCAGCTCGGCCCGCTCGCGGTGCGCCATCGCGACCACTGAAAGCCCCTGCTTGTCGACCTCAATGGTCTTGAGGAGCGCGTCCTCGGAATCCATTCGAACAACCTCGATGAAGGTGCGAATCACGTGTGCGTACGTGTTCACATCGTCATTGTGAACGATCACCTTCCACGGCCGAAGCGTCTTGGGCGGCGTCCGGGTTGGATCGGCAACTGGCGCTTCTGCGGTCACTCTTGAGGTCCTCCGGCGTGCGCATCGCATTCGCGCGCGTGGTGAGATGGATGGTACTGGCGGGTACCCAACACCCTCGAGAAATCGCGGCGAATCGCGTCATCGTCTGGACCGATCCCCAGAATCAGACTTCCCGCTACACTCACCGGTCTGCGCATGCGCAGGAGCTCGCCACGGGGTGTAGCTCAGCTTGGTAGAGCGCTTGGTTCGGGACCAAGAGGCCGCAGGTTCAAATCCTGTCACCCCGATTCAGGGCCGCCCGGTTCACCCCGGGCGGCCCATGTCGTTTCTGGCGGGTGACCACCAATGCGCCTTTGGCCGCGCTGTGGAGTGGAAGAGCCAGCTTTGTTATTGGGGCGTTGCGAAATTGTGCGGATTTTGTCGAGGTTTTCTTCCTCGGGCATGAATCTGCGGCATAGTCCCGCTTGGCTTCGGGTTCCCTTTTCCCTATCCCCGACGCCGAGAGTTTGACCCTTCCCTAACCCCCAACATCGTGGGAGTCTGCCCATGTCCGGAACCAAGACACTTCGTCGTCTCGAAACTCACCTTGCAGCCTCTGTGGCGGTGGCCGCAGCGGCCAGCGCCGCCCAAGCCGTCGTGATCACGTGGAACATCAATCAGGCCATCCCGGCGAACTTCGACGGGCTGTACGTCAAGATTGATACGCAGCAAGTCATTTCCACCGCCGGAAGCGGACTGTCCGGATGGGACATCAACATGTACGGCGCCACCAACCTGAACTTCTTCGCTTCGGCCAGTGCGCCGAATCCGGCGACCACCTACGTCCGGACCCAGGGCTCTGGCGGTCCGAGCAGCCTCGCTGGTGGCACGGTGATCAGCGCGGCGAGCACCTTTGCGAACAGCACCTCCAGCCTGTTCTCGGGCACGACCGGACTGAACGGCTGGCAGCTCAATGCAATCAACTACTTCGGCTTCCGGTTCCACAACAACACGACGAACGCCGTCAACTACGGTTTCGGCGCGATTCAGGTCGGAGCTACACCGGCTACCCGCTCGCTGCTTTTCGTCACCTACGGGAACGAAGGTGAGGCTGTGACCGTGATCCCAGCTCCGGGCGCGCTTGCGCTGGTCGGGGCGGCGGGCATTCTTGGCAGCCGACGCCGACGGCGCTGATCTGAGCGGGTATCCCGATGCGGGTCTTGCCCGCACAGCGAGACCCAGGAACGTTGAACTCTCTCGGGCGGGTGACCAGACAGGTCACCCGCCCGTTTGCCTTTGCGATGAATCGGTACGGAAGGGACGCGCGCCGCGCTTGCCCGCACGAATGCCTCCCACGCGTACCCGCGCTGCTCAGCGACGCGCGTAGCCTCTTGGCGCGTGCGGATTCTCATCTCCGGGTTTGAGGCATTTGGCGGCAGCGACACCAATCCAAGCGCCGACGTCGTGAGCCGCGTGACTGCGGCGCATCGGCGCCGTCCACTGGCGCGTGGACTTTCGCTGGAAGGCCTAATCCTGCCGGTCGTCGGAGGCACCCGCCCGGGCTCGGCCCGTCACGCAGTGCGCAAAGCCATCGCGCGAGCGAAACCCGATGCAGTGGTCTGCTTCGGCGAGGCAGCGTCGCGCGCCGCGATATGCATCGAGCGCATGGCGTTCAACGAACGCAGCTACCGCATCGCGGACAATGACGGTGCGCGCATCGCATCGGCTCCCGTCATCCGGGCTGCGCCATCTTCGCTCCGCTCCACGGCATCGCATCAGGGCATGCTTCGCGCGATGCGCTCTGCGGTTCGTGCACACGGCGTTGCTGTCCGCATGTCCGACGACGCTGGACGGTTCCTCTGTAACGAGGTGCTGTTCGACTGCCTGCACCGCGCACGCGGCGCGTACACCGCCGTCTTCATCCACCTGCCGCAGACCCCGGCCCAGGCCCGTGCACGGGGCAACCTCGGAGGGCAGCCGCTTCCGCTCGCGTGGAGCGTGCGCGCAGCGATCGCGGCCATTCGCTGGATCGCCGCCCGCTAGCCTTCGCGCATGCCGAGCTGCACCACCCTTCGCGACACGCCTGAACCGATCCTGCGAGCGTGGATGGACGCCGCGATAGAGCAGGCCGAGAAGAGCTGGAGAGAGGGCGGGATCCCGATCGGCAGTGTGCTCGTAGACGAGAGCGGCACGGTGGTCGCGCGGGGGCACAACATGCGTGTGCAGAGTGGAGACCCCACTGCTCACGGCGAGATGAGCTGCATCCGCAATGCGGGCCGAAGGCGTGACTGGTCGAGGCTCACGCTGGTCTCGACGCTGTCGCCGTGTTCGATGTGCTCGGGAACCGCATCACTGCTGCGGTTCCCTCGCGTGCTGATCGGCGAGAACAGGACCTTCCAGGGCGCCGAGGAGTGGATGCGCAGCCACGGTGCGGAACTGCGGGTGCTGGACGACCCGCGCTGCATCGCGCTCATGGAGCGCATGAAGCGCGAGAAGCCGGACCTCTGGGCCGAGGACATCGGGGACTGAAACGGCCCGTCGGCCGCAGGGCACTCGCAGTGTGGCGGTCTCGGCCGCGCGGAGCGGCGTGCTCCCAGCCCCGCCGAGGGGTGCACCCATGGTGCCCCCCGGCAGTGACCCCAAATCTGGAGGCTGCACCGAACATGAACCGACATTATCGGGGTCAGCCTGATTCGCGGTGGCTCCGTCATCGTGGCGGGCGCATGGACCGGCGCATCAGGCCTTCTAGGAGACATGAGCATGGACGCAATGAAGACTGTCAAGGGCTGGGTTCGCGAGTTCGTCGACGTGGCGATGCTGTTCATCGCCGTGGGTGTGGTGGCGCAGATCATCTTTGGTCCGAAGGTGCCGTTCTTCTCCGGCGTCACCGAGAACCTGATGGGCTTCATCAACTCCCTCGGAAGCAACGGAGTGGTTGGCCTCATCGCGCTGTTCGTGATCGTGTGGGTCTTCTCGAAGAAGAACGCCGCAACCGCCTGACGGCCTGAGTTTCGTCAGCACTGATTGATTCGCGCGGGCGCGCGGTGCCGAGGGAGGCACCGTGCGCCCGCTGCGCTTTGCGGGCTACCCTTCGCCTGCCATGAGCATGACACTGCCCCCGACCATTGCCTGCGCTAGCGCAGCGCTTGCATTCGCATCGCACGCCTTAGCGCAAAACGTGGGCGAGGGACCCTCCACCGAGGCCGAGCGAATCGGCCAGTCATATGCCTCGCCAGCCACGGATCAGGCAATGAGCAGACCTGATGCGACACTTCGCGTCGGCGGCGGGTTCATCCGGCAGTTCGATGCCGGCGTGGCGGGCGGAGGCGACTTCTCCGTGTCGCGCGCGTATGCAAGTGTTTCGGGCAGCTTTGCGGTGACCGAGCAAGTCGCGTTCTCGCCCTCAATCGCATACGAGTTCGGTGACTATTCCTTCGGCGGCGCTGCGAACTCCGCATTCCCGTGGGAGCGCATCAACGAGATCGGCATCGCGCCGCGCATCGACATCCAGCTTGATCGGGACCTCACGGTCTCGGTGGCCCCGATCATCCAGTTCGCTGCCGAAGATGGAGCCGACTGGGGCGACGCGGCCCAGTGGGGTGGGCTCGGCGCGATCCGCTACTCGTTCAGCCCGGAGCTCACCTTGGGGCTCGGGGTGCTTGGAATCACGCAGCTCGAGGGCGACGCGCTGATCATCCCGATCCCGCTCGTCGACTGGCGCATTGACCAGAACTGGCGCGTCACAAACTTGCGTGTGCCCGAGGCGAACCCCTTCGCGGCACTGGAACTCGTATACGACACCCAGGAGGCACTTGAGTTCGCGGTAGGTGGTGGATGGGAAACGAGGCGTTTCCGGCTCGACGAGGGCGGCGTCGGACAAGATCGCGGAGCAGCCTTCTATGGTCGAGTGACCGTCCGCATCGCCGAGCAGTTCCGAATCGATGGCCTAGTCGGCGTGACCGCATTCAACCAGCTCAAGACCATCGATCCCTCGGGTACCACCACGGCATCCCAGACCGGGGATTCCGGTCTCATCCTCGGAATCTTCGGCTCGGTTCGGTTCTGACCCCTCGCGGGGAGTCGAGACGGCGTGAGACGGATCACGGGGCGACGTCTAGCACCCAAGACGGATGGGTTATAGGACTTGGCAATGAAGGCGACCGCCTTGATTTTCCAAGGATTTGTGGCTCACGGTTTGCGCGTGCGAGGAACCGCGGCACTCTGTCTCAGAGAGGATTTTGGGCGAAGGGCTCATCGATGGCGTTCACGAAGCGTTCGTGCGCCAGCGATGGAGTGGTCCCAACCCTTTGCGGAGATCCTTGGTCATGAAGGCAACTTTCATCGCGTCCGGAGCAGCAGCCCTTGGTCTGGCCTCTGCTGCATCTGCGGATGTCACGTTCACGTTCACGAACCAGACTTGGACCGGGTTCAATTTTTCTGATCTGAACTCAGTGTTTGGCGGCTTCACTGGCACCCTTACCGGTGTGTCGGTCAATGCAACACTCAACGCCTCGGGTGGCTTCGCCTACGCCGACGACCTGACCATTTATGTCGATCCGTTGCCGCTGGGCACCGGTGGTCTGCTTCAGGTTGGCGGCTTCAACAACCTCTCGGCGCTCCAGCGCCTCTCCTGGGCCAGTGGCGGTTCGTCAGCCCCCGGTACAACGGTAGTGGACACGAAGTCGGTGAACCCAATCGCGTTCGACGGCTCGATCCCAGGTCTCACCATCTGGCTCGGAAACGGCTACGGTGCATCGGGATCTTCCGGAACATGGACCGGGTCGATCACCCTCATCGGCGTGAACGCCGTTCCTGCGCCTGGCGCGCTCGCGCTGCTGGGGCTTGCGGGCCTTGCTGGTCGACGCCGTCGCGGCGCCTGACCGCAGTCGACCGAACGACGCAACCGAGTTTGGAACCATGAGGGCAGCCCCACGCGGGGCTGCCCTCTTTTCGTTGCGAAGCGCTTGAACTTGCCCCGGTCAGCTCCATCGTGCTCTCGCTGGGCTCGTACGCCGGGCGAGCATGTCGGCAGTAGAGTGAGCGAGTGCCCCCGCGCGACGCATTACTGGCGCTGCTGCAGCAGCAGCTAGATGCAGGTCAGTACGAAGCTGCGATTGAGACCGCAGATGCGCTCCTCATCGCATCCCGCCGCAAC
>JBIKNS010000004.1:0-39907 GCA_044358545.1 Phycisphaerales bacterium | reverse complement strand
CCAGGAGGTCGTGATGGTCGGCGGGTCGATCCGCATCCCGAAGGTCCAGGAGATCGCCAAGGAGATCTTCCAGACGAAGGAGCTCGACCGCAGCATCAACCCGGACGAGGTCGTGGCCATTGGCGCAGCGATCCAGGGCGGCGTCCTCATGGGCGACGTCAAGGACATCCTGCTGCTCGACGTCACCCCGCTCTCGCTCGGCGTGGAGACGCTCGGCGGCGTGATGACTCGCCTGATCGAGAAGAACACCACGATCCCCTGCTCGAAGAAGGAGATCTTCTCGACGGCGGCCGACAACCAGACGTCCGTGACGATCCATGTGCTGCAGGGCGAGCGCGAGTTCGCGACAGACAACCGCTCGCTCGGCCGCTTCGACCTCACGGGCATCCCGCCCGCGCCACGAGGCGTGCCGCAGGTGGAGGTCGAGTTCTCGATCGACGCCAACGGAATCCTCAACGTGAGCGCTACCGACAAGGCCTCGGGCAAGAAGCAGGAGATCAAGATCACCGGCTCGAGCGGCCTGTCCAAGGACGAGGTCGACCGCATGCGCAAGGAAGCCGAGGCCAACGCCGACGCCGACAAGGCGCGACGCGAGCTCGTCGACGTCCGCAACCAGGCGGAGCAGCTCGTCTACCAGACGCGCAAGTCGATGGAGGAGCATGGCGCAAAGGTCTCCGCGGAGCTGCGCGGAAAGCTCGAGAGCGCGATGTCCAATGTGGAGTCGGCCATCAAGGGCGACGACAAGAAGGCCATCGACGCGGCGGTCAAGGCGCTCTCCGAGGCCGCACTCGAGCTGGGCAAGATCGCGTACGAGTCCAGCAAGGATCCTGCGGGACAGGCCGGAGCGCAGGGCGCGGCGGGGTCGAAGTCAGGCGGCAAGCCCGATGATGTGATCGACGCCGAGTACGAGGTGAAGGACGGGAACTGAGTCCCGGCCCCGCAATCGCGAGACATTCGCCGCGGGCCCCCGAACGCCGGGGGCCCGCATCCTTTTTGCGAATGCCTGACGCGCGTCCTTGCGCCGCGCACCTCGAGCATTAGACTCGCAGGCTCGACACTTGACCGCAGGTCCGGTCACCGGATGTCTCCGGCTGACGCACCTGCTGCCTCGAGGAGCCGCTCATGGAGACCATCAAGGGCATTGCCGTAAGTCCGGGGATCGCGATCGGCACCGCCGTGCGCCTCGCTGAGGCCGATGGCCATATCGCGTTCCGCACCGTGGAGCCGGACGAGGTTGCGGCAGAGATCCGTCGCGTCGACGATGCGCTTGCCGCATCCGCCAGGGAACTTCAGGACCTCCGCACCCGCACCGCAGCGCGCGCCGGCGAGCAGGCTGCCGCGATCTTCGACTTCCACATGGGGCTGCTCACGGACCGCACGCTCGTGCAGCCGATCCACGATGACATCGAGCGCGAGCGCGTGGCTGCCGAGTACGCCGTCAGCGAGAACTTCCGCAAGTTTGCCGACCGCCTTCGCGCCACGGGCAGCGAGATGTTCGTGCAGAAGGCCTCCGACGTGGTCGACCTCGAGAACCGCGTGCTCGCGCGCCTGACCGGCGGCGCCATCGGCAGGATCTCGCGCGCTTCGGGCCCCGTCGTCGTCATCGGGCACGAGCTCACGCCGAGCCAGGCCGCCGACCTGCACCGCGCGCATGCGGTCGCGTTTGCCACGGACGCCGGTGGACTCACCGGGCATACGTCGATCCTTGCGCGCGCTCTGGGCATGCCCGCCGTCGTCGGGTGCATGCACGTCTCCACCGACGTCGAGGACGGCGACCAGGTGATCGTCGACGGCGATGCGGGCGTCGTCATCGTTCGGCCCGACGCATCGGTCGTCGAGCGCTACCGCGCAGCGGCAGCGCAGGGCGAGCAGCGCCGGCGAGCGCTGCGTGACATTGCGAAGGAGCCCTCCGTCACACTCGACGGGGTGAAGATCGACCTGCTCGGCAACATCGAGTTCCCCGACGAGATCGAGGCGGTGTTCACCAACGGCGGCTCGGGCACCGGTCTCTACCGGACCGAGTTCCTCCATCTCACAAGCGCCACGACGCCCACCGAGGAGGACCACTTCGACGCGTACCGCCGCGCGCTCGAGCTCTCGCGCGGCGCGCCGCTCGTCATCCGCACGCTCGACCTCGGCGCCGACAAGTTCACGCAGGATCACCTCGCGGACCCGGAGCGCAACCCGTTCCTCGGCCTGCGCAGCATCCGCTACTGCCTGCGCCACCCGCAACTCTTCAAGACGCAGCTGCGCGCGATCCTGCGCGCGAGCGCGCTCGGTCCCATCAAGGTGATGTTCCCGCTCGTGTCGAGCGTGATGGAGCTTCGCCAGACGCACATGATCATCAACGACCTCCGCGAGGAGCTCGAGGATGACGGGATCGCCTTCGACCCCTCGCTGGCCACCGGCATCATGGTCGAGACCCCTGCGGCCGCGCTGATGACGCGCGTCTTCGCCAACGAAGTGTCGTTCGTGTCGATCGGCACCAATGACCTCATCCAGTACACGCTGGCAGTCGACCGCGGCAACGAGCAGGTGGCCTCGCTCTACAGCGCCGCAAACCCTGCCGTGCTCACACTGGTCAAGAATGTCGTGCGTGCGGCGCGCCACGCGGGCATTGGGGCGAGCCTGTGCGGCGAGGTGGCCGGCAATCCCCTGTTCACGCCCTTGCTGATCGGGTTCGGGTTGCGTAGCCTCTCCATGAGTCCGGTCCAGATTCCCGTCGTCAAGCGGGTGGTCCGGGCGCTCGATATCGAACGTTGCGAAACGCTCGCCCGGAAGGTGGGCTCGTTCGATTCGGACAGGCAGGTGCTTTCGTACCTGCGCGACGAACTTCGGAGAATCGACCCAGAGGCGCTCGTCAACGCGGGTGCCGACTGATCGACCAGAGGACTTTTTCAGGAACAGGCGCACGACGACGAGCGCACCATCCGGATGGCGAGGCGACACCGCCCCGTCCGGATCACGCGGCCTTCTCGATGCGCGGACGGATCAACTGCTGATGCACCAATTCGGACATAGGTTGTGCCGGGAACGATCGTTCCCGAACCCCGCCAGTCCGGACCCGACGGGTCCGGGCGGGTGCGCTTCCTTGCGTCACTCGATCCGTCATGCCCGCCGCGCAACTGCGGCAGGATCATGCACGTGTCGGACAACACAGACAACTCACTGACGGGCGGACAGAAGGACGGACACGGGGACGACGAGCGCCACGGCGGTGGCCAGGGCTTCACCCACGCGGATGGCGACGGCCATGACGGCAGCAATGGCGATGCAGCCGCATCACACGAAGACGGCGACTCGTGGGGCGCGGACGGCGCGCTTCCCCCCGACCTCGAACCCGTGCTCGGCGGCATCGACGAGCCCCGGGAGGCCTTCGACCCCGACGAGGCGCGCGGCATCACGCTCGAGGGCGTGCGCGAGCCCCTGCCTGCGGATCCCTCGTTCGACCCTGACACGCTGCCTGAGCGCGAGCCGCCTGCAGAGCTTGACGTCGAAGCGTGGGCCGACGAAGACATGGCGATGTCCGACGAGACCAGCGCGCCCTCGGGGAGCGAGGATGCGGATTCGGCGGCAGCCGAGCCCGATGCGGAGACCGAGGAGGATGAGGAGGAGCACGAGGAGGAGCACGCCGGCGCAGACGCGGAGTCGCGTGGCGCGCGCAAGGCCGCGCGCGGCCGCCGATCCCGCGGCGCCACCATCGACCCCGCCACTCGGGGCGCCAAGCCGACCACGCGGCGCAAGCTGGTGATGCTCGTGAACGACGTGCCCGGCGAGGAGTGCCGCATCGCGATCGTCGACGAGCACGGCCGGCTCGACACCTACTTCGCGGAGCGCGAGACCACCGCCACCAACGTGGGCAACATCTACAAGGCGCGCGTGGCGAACGTCGAGCCCGCCATCCAAGCGGCATTCGTCGACTTCGGCACCGGCAACAACGGGTTCCTCCACGTCAGCGACCTCCATCCCAAGTACTTCCCGGGCAAGGAGCGCACCGAGCGCGTGGGCCGCAAGATCCCGCGCCGCGAGCGCCCGGCGATCCAGGAGGCGCTGCGCCGCGGACAGGAGATCGTCGTGCAGGTGATCAAGGAGGGCATTGGCACGAAGGGCCCGACGGTGTCGAGCTACCTCAGTGTGCCCGGACGCCTCCTCGTGATGATGCCTGACATGGACCGCGTGGGCGTGAGCCGCAAGCTCGATGACGAGGACCAGCGCCGCGAGATGCGCGCCATCCTCGACTCGCTCGAGCTTCCGGCGGGATGCGGCTTCATCCTGCGCACCGCCGGCTTTGACGCGACCCGCAGCGAGCTGCAGCGCGATGCCTCGTACCTCACCCGGCTCTGGAACGCCATGAACCGCCGCAGCGACCGCACAGGCGGCCCGTGCGCGCTCTACACCGAGAGCGACCTGATGGTGCGCACGCTGCGCGACTACGCGGACAGCTCCATCGATGCGATCATCGTGGACAGCCCGGGCGCCTTCGAGCGCGCGAAGCTCTTCCTCGAGATTGTCGCGCCGCGCGCGGCGACGAAGGTGCACTACTGGGACCGCGCCGTCCCGCTCTTCTACGCCTACGACGTGGAGCGTCAGATCGAGGAGATCCACGCGCGTCAGGTGCCGCTCAAGTCGGGCGGCGCGCTCGTGTTCGACCAGGCCGAGGCGCTCGTGGCCATCGACGTCAACAGCGGCCGCAGCCGAAGCGCCAGGGACTCCGAGACCAACGCCTACCAGACCAACTGCGAGGCGGTGGACGAGATCGCGCGCCAGCTGCGCCTGCGCGACCTCGGTGGACTCATCATCCTCGACCTCATCGACATGCGGTCGCCCAAGCACCGCCGCGACATCGAGCAGCGCATGGCCGATGCGCTGCGCCGCGACCGCGCGAAGACCACGTTCCTCCCCATCGGCGACTTCGGCATGATGGAGATGACGCGCCAGCGCATGCGCCCGAGCCTGCGCAAGACGCACTTCAGCGACTGCACGCACTGCAGCGGAAGCGGCGAGATCCGCATGCCCGATGCGGTGGCCGCCGACGTGATCCGCCGTGCGACGCTGCTCTTCACCTTTGACCGCGTGCGGCGTGTGGAGGTCGTGTGCTCGACGAAGGTGGCCACCGAGATGCTGTCCGGGAAGCGCCGGCTGCTGCACGAGCTCGAGGAGCGCACGGGCAAGCGCGTCGATGTGCGCATCAGCGAGGCCTTCGCACCAGACCGCGTTGACCTGTACGCGTACGACGAGCGCAACGCAGACATCGACATCTCGCGCATGCCCACATTCGAGCCGCCGCCCGCGAGCCGGCTGCCCGTGGAGCTCCCGCCGGAGGCCGAGCAGGACCTCTCCCCGGAGGACATCGCCGTGCGCAAGCGCCGCCGCCGCCGGAAGGCGCAGCCTGCCGACGCAACTTCGATCGCGCTGTCGGGCGGGTTCGACGACCTTCCGGACATCGACGCGAGCGAGCGCCCGCTCCGCGAGGAGCTCGCCGCCGCGAGCGACCGCCGCGCGGAACGGGCTGCCCGCGAGCGCGAGGAGGACCGCAGCGACGACGAGGAGCGCGGCTCGCGCCGGGGCCGCAAGCGCCGCCGAGGCCAGCGCGAGGAGCCGGCTGCAGAGCGCGGCGCGGAGACTCCCGCCGCACGCGATCAGGCTGCCGACCGCAGCGCTCGCGGCGACCGTGAGGACCGTGGCAGCAAGCGAAAGCGGCGCCGGCGCGGTCGTGGGCGCCGCATGCCGTCGGACATCTCGGCGATGGCCGCGGAGCAGTCCGCATACGAGACGACTGCTGTGGCGGCGGCTGTCGGCATGACACCTGACGCGCTCATCGAGGACCTTCGTGGTGCCATCGACCCGGAGCTGGCCGCGCTGCTGCTGCCGGGAACCTTCATGCTTCCGCCCGAGCTCATTGCGATCGTTGCGCAGCGGCATCCGTCGCAGCACCCAGATCAGGACTCGGATGAGGAGATGGGGGAGGATGCGGATGCATCGGACGCCCCAGCAGGTGCGGTCACCGATGAAGACGAGACCGCTACCGCAGACGATGCATCTGAAGGCAGTGCTCGGTCTGAGCCCGGCGACGGTCGGCGAAGCGATCGCGATGGGCGTGGCCGCCGAAAGAACCGCCGAGGCGGTCGCAACAGGCGCGGACGCCGGGACGCCGATGGAAACGACAGCGCGCCGGCTGCACGCGACGGCGACAACCAGACGGCTGCCGAGGACTCCGGATCCGGCGCGCCGGACGCGGGGGCAGAGGGCTCGCCATCGGACAATGCGGATTCGGAATCCGCCTCGCCACAGCGGGCGAGCGAGCCGTCCGCGGCGCCCGCCGACGCAGCAGCACCCGCAGAGCCCGCACCCGCGGCGAAGCCGCGACGCAGGTCCCTCTACTCGGCGGTGCTGCGCAAGCTGTCCCCCGCCGAGCGCTCGAAGGTCAAGGGCCGGCCTGAGTGATGACGCAGCCGTCTGCCAGTGATGAGCGGCGCCTGTGGATCCTTGGGTCCACAGGCTCCATCGGCGAGAGCGCCATCGACGTGATCGCGCACACGGATGCGTCTGCGTCACCGCGGTACCGCGTGGCGGGACTCGCAGCTGGCCGCAACGGCGGACGCCTCGCTCAGCAGGCCCACGCGCTGCATGTCCCCATCGTTGCGGTGGCGGACCCTGATGCGGCCGCAGACCTTCGCCGCGAACTGCCGACGGGCACCACCCTGCTCTACGGCCCCGATGCCGCGCAGCAGATGATCGAGACTCATGCGCAGCGAGGCGACATGGTGCTCGCCGCGATGGTGGGCGCTGCGGGGATAGCTCCGGTGATGGCGGCGATCGGCCGTGGCTGCGACATTGCACTCGCAAACAAGGAGACCCTCGTCGCGGCGGGTGCGATCGTGATGTCCGCCGTCGAGCGCGCCGGCGTGCGCCTGCTCGCCGTCGACAGCGAGCACAGCGCGGTCAGCCAGTGCATGCGCTCTGGACAGGGCGAGCACGAGGTCGCGCGCATCGTGCTGACCGCAAGTGGCGGCCCCTTCCGTACCGCGACACGCGAGCAGATCATGTCCGCCACCGTCGAGCAGGCGCTACGACATCCCACGTGGTCGATGGGGCGCAAGATCTCGATCGACAGCGCGTCAATGATGAACAAGGCACTCGAGGTGATCGAGGCGCACTGGCTGTTCGGGCTCGACGCCGACCGCATCGACGTTGTGGTGCACCCGCAGTCGATTGTCCACTCGTTCGTGGAGTTCGTCGATGGCAGCGTGATTGCGCAACTCTCGCCGCCCGACATGCGACTGCCGATCCAGTATGCGCTCACTGCGCCGTCGCGCGTCGGGGGCCGAGCCACCCGAATGGACTGGCGCACGCTCGGCTCGCTCGCCTTCGAGCCCGTCGATCACGAGCGCTTCCCGGCCATCGGGCTCGCCCGGCGCGCGATACGCGCTGGCGGAACCGCGGGCGCTGTGCTGAATGCGGCGAACGAGGCTGCGGTCGACGCCTTCTGCGCAGGCCACTTGCGGTTCGGCGAGATTGCCGAAGTGGTCGGCGCGGCACTCGATGCCGTATCGCCAACTCCGGTGCGATCGCTCGCCGACGTGTACGCCGCCGACGCCACGGCCCGCGCATTCGTTGCGGGTCGCCTGACGCCGGCCTGACTACCCTTGTGCCATGGGACTGCTCGGCGATGGCGCCATACTTCTGCTTGTCATCGCCGGCTTCGGCCTGCTGATCGCGATCCATGAGCTCGGTCACTTTGTCGCGGCGAAGTGGGCGGGCATCCGCGTGCACGACTTCGCCGTCGGCATGGGACCCGCCGTCATCTCGTGGCGGCGCGGCATCGGGATCAAGGTCGGCTCAACCGCCCCTGCGGTGCGGGCGCGCATCGGCAAGGCCCCGTGGGACGCCACAGAGGACGAGCTGCGCCGGGCGGGCATCGGCGAGACCGAGTACGCGCTGCGCGCGCTCCCGCTCGGGGGCTTCGTGCGCATGCTCGGACAGGACGACATGGATCCGAATGCGACGAGCACCGACCCGCGCGCCTACAACCGTCGGCCGATCGGCAAGCGGATGGTGGTCGTGTCAGGCGGCGTCGCCGCGAACATCGCGATCGCGCTCGCCTTCTTCATCATTGCCTTCATGGTGGGCGTGAGGTTCGAGGCGCCCGTGGTGGGCGCTGTCGCTGCCGGAAGCCCTGCGGCCCAAGCCGGCCTGGAGCCGGGCGACCGCATCGTCTCGATCGACGGCAGCGCGGTGAGCACCTTCGCCGACATCCAGATTGCAGGTGCGATGAGCCGTCCGGGGCGGCCACTCGAGATCGTCGCCGAGCGACAGGTGGATGGCGTGCCGCGGCAGGTCACCGCACTGGTCGATCCCCGCGCGGATCCCCAGGTCGGCATGCGGATGATAGGTATCGCGCCGGCTGCCAGCACGACGCTGCTGACGGAGCGCGATGCGCTGCCGTTTGTGATCTCGGCCATGCAGCGCGCCGGATTCTGGGCGGGCTCGGAGCCGCCGACGCCGGAGCAGTTCGCAACCGACGTGAGCCGGGTCACGCTCGCAGGTGTCGCAGGAGCCCCGGCACGCACGCAGGATGACCTGCAGTCCGCGATGACAGCGTCAGGCGGCGCGCCCGTCGCGAGCTCATGGCAGTTCCTCGAGCGCGCTGGACCCCGCACCGTCGAGGTCATGCTGCGCCCGATGCCGATGTGGCCGATCCTGATCTACGCGGATCCGCCGCCGGATGCGCCTGCCGACTACGAGGCGGGATTTGCCGGTCTCACCCCGCTCACGCGGGTTGCCCGGGTGCCCGCGGACGCAGCCTCGGCCAAGGCACTGCGCGACGGCGACGTGATCCTGCGCGTGGGGGACGTGATCGGCCCGCGGCAGATGGAGCTCCGGCTCGCGCTGCAGCGAGCCGCGGGCTCCGAGATTCAGCTACGCGTGATGCGCGATGGACGCGAGGAGAGCGTCATGGCGCGCGTGGGCAGCGATGGACGGCTTGGCGTGGAGATCGGATACGCCTTTGACGTTCCGATGGTCGCGAGACCCCTCGACCGAGTGCGGCTGCCCGCGCGGGATGGCGCATCGGCGGCAGCGGAGCCGAACATCGAAGCGACGCCGGTCGCCGCCCTCGACCTGCTGCCTCTCACCCGGATCGACTCGATCGGTGGCCGCGCGGTCAGCGACTGGGATTCGATGTTCATCGCCTTTCGCGATGCGGCGCGCGGCGGCCAGGCGGTCGATGTGCCGATCACGTGGACGCCGCCGACATCAGGCGCCCCTCAGGCGTCGGGCACGATTCGGCTCAACGACCGCGAGTCATCTCAGATCGCCAATGCCGGTTGGACATGCGCGATCCCGCCGAGCCTCTTTGAGCCACTCGACACCACGCTGTCCGCGGGCGGAGACCCGGTGCGCGCCGTGGCGATGGGCTTGCGCGAGACGCGCAAGCTCGTGATGCTCACCTACCTCACCATCGATCGGCTGTTTCGCGGCACGGTCGGCGTGGAGCAGCTGCGGGGACCTGTGGGCATCGTGCACATCGGCACCCGAGTGGCCGACCGGGGCGTCACGTACATGATCTTCTTCCTCGCGATGATCAGCGTGAACCTGGCGGTGCTGAACTTCCTCCCGCTGCCGATCGCCGATGGCGGCCTGATGGTGTTCCTGCTCTACGAGAAGTTCCGCGGGAGACCTCCTTCGCCAAGCTTCCATAGCGCCGCGACGCTCGCCGGCCTCGTGCTTGTCGGGCTCCTTTTCGCGGTTACGTTCTACAACGACATCATGAGGATCCTGCAATGAGCGCTCCCGTCACGATCCTCACTGGCGCCGGCAGCGGCATAGGTCATGCGCTTGCGCTCATGCTCGCCCGCGAGGGGCACACGCTTCACCTCGTAGGACGTACCGAGAGCAAGCTCGAGCGCACCAGATCCGAGATCCTTGCGGCGCACCCTGGCGCGAACGTAAGGATGCACTGCATCGACCTGTGCGACAGCGACCTCGCCGCAGGCGTTGTCGATGCCGCAATCGCGACCGACGGCGGCGTGGACTTCCTCGTGAACTGCGCGGGAGTCGCGCCGCTCGCGCCCATCGAGCGCACGGACGAGTCGGTGCTCGAGCATGCGTTCATGACGAACGTGTTCGGCCCTGCGATCCTGATCGCGCGCTGCTGGCCGCACTTCGTGGAGCGCCGCGCAGGTTGCATCGTCAACGTGTCGTCGATGGCGTCGATTGACCCGTTCCCCGGCTTCTTCGCCTACGCCGCGAGCAAGGCTGCGCTCGACTCGCTGACCAGAAGTTGCCACACCGAGGGTGCGCGCCGCGGGATCCGCGCGTTCTGCGTCAATCCAGGTGCGGTCGAGACCCCGCTGCTGCGCAGCAACTTCCCCGAGAAGGTGCTGCCGCACTCGCGGACGCTTTCCCCCGAGGCGGTCGCCCAAGTGGCGCTTGACTGCATTGAAGGCCGACGCGAGCAGGATCGGGGCAAAGTCATCCCTGTGCCGAGCCCCTAGCGGCGCCGCACGCCGCTCTCGGGGGCCTCGCGGTGCGCCGAACCCCCGTGAGGGTGCGGGTTTTGGAGGCTTCTTTGTCCATTTGCCCCCCCTGGACTGGACTGGCATACCTCCACGGGGGAACATTGCTGGCACAGGATCCCCATAACGGGTCCGGGCCCCAATGAACATGAAGAACACGTTGGCAATCACCGCCGTGCTGGCGTTCCTGCCGCTCGCAGCCGCCCTGGCCCAGGTTGACCCGCAGCGGGCACCCGACGCCGCTCGTCGCGTCCCGGCGGGTCTCATTCCGGCATCCGCGGCCGTGGATGGCGCGCTCACGCGCCCCGCGGATGCGCCAGCCACGCCCTCTGATGAGATCCTGGGCGCACGCGAGGTCTTCCTGCAGCGTGTGCCGGGCGCGATGCTCTCCGAGCGCGCGGGGCGCATCACCCGGGTGTACGGCGTACCGCTCTCGACCGGTCGCAACGCTACCGACAGCGCGGATCGCTTCGTGCAGCAGCACGTGCGCATGCTGGGTGCTCGGATCGGCGAGATCTCGACGGTCGGTCCCTTCCCTGATGCCCGCCACGTGCAGCCCGCAGGCTGGGATGCGTCGCTCGAGGCGTTCCGGTACACCATCGTCGGCTTTACGCAGCAGGTCAATGGCATCCCGGTGTTCCAGACGGCGCTCAAGCTGCTCGTGCGTCATGAGCCGGGATGGCCAGTGTCGCTCGTCTCCAGCGATCTGCGCGACCTCGGCAACTTCCCCGGCACAATCGAGGGGATGCGTGTGGAGATGCCGCCCGAGTCGACGTATGCAGGCGCGGTGCTGGGAGGCGATGCCGGAAAGGTGCGCCCACAGGACGCCTCGCTTGTGATCTTCGCGGGAGCCAACGAGATCCCCCACGAGCCGACGCTTGCCGTCCGATTCGTGGTGGAGCGTGGCGCGCCCGGAGACGCCGCGTACTCGAAGGTTCTTCATGTGGTGGATGCTGCCGATGGGCGACCGCTCTTCCAGGAGAGCCTCGTGTGCCACCTCGGCGCAGGCATCGAGTGCGAGGTGCGCGCGAACGCGACCGCCGGATTCGTGGCCGACCCATGCGCGCCTGAAATCCCCCGAGCGATGCCATACAGCCGAGTTGAATGGTCGGGCGACATCACCGGAAGCGGCTTCACCGACGAGAACGGCATCCTCACAGTCCCCTACTCCGGCACAGGGAGCCTGTCGCTCACATCGCGGCTCGGCGGCCAGTACTTCACCGTGAATGACTCCGGAGGCACGGCGGTGTCCACGGTGTCCTCAAGCGCTGCCGCCGGCTCGGCTCAGGCGCTCACGCACAACCCAGACAACGCCACGGAGCAGCTGCGCGCACAGGTGAACGCGTACCTGCACGCCAACCTTGTGCGCGACCTGCTGATCCGGTTCAACCCCCAGTTCCCGGTGATCTCGAACCAGCAGGGCGCGTCGGCGTTCCCGATCAACGTCAACATCGCCAACACCTGCAACGCCTTCTACAACGGCAGCTCCATCAACTTCTACCGCGCGGGAGGCAATTGCAACAACACCGCGTTCGGCACCGTGGTGCACCACGAGTACGGGCACCACATTGTGGGAATGGCGGGCAGCGGCCAAGGCGAGTACGGCGAGGGCTTCAGCGATGTCGTTGGGCTGCTCGTCACCGACAACCCACGGCTGGCCGACGGGTTCTCGACGTGCGGCGTGGGCATCCGGCGCGCGGACAACACATGCCAGTACCTCACGTCGGGGTGCTCAACCTGCGGCAGCACGATCCACTCGTGCGGCCAGCTCATCTCCGGCTGCGTCTGGGACACGCGACTGCTGCTCGAGAAGGACCGACCCGGGCAGGGGCTCGACATCATCCGCAGGCTGGCGCTCGACTCGGTGCTGCTTCACACGGGCACCGCGATCAATCCTGACATCACCGTGGATTTCATGGTGCTCGACGACGACAACGCGCTGATCGGCGACGGCACGCCGCACTACGAGCAGATTCAGGCCGGATTCTCGGCGCATGGCATGCCCGGTCCCGCGCTTGCGCCGATCATCGTCGACTACCCCTTCGGCACCCCCGAGTACGCGCAGCCGAACGGACTCACTCGCGTGCGCGCCCGAGTCCGGGGAGTCATGTCCTCGCTGGTGGACGGCACGGCGCTCCTGCGCTGGCGCGTGACCGGATCCTCGAGCTTCTCCGACATCGCCATGACGTCGGCGGGAGGCGAGGTCTTCGAGGCGAACCTTCCTGCGTTGGGATGCGGCACCACCATCGAGTGGTTCGTGCAGGCCATGGCTGCGTCCGGCGAGACGATCACGGCTCCCGCCAACGCGCCCGCGACGCTGAATCGCTCGCAGTCCGCGTACGGCACGACGCTGGTGTTCCGGGACGACTTCGAGCAGGATCGCGGATGGACCGTTGGTGCCCCGACTGACAACGCGACAGCCGGCATCTGGGTTCGGGCCGACCCCAACGGCACAGGCGCGCAGCCCGAGGATGACGCGTCACCCAAGGGCACGCAGTGCTTCATCACGGGTCAGGGACCTGTGGGAGGTGCGGTCGGTCTCGCGGACGTCGATGGCGGAACGACCACGCTCACGAGCCCCGCAGTCGATGCGAGCGGAGGAGGCAACACCTACCTCCGATACGCGCGCTGGTACTCGAACAACACGGGTGCCGCGCCGAATGCCGACTCGATGCCGATCGAGGTATCGAACAACAACGGCGCGACATGGACCCAGCTCGAGCTCGTCACGGAGAACGCCGAGCGGTGGGCGGTCAGGAACTGGCGACTCAACGACGTGTTCCCGACGCTTGGCACGCAGTTCCGGGTGCGCTACCTGGCCCGTGACCTCTCGGCCGGCTCGCTTGTCGAGGCAGGCGTCGACGACTTCGAGATCTACAAGCTCAGGTGCGAGCCAGCGCTTGCGGGCGATCTCGATGGCGATGGCATCGTGGCTGGAATCGACCTCGCCATCCTGCTTTCGGCCTGGGGCAGCCCCTCAGCCGATCTCGACGGCGACGGCACCACCAACGGCATAGACCTCACGATCCTGCTGGGTTCGTGGACTGGCGGCTGACGAGACCCGCAGCGGATCTGCTCAGCGCCTGCGTCCCATCTCGCGCTCGATGTCACGCCTCATCTCGCGTTCGGCGATGGCCTCGCGCTTGTCACCCTTCTTGCGTCCCTTGCCCACGCCGAGCAGCAGCTTTGCCCGACCTTTCGTGAAGTAGACCTTCAGCGGCACGAGCGCGACGCCCTTGGCCTTCACTTCCGTGGCAAGACGAACGATCTCGCGACGGTGGGCGAGAAGCTTGCGGATGCGGCGCGGCTCGTGCTGTCGGTCGCGGCCGGCCGGCGGGTACTCGTCGATGTGGACGCCGTGCAGCTCAAGCGAGGGCGGCTCGGCCCGCGCCATGACGAACCCCTCCGCAAGGCTCATCTTCCCGTCGCGGATCGACTTGACCTCGGTGCCCAGCAGCTCAATCCCGCACTCGAGGGTGTCCTCGATGGCGTAGTCGTGCCTGGCACGGCGGTTCTCGATCTCAGGGGCTTTGACCGGCTCCTTCACGGCCCGATGCTAGGGACCGCCGCCCGCTATACTCTTCGGTCCGTTTCCGAAAGCCCAGGTGGCGGAATTGGCAGACGCGCCAGCTTGAGGTGCTGGTGGGGCAACCCTTGGAGGTTCGAGTCCTCTCCTGGGCATCCGACGACGCCGCGGCAACCCCGCGGCGTCGCTCTTTTTGCGGATCCTGCCCCCGCGGCGCGCCGCGCAACCGATCACACCCCGCGCGTGCTGGGTTCCCAGATGAACTTGTGGAGCTGGAGGTTCATGCGCGCCGGAAGCCGGTCAGCGAGCATCCACTCCGCCAGCGTCCGGGGCGCCAGCGCGCGCGCGCCCAGGATCTCCAGTCCCCTCGCCTGCTCGAAGACGGGCGACAGAAGCACCGCACGGCATCGCTCCGCAAGACGGTGCTGCGCGATGGCTGCCTTTGCGAAGTCGTAGTCGCGGCGGTCGGTGACCACGAACTTCACCTCGTCGTGCGGACGCAGGCGCTCGAGGTTCGACGCCAGATTGCGCGCATGCTCGCCTGAGCCTGGCGTCTTCACGTCGAGGATGACCCGCGTGCGCGCGTCGAGCACCGATGTGTCCATCGCACCCGATGTCTCGATGAGCACCGTGTGGCCAAGATCAAGCAGCCGCTGCACAAGCGCCGGGCACGCGCGCTGCGCGAGCGGCTCTCCGCCGGTGACCTCGACGAGCGGACACCCGATCGCATGCACCTCCTGCACCACATCCTCAAGCGGCCTCGACACGCCCTCGCGGAACGCGTACTCGGTGTCGCAGTAGGTGCAGCGCAGCGGGCATCCCGCAAGCCGCACGAAGACGCACGGGGACCCCGCCCATGTGGACTCCCCCTGAATCGAGTGGAAGATCTCGTTGATGCGCAGCGACTCGCTCACCACACCCATCCCTCGACGGTCGCCTCGCGCGGCACGGCGCACGCGCAGGGGTCGGTCGTGAGGACCAGCGCATCGACGATGTCGCCCTCGACGTCCTCTGCAGCCGCACGCTGCACCACGGCAGACGTCCGCACCCCAACGCCGCGCAGCCTGCGCAGGATCTCCTCACGCACGCGCTGGGGCGGCTCCCCCTCGCCCTTGTACGCGCGCGACGGCCACCCGCGGCGCTGCAGCACGCTCGCCGGGCAGCCCTCCCCTACAGACGCGCGCGCACCAGGCACGGGCCGCATGGGCTCGATCGACACCTGACCCTCGCGCGCCAGCGGCAGCAGCACTTCGCACACGAGCGTCCACGTCTGCTTGAAGACTCGAAGGTTCATCGGCGCCATCGGCGTGCGCGCATCGTGGTCGGTGGCTCGGCGCGGTTCCATGCGCTCGACGCTTCGCAGCGCAGCGCGCCATGGCCGCGGACCGCCGAAGGACTCCATCCATTGCGCGACCGCGAGCCAGTCGCCCTCAACCTCATGCGCCTCGATCGTGGCGGCAGGCATCCCCACCGGCGCATCGATGCGCCAGAAGTGGGATGCGCCGTCATGTGCGCTCGCACGAATCCGCTCAAGCAGGCCGCGGCGGTCCATGCGCTCGACTGTGGTCTCCGCCGAATCCTGACGCGTGCCGCCGCCACGTGCGCCGCCATCGTGGGCGCGGGCAACTGCCCGCGCCGAAGCGCCGGAACTCGGCGGTGCGGCGCGCAATGCGCGCGTCGCGACGCGGATCTTGTGGCTGCCGCCCGAGTCGGCACCGGAGAAGTCGACTCCGTGGAGGATCATGAGTGGTATGCCAGGCTGGACGGGCTCAGTTGCGGCCGCACGCGCTCGATGGCTTTCCGCACGGGCAGCACGAACCAAGGTGAACGTGCGGCGATCCTGTTCCAGCGTCGCTTCCCGCAACCCCGAAGCAGCTCAGCTTGCGGATGAAGCGGCGGCCCTTGCCGGATGGATCGTCCACGGGCGCATCGGCGTCCTTCATGGAGCGAAGCAGCGTGATGACCTCGCCGTCATCCTCGCAGATGTACTCGTACTGGGGCATGCGCGAATTCTACGCCTTCGCGCGCGGCACCCGCGCACCGCCACCCTTTGCGGCGCGCGCCGCGCGCTGGCGCAGCGTGGCGGCATCCACGAACGCCGCGGCGCGCAGCGCCGAGAGCTCGTCGGGGGTGAGGTCGCGCCATGCGCCGACGGCCAGCTTGCGCAGCTGGAGCGGTCCCATACGCACACGCTTGAGCTTGCGCACCGGATGCCCAAGCCGAAGCATCATGCGGCGGATCTGCCTGTTGCGGCCCTCGCGCAACTCCATCAGCAGCAGCGTCCGCTCGCGGTCGCGCTTGAGGATCCGCAGGCTCGATGCGCTCGCCTGCTGACCGGGCTCTTCGCGGTCCGGAAGGAAGATCCCGCGCTCGAGTCGGCGCACCTCCTCGGGTCCCACCTCGCCGCGCACGGTCACCTCGTACCCCTTGTGCACCTCGTAGCGCGGATGCGTGAGGCGGTTGGCGAGCTCGCCGTCGTTCGTGAGCAGCAGCAGCCCGCTCGAGTCCATGTCGAGCCTGCCCACCGGATAGAGACGCTCGCCGGTCGGGTGCTCGACGAGGTCTGCGGCGCGCGGACGTCCCTCAGGATCGCTGCTTGTGCACACGTACCCGCGCGGCTTGTGCAGGACCACGTAGATGTAGCGGCGCTTCGTCTCTGCGCGCGTACGCACAGGCTTGCCGCCCACGCTGATCTTGTCCTTGGCAGGATCGACCCATGCAGGCAGCGAGTTGACCACGGTGCCGTTGACGCTCACGGCGCCAGACTCGATGAGCTCCTCGCACGCGCGTCGGGCCGCGATTCCCGCGTCAGCCAGCACCTTCTGCAGGCGCACGCCGCGCGACGCGTCAGTGAACGGATGCGTGGCGGAGTTTCGTCGGCGCATGGCACGAGCGTAGCGCGTCTAGACTCGGGCCTCATGCGCCAGTCCGCACTGCTCGCGCTTGCTCTCGCCGCTGCGGTGGCGTCCGCCGACCCACCAACGGCAGGTGCCGGTGCGGACGAGGAGCCTCCGCCTCCTCCGCTACCGGAGCTGATGCAGCCTCCCGAGTGGGCAGGCAAGCTTGCGGCACTCGCGCGCACCCGGGTGGGAGATGCGTTCTCCGAGGCGCGCATGGCCGAGGAGCGCGATGCCACGTTCCGCGCGGTCGCTGCGGGACTCGATGCGCGCTCCCAACTCAACACTTCCTGGTCGGTGAGGGCTGCGCTCGCGGATCCGTGGCGCACGCTGCCAGTCGCGGCCACGCTTACGGGCCCGCTCGCGCACCGAGGGGCGCTTGAGCGTCAGCCGTATGGCGCCGCAGCCCGCGCCACCGCCATGGCGTTCAATGTGCGCGAGCCAGTGATGCCCCGCACCGAGGAGGGCGATGCCGACGCCGAGGGCACAGCCGGAGGAAGTGACGGGGAAGATGCTGCCGTGCCGCCGGATCCGCTGGCGCCGCGCCACGGCGCGGTTCCCGTGCCGAGCGTGCAGGGCGCCGTGTTCGCGATGCGGTTCCTCCTCGAGGAGTCGGGGCTCCACATGCGGCGTGCGCTCGAGCCGGTGCTTGCCGAGTCGGGCATGGAGCGCGACGCTCTTGCCACCCTGCTTTCGGAGGCGCCTCCGATGGTGTCGCGCGTCAAGTGGATGGGCAAAGGCGAGCCGGATGAGGCCACAGCGCGGATCACCCGAGCCATGCGCGCCGCCACGCGCATCGACGCTGGCGCGCTCGCGCACGCCATCGCCCACTGCGATGCAGATCTCTACGTCACCGCCGATTGGGCTCAGGCACAGCCTGAGCCTCTCCCCGACGCGCTCGCGGGCGCCGTGACAGGTCCCATCCTCACGGCCGAGATGGTGCCGGAACTCGGGTGGGTTGTGATTGGCAGCCTCGCGGACAACACCTACGACATGTCGCGCATCGCCGCCGTTCTCGATCCGGGCGGCAACGACGAGTACCGCTGGACGGCGGTGCGCACTGGCATGCAGGCCATCATCGATCTCGCAGGCGATGACCGCTACTGGGGCGCCGGACTGCAGGGACCTGCGGCGGGAATCCTCGGCATGTCCATCATTGACGACTACGCAGGCAACGACCGCTACGACGCGCCCTGGCTTGGCGCAGGCGCGGCGCTCGCGGGCGCAGGCATACTCGTGGACCGTGCGGGCAACGACACGTACCGCATCGAGCGATGGGGATGCGGGGCCGCCATCGGCGGCGCCGGGATCCTGATCGACACCAAGGGCAGCGACGACTACGAGGGATCGCTCTTCGCGCAAGGGGTTGGCGGCCCGGCCGGGCTCGGCGCGCTCGTGGATGCCGAGGGCAATGACCGGTACCGCGCCGCGGGCGCCGAGCCGAGCACGTACCTGACGCCCGCCACATCGCTCTCGTTTTCGCAGGGCGTTGGCTTCGGCTTCCGCCCGATGCTTGCCGGGGGCACTGGCATCATGCTCGATCTCGGAGGCGATGACCGCTACTTCGCCGGCGAGTTCTCGCAGGGCGGCGGCTACTACCTCGGCATCGGCATCGCGCGCGACACGGGCGGGCGCGACTTCTGGAACGGCGACCGCTACGCGCAAGGGTGGTCCGCACACCAAGCTGTCGGAGCGCTCATCGACGACTCCGGCGATGACGTGTTCCTCAGCCGCACTGCCGCATCGCAGGGCGCTGCATGGGACCAGAGCGTGTCGGTACTCGTCGACCGCAACGGCAACGACACCTACCGGGCCGATGGGCTTGCGCAGGGCTCCGCCGCGCAGCAGGCGTTCGCGATGATGATCGACTGCGGGGGCGACGACACGCTCGACGCCGCAGCCCCCGTGTGCCAGGGCGCATCAGGGGCGAACGAGTACCACTTCGACGCAACCGGCGCGCGCAGCGTGTCAGTCCTCATGCTCCTTGACGGGCATCGTGGCGCCGCGCGGCGCACCGCCGAGCGCACGCGATGCTCCGCCGGCCGGCTTCTGCCGGGCACGACGATCACCGGAACTGCACCGGTGAGCCTGAGCGATGCGATCGCTGCAGCGCGCGTGCGCAGCGCGACCGACGCGTCCGCTGCGCCCGCGAGCGCCCTCCTCATGGGCATCTCCATCATCGACGCATCTGGCGGGGCGCCGCAACCTGCCCGATAGCATCCGTCCGCTTGAGCACCGGTCACGCAAAGTCCCGCGCAGGAGAGCATCATCCTGCGATCCCGCGGCGCTTGTCCGAGTGGGTCTACGTAGGCAAGTTCTGCGTTGCCCACCTCGCCGAGGCGCGGGCCGCGCAGATGGCCGCCGCGCTGAGCTTCCGAATGCTCTTCGGCATCCTGCCAGTGCTCGTGGTCGGCACGCTGGTCGTCAAGAGCGTGATGGGCGAGGAGTTCCCGTCGTTCGTCACGCGGATGATCGAGGCAGTGGGCATGGACGAGGTATCGCTGGTGCGGCCCGACGGGGACGATGGTGGCACCACCACCGTGCCGCTTGGCACGTGGGTCAACGAGATGGTGGCGTACGCCGCAAGCCTCAACCTCGCGGCGATCGGATGGATCGGCGTCGGGACGGTGGCCTTCTCGGCGATCTGGCTCCTGGTGGCGATCGAGGAGTCCTTCAACATCGTGTGCCGTGCGCCTCGGGGCAGGTCGTGGCTTCGCCGCGTGCTCGTGTACTGGTTCCTGCTCACCTTCGGCCCGCTGATGCTCGGCGCGATCCCGTGGGCGCTGCATGAGGCAAAGCAGTTCATGTCACAGCGCGGCGTGCCCGAGGGCGCGCTTGAGGGCTCATCGATCTTCCTCGCGTTCCTGGTGCTCTGGGCCACGGTGTTCGTCGCGTACCTCATCGTGCCTCACACCCGAATGCGGCTGCGTCCGACGCTGCTTGGCAGCCTTGTCGCTGCGCTGCTCCTGGAGATCGGCCGCCGGTCGCTTGGCGCATACATGGCGAACGCGTTCTCCGTGAGCAGGCTGTACGGGTCGCTTGGCCTCATCCCGCTCTTCATGTTCTGGGTGTACGTCATGTGGCTCGTTGTGCTCTTCGGGCTCCAGATCTCCGCGCTTCTCCAGGCGCTCGAGGCCCGCGGCAAGGTGCGCGCGGTGGCCGCGCTCGGCCGCACATCGCTCGAGCCGGCGCTGGCGGCGGCCGTCATGGAGCAGATCGTCCATGGGTTCGCGTCGGGCCGTCACGCGACGCTAGAGTCCCTTGCCGAGGCCTGCGGCATTGATCTCCCGGCCGCGCAGCGCATCGTCGATGCGCTTGTGCAGGCGAAGCTCGCGATTCAGCCGACACCTGAGGGACCTGTGCTTCCCGCGCGGGATCCGTCGGCAATCCGCGCAGACGAGCCCTTGGAGGCTGGATTCGTGCTCGCGGATGACGGCCGCCATGGGGCCTCCCGTGGCGTGCTCCGGACGCTCCGCGAGGCTCAGCGCCGTGCCGCACAGTCCATTACGCTCGTGGGTCCTGCGACCCATGCGTCACGGTCATCGCCGCCAGGCGGTCGTACAGCGGAGCAGCGGACACCATGAGCGACCCAAACCCAGCCACGATCTCCGATCGCAACGGTCATCTCATCGTCACGGTCATGACCTCGACGATCGGCCCGCGCGAGTCCGTTGACATCGTCGCCGCCGCTGCGGAGGCCATCGGCCGGGGCGACCGCCGCGGCAAGTGCATGGTGATCGACCTCTCGCGCGTCAGCCTCCTGCCCAGCATGGGACTGGGGACCTGCATCGATCTCCACAACCGCGCGCTTGACCGGGGCATGCAGTCGGTCGTCTTCGGACTCAACGCCCACTTGAGCGACCTCTTCAGGCTGATGCGCGTCGACCGCCTGTTCCGCATCGCCGCCAGCGCGGCCGAACTCGAGAGGATGCTGGCGTGAGCCGCACTGCGCTCGCTGCCATCGGGCTTGCCGCGGTCGCCTGCACCTCCGGGTGCTACGAGCGGGTGGTCAAGGTGTCGGACCCGCGCAGCCGCATGTCGAGCTACCAGCCCAACGTCACCGACGACCACAACGCGATCGATGAGGCGATGTACGGCCCCGTCCCGAAGGGACAGGACCCCGACACCTACTACAGGTCCAAGAAGCAGCTGCTTTCCCCGAACGCGCCCCCTCCCTGAACAGGGCGTCCGCGGGCTGCGCGGGGCGCCTACACTCTGGGGTCATATGGGCATCGAAGCCGCACTACCAGTCGACAGCATCCTGACCACGCAGCTCAACCGCGTCGTCAACTGGGCACGCAGGTCCAGCGTGTGGCCTATGCCCTTTGCGACCGCATGCTGCGGCATCGAGCTGATGGCGACCGCGTGCAGCCGCTTCGACCTCGCCCGCTTCGGCGCCGAGGTGATGAGATTCTCGCCCCGTCAGGCCGACCTGATGATCGTCGCCGGCCGCGTGAGCGTGAAGACGCTCCCCGTGCTGCAGCGCATCTACCAGCAGATGACCGAACCCAAGTGGGTGATCTCGATGGGCGCATGCGCGAGCACGGGTGGCGTCTTCGACACCTACGCAGTCGTGCAGGGCGTCGACCAGTTCATCCCGGTGGACGTCTACGTGCCCGGATGCCCGCCCCGCCCCGAGATGCTCATCGAGGCGATCATGGCGATCCAGCGCATCATCGACGAGGACCAGATCCCCCGCGATCCTGATGGCAAGCGCCTGCCCCTGAACATCGCGCTTCAGCCCAACTACGAGGTGCGCGAGCAGCCGCTGCCCGTCACCATCGGCGCGACCTGACCGGCACCGCCGGCTCGGCGCGATCTCGCCATTGAGCACCCTCCGGGCGCACAGGTCCTGTGCACGTCGTCACGTGCGCAGCGATGACACGAACGACGCAAGGCGTGCGAGCCCCTTGCGCAGCTGCTCCTCGGAGCACGCGAACGAGATGCGGAAGTTGGTGCGCGCGCACGCGCCGAAGTCCTCGCCGGGCACCACAGCGACGTGCGCCTCTGAGAGCAGCGCATCGGCGAATGCCTGCGCGGAGTCGATGCGCCGCCCGCCAGGCGACACCAGCCCGATGCACCCGGACATGTCCGGGAAGGCGTAGAACGCGCCCGTCGGCTGCGTGGACTTGAGCCGTGGCATCGGTGCGAGCAACTCGTGCACGAGCGCCGCACGGCGCGCGAAGGCGGCCCGCATCATCTCCAGCGGAGCGGCCGACGCGGGCGACAGTGCCTCCACGATTGCAGGCATGAAGAAGCTCGGCACGTTGTTGGTCATCTGGCCCTGCAGCTTGACGAGCTCGCGCATCCAGTGGCCACTGTCGCCTGGCGCGCACACGTAGCCGATGCGCCAACCCGTCATGGCGAAGGCCTTGCTCATGCCGTTGATGGTCACGGTTCGGCCAGCGATTCGGGGGTCGCTGCCGGGCGACCAGTGCCGCAGACCGGGCTCAAGCTCGGGGTACACGAGCTTCTCGTAGATCTCGTCGGACACCACCGAGATGCGCGGGTGCTGCGCGATCACGTCGACGATGGCGCGCATCTCTCGTTCCGGGTACGCGATGCCACAGGGGTTGCTCGGCGAGTTCAGCAGGATGCCCACCGTGCGCGGCGTGATCGCGCGCTCGACCTGCGCCGCGCCGATACGGAACCCGTTCTCGAGCCGGCCAGGCACCTCGACGCATGTGCCGCCCGCAAGCTCGATCAGCGGGCGGTAGCTCACCCATGCCGGAGTCGGCAGCAGGAACTCGTCGCCGCGCCCCGGCTCGATCAGCATCTGCAGCGCCATGAACACCGCGTGCTTGGCGCCCGAGGTGATGCTGATGTGCTCCGGTGCGCACGCGATGCCGTTCTCCTCGCGCAGCTTCCTGGCGATCGCCTCGCGCGCCGCAGGAGTGCCCGGAGTGGCCACGTACTTCGTCATGCCGCCCTCAAGCGCCGCGATGGCCGCACGCTTGATGTGCTCGGGCGTGTCGAAGTCGGGCTCACCCATGCCGAAACCCACCACGTCGACTCCCTGCGCCTTCAGGGCCGCGGCACGGGCGCCCACGGCAAGGGTGGCGGACTCCTTCATGCGCGCGATGTGAGTGGCCACATGCATGAGACGCGGAGAGTACCTGCCCCGAAGGACTACCATTGCGCGACTCATGAGCCCCTCCTCCATCCGACGCATCGGGATCCTCACCGGTGGCGGGGACTGCCCCGGACTCAACGCGGTGATCCGCGCAGTGGCCAAGACTGCGATGCTGCAGCACCACATCGAGGTATGGGGCATCGAGGATGGGTTCCAGGGGCTGATCGAGGACAGGCTGCGTCCGCTGGGGATGCGCGACGTGTCGGGAATCCTGACGCGCGGCGGGACGATTCTCGGCACGAACAACCGCTGCAATCCTGCGCGCTGGTGCACCGGCCACGCGCCCGACGGCACTCCAGTCTTCGAGGACGTCACGGACACGTGCGCGGAGACGATCCGCCGCCGAAGGCTCGATGCGCTCATCGTCATCGGCGGTGACGGCACGATGGCGTGCGCCGCGCCATTCGTCCGAAAGGGCATCAACGTGATCGGCGTGCCCAAGACGATCGACAACGACCTGCACGGCACGGAGATCTCATTCGGCTTCCTCACCGCATACGCCACGGCCACGGAGGCTCTTGACCGGCTGCACTCCACCGCCGACAGCCACCACCGCGTGATGGTGTGCGAGGTGATGGGGCGCAATGCGGGCTGGATCGCGCTGATGTCCGGCGTGGCCAGTGGCGCTGACGTGATCCTGATCCCCGAGCTCCCCTTCGACTATGACGCGATCGGCGAGTACATCTCAGGGCGCATGGACTCGGGACCCGGCTTCGCGATTGTCGTCGTGGCGGAGGGCGCGCACCCCGCACACGGCTCACGGGTTGTCGCGAGGCACGACCCCACGAGCCCCGATCCTGTGCGGCTCGGCGGCATCGCCAATGCCGTGGCCGCGGAGATCATGAAGCGCAGCGATGCCGAGGTGCGCACCACCAACCTTGGCCACGTCCTCCGCGGCGGCACGCCAATCGCAGCCGACCGCATCCTGGCAACCCACTTCGGCTTCCACGCAATGTCCACGCTGATGGAGGGCAAGTCGGGCCGGCTCGTGGTGCGCGAGGGCAACGTCTTCACCGATATCGACCTGCTCGCGTCCGCGGGCAAGCAGCGTCTGGTGCCTGCAGACCACCCGCTGATTGCCGCCGCCCATGCGGTCGGGACCTGCTTTGGGGACCGCGAAGTCCGCGTTCGGAACCCTTCCGTCGCGGCGCCAGTCGTGTGATGGCATGGGTGAACTGAAGCCCTGCGTCTTCCTCGACCGCGACAACACGATGGTCGCCAACGACGGCGACCTCGGGGATCCGGATGCGGTCGTCCTGCTGCCGGGCGTGGCGTGGGCTTTGCGCGCGCTTCACGAGGCGGGCTACGCGATCGTCGTCGTGACCAACCAGGGAGGCGTCGCGCGCGGCAAGTACCGCGAGCGCGACGTCGCGGCGGTGCACGCTCGGATTGCGGAGAGGCTCGCGCTCGAGGCGGACCTGCCGTTCGGCACTGCGCTTGTGGACGGGTGGTACCACTGCCCCTACCACCCAGAGGCCTCGGTTGAGCGCTACCGGCGCGAGCATCCCTGGCGAAAGCCCGCGCCTGGAATGCTGCACGCGGCCGCCGGGGATCTGCGCGTCGACCTGTCCCGCAGCTGGATGGTCGGCGACCAGGAGCGGGACATCGCCGCAGGCCACGCTGCCGGTTGCCGCGCAATCCTCCTTGAGCACGACGATGCGCGCCTCGCGGAGTCGCGCGCGCGCAGCGCCGCCGACTTCGTGGAGCGTGATGCGCTGCATGCCGCGTACCGAATCCTTCGCGCTGACGGCCGCGACCGCGGTCCTCGGTGGGAGCGCACGAGCGGGTGCGCGCTTCGCGCACGGCCATCTGCGCTCGACGATCCGCACGTTCAGGATGCCGTGCGTGCCGCCGCGATCGCGCTCGCGGAGCGCGAGGGCGTCACGCTTGCGCAGATCGACGTCGATGCGTCGGGTGTGCGTGCGCAGGTGCAAGGCGCCGAGATCGTCGCGCTGGGGTTCGCCGCCGAGCTCGCGCGCACGACCAACCGCTGGTCGCGCACGCGTGGACTCGGGGCACTGTGGGGGGATGACGCGTGAGCCTGCTGCGCTCCCCGCTCGATGGCGCGAGGCGCATCCTGGTCGTGATGCCCACTTGGGTCGGCGATGCATGCATGGCCACGCCGGCGCTCGGGGCCATCGCATCGCTTGCGCGCGCGTCGGGCGCACGCGTCGAGGGTCTCGTTCGGCCGGGGCTCGATGCCCTGCTCGCAGGACATCCATCGCTCGATGCGCTTCATGTCTCGCGCATGCGGCTCGATCCCGCATCGGTGGGCCGCGAGTTGCGGCCGCTCCGCACGCCTCGCATCGACGCAGCCGTGCTGTTCCCCAACTCGTGGCGGTCGGCGATCGTCGCGAGGCTGTGTGGCGCGCGCCGGGTGATCGGATACGCACGGGGTGGCCGCGGCATACTCCTCACGCACTCGATCGACGCGCCTGACCGGCGCACCGCCATCAGCGCGACAACCTACTACGCGCGCCTCGCGTCATACGCGACGGGCGAGCCCGCGCCGAAGGTCGCACCGCTCTCGCTTGCGGTGAGCGCCGCCGAGCATGCGGCCGCCGACGCGATCATCCCCCCTGGCGCGCCGCTGCTGCTCGTGAATCCGGGCGCCAATCGCACTGACAAGCGCTGGCCTGCCGGGCGATTCGCCGCGGCCGCGCGCGCGGTCGCCGCCGCGCACGGACTTCGCATCGCTGTCACCGGAAGCCCCGGCGAAGCTGCGCTTGTGAACGAGGTCGCGGGCCAGTGCGGAGCCATCGATCTCGTGTCGCGCGGCATCACGCTCAGCGCCCTCAAGGGCGTCATGACGCGCAGTGCGCTGCTGCTGTGCAACGACACGGGTCCCCGCCACATCGCGGCCGCGCTGGGCACCCCCTGCGTGGCCCTCTTCGGTCCCACCGACCATCGCTGGACATCACCCCTGCCCGGGGCACGCGAGCGGCTCCTTCTTGCGGAACCGTTCCTGGACGATGCGCATCTTGCCGACGCGCATGCGACCGCATGCGCAATCGACCGCATCGCCGTAGATGACGTCGTGAGTGCCGCGGACACGCTGCTTGCGCAGGGCAGCGCCGACTAGGATCTTGCGCATGCAGGACGCACCAGCGATTGCCGCTGCCGGACTGGGCGATTGGGCCGTCGCGTGGGCCGCCGCGTTCGCCGCGGGCAGCATCCCCTTCGGCCTGCTCATGGGACGCCTCAGGGGCATCGACATCCGCGAGCATGGTTCGAGGAACATCGGCGCGACCAACGTCGGCCGCGTCCTCGGCCGCAACTGGGGCCTCACCTGCTTTGCGCTTGACTTCCTCAAGGGCGCGCTGCCCGTAGTCGTCGCCGCACTCTGGCTGATTCCGGACTGGCCGGCTGGCGCGCGCGCGATGCTCGCCGGGCCTCCCCCGGCCACCCTCGAGGCGCTGTCGCGCTGGTGGCCGATGACCGCCGTTGCTGCGGTGCTTGGGCACGTGCTCTCGCCATGGGTCGGCTTCCGCGGCGGCAAGGGCGTGGCCACGAGTTTCGGCGCGCTGTGCGCCATGTGGCCGCTGCTCACGCTGCCGGTGCTCGCGGCGTTCGCGGTGTGGCTGGTCGCGGTGGCCATCACGCGCTACGTGTCGATGGGATCGATCCTCGCGGCGGTGGCGCTGCCGCCGGCGCTCATCGCGCATCTGGCGATGCACACGACGCTTGCACCGTTTGCGCCAGTGCTCATCGGCACATTCGCGCTCAGCGTGCTCGTGGTGTGGAAGCACCGCGCCAACATCAGCCGGCTCCTCGCAGGCACCGAAAGCCGCATCGGCGCCCGCACAGCGGCGACGCCTCCGCACAGCGGCAGATAGCCTCTGCAGCGCCATGGCCACGCCGGACAACGACCCCTCGCGCAGCTACCGATCGCCGCTCGAGACGCGCAACGCGTCGCGCGCCATGCGCGCGATCTGGAGCGACCACCACCGCTTCGCGACATGGCGGCGCATCTGGCTTGCGCTCGCCAAGGGCCAGCATGGGCTGGGTCTGGGGCCAACGGCCGGGCAGGTCGCCGCCATCGAGTCTGCGCTCGACGACATCGATCTTGAGGCCGCCGCTCGCCATGAGCGCGAGCTGCGCCATGACGTGATGGCCCATGTGCACACACTGGGCGACGCAGCGCCCGCAGCACGCGCAATCATCCATCTCGGCGCGACGAGCCAGGATGTGGTCTGCAACGCGGATGCGCTCCTGCAGCGCGATGCGCTGACGCTCACCGCGCAGCGGCTCGCGCGCGTGATCGACCGCTTCGCTGCCTTCGCGGAGCGCTGGAAGTCGCAGCCCGCGCTGGGGTTCACGCACTACCAGCCCGCGCAGCCTGTCACCGTCGGACGCCGCGCGGCGCAGTGGGCGCAGGACTTCGCGGTGGCGCTTGCGGAAGTCGAGTTGCGCATCGGGGGGCTCCGCCTGCGCGGACTGCGCGGCGCTACAGGCACGCAGGCCTCGTACCTCGCGCTCTGCGGCGGGCGTGCCGAGCGCGTCGCTCAGCTCGAGCAGTCGTTCGCGTCGCACCTCGGATGGCCACACGACCGGCTGTGGCCGCTCTCGGCGCAAACCTACCCGCGCATCGCCGATGCCCAGATGCTCTCGAGCCTCGCGGTCGCCGCGTGCGCCGTGCACAAGTGCGCCACCGACCTGCGGCTCCTCTGCAACCTGCGAGAGATCGACGAGCCGTTCGAGAGCAACCAGATCGGCTCGAGCGCAATGCCGTACAAGCGCAATCCAATGCGCTGCGAGCGGGCCACCGGCCTCGCGCGCTTCGTCATGTCGCTTGCGCACAATGCCTACGACACCGCCGCCACCCAGTGGCTCGAGCGCTCACTTGATGACAGCTCCAACCGGCGCCTCTCGATCCCCGAGGCATTCCTCGCGCTCGACGGCGCGCTTGAGATCATGGCCAACGTGGCCGGCGGGCTCGTCGTGTACCCGCGGCAGGTCTCTGCGCGTCTCGCAGCCGAGCTGCCTTTCCTCGCCACCGAGGAGATCATGCTTGCGGCCGTCGCGCGGGGCGCAGACCGGCAGGATGCGCACGAGTCGATCCGCCGCCACGCGCAGGCTGCCGCGCACCGCATCAAGGCGGAGGGGGCCGCAAACGACCTCCTCGCGCGGCTCAAGTCGGATGCGATGTTTGCCGGGATCGACCTCGATGCCGTGGTCGATCCCGACCGCTACATCGGCCTCGCCGTGGCGCAGACCGACGCGTTCCTTCGCGACGTCGCCGCGCCGATCCGTGCGCGATACGTGGCCGAGCTGGCGCAGGAGCCGGAGCTGCGCGTCTGAGTGGGTCTCCCGCGGTGCGCCGCCCTAGCCTCCCTCTACCCCCAATGCCGCACAACTGCGATGCACGAGCGACACACTGATCCCCTCGCTGCGCTCAGCGCCGAGCATGCCGCGCTCCTCGTGATCGATGTGCAGGAGCGCTTCGCAGGTTCCATCGCGGGCTGGTCCGTGCTGCTCGAGCGGGTCGCCGCCCTGTGCGATGGCGCACGCGCGCTCAGTGTGCCGATCGCCGCCACCGAGCAGTACGTGAAGGGCCTCGGGCACACCGCCGATCCCGTCAAGGCGGCCATGGGCTCCAACTCGCCCCTCGTGGAGAAGATGCGCTTCAGCGCGCTCACACCGGAGATCCGCAGCTGGCTTGACCGCACCGGGCGACGCCAACTCATCCTCTGCGGCATTGAGGCGCACGTCTGCGTGCTGCAGACCGCGCTCGATGCTCGCCGCTCAGGCATCCCCACATGGCTGGCCACCGACGCGATATCGGCCGGCCAGCCGGACCAGATCGCACCCGCCATGCACCGCATGCAGCGGGCAGGCTGCACCCCCACGGGGGTGGTCAGCGGCCTCTACGAGATGGCGGGCACAGCAGAGCACCCGACGTTCAAGCAGGTGCTGGCCGCCGCCAAGCGCTCACTTGCGGCGCACCAATGACACAGCCCCGGCGCCCACGCGCCGCGTACCGCGCTCCACCCACATTGGCACCGTGGCGGCCCTGAAGGCCAGCCCGGCACGCTCCATTCAGGGCTTCGGCTGCTCGCGAGCCGAGAGGATCGCCGCGCGCATCTCCTGCGCAGCATTCTTCAGGTCCTGCATCGCCGTGCGCACCCGTGTGCCCGCGGCCTTGTTCCCGCCCGCGGCCTTCTCGATGTCGTCCTTGGCGTCGTTGACGATCTTCTGGATCTTCGCGTAGTGGTCGAGGATCATGCGTCGGTGCTCCCGTCTTGAGTTCGGATCGGTGACCTGCCCACGCGACAGGCCCTCGGACATCATACGGACAGTTTCCCGATACATTTGCACCGCGCCCGCCCCGGGCTCCCCTCGCCGTGGCCACGCCTCCCCTCGTCGATCTCTCGTCCATGGACCTCTCGCGCACGCTGCACGGGAAGGATGTCATTGACAAGTACCTGCTGCAGACCGGTCACATGCGCATGCTCGACCGGATCATCTGGCAAGGATCCAACGGCACGACCGTGGTCGGCGCCAAGAAGGTCCGCGATGACGAGTTCTGGGTCGACGGCCACATCCCGGGCCGCCCGCTCTTCCCTGGCGTGATGATGATCGAGAGCGCCGCGCAGCTCTGCAGCTTCCAGCACACGTGGCTCGGCCGCACCACCGGGTTCATGGGATTCACGCGCTGCGACGACGTGGTCTTCCGCGGGCAGGTCGTTCCCGGCGACGACTTCATCATGATCGCCGACGAGATCGAGTTCAACCGCCGCCGCTTCATCTGCAAGACGCAGGGCTTCGTCAGCGGCAAGATGGTCTTCGAGGCGACCATCACCGGAATGGCAATCTGAGTCGATGCACCTCGCGCCGCTGGTCCTTGAGCCAATCGAGCATCCGCGCGCGTGGGGCAGCGAGCTGTGGCTCCTCGCGGATCTTCCCCCGAACGTTGCCAACGGCCGTTCGCGCGTGGCGCATGGAGAGCATGCAGGACGCACGCTCCATGAGCTCCTTCGTGATGCACAGGTCAGCCGACGGATCCTTGGCCGCGCGGCGCTCGCCGAGCACGGCGGATTCCCGCTCCTCGTAAAGATCCTCGATGCGCGCGAGGATCTCTCCGTGCAGGTGCATCCAAGCGCCGCATACGCCGCGCGGCACCCCGACGCGCACGTCAAGAGCGAGATGTGGCTCGTGCTTGATGCGGCGCCAGGCGCCCACATCTACCGGGGGATCAGGCACGGGATCGGGCGCGATGACCTTGAGCGACTCATCCGAGCCGACCGGGCGATCGAAGCCATGCTTGTCATCGACGCCAAGCCCGGCGACTGCATCTACCTGCCCTCGGGCACGTGCCACGCGCTTGGCGCAGGCATCCGGGTCGCCGAGGTGCAGACCCCAAGCGACACCACATTCCGCGTGTGGGACTGGGCCCGCCATGATCCGAAGCGGCCGCTCCACATCGAGCAGGCGCTCGAGTGCATGAGCTTCGGCAGCGACCAGCATCTTGATGCGCCGCCGCCGCCCGCACCGATCGAGGCCGAAGGCACGCGTATCGAGACCCTCGTGCGCACGCCCGACTTCTCCGTGGAGCGCATCAGCGTGAGCCCCGGCGCGACCCTCCACCAGCGCGGCACCGGCACCCCAGTCGCGTGGACGCTCCTCGGCGGCAGCATCGACATCCCGGGCACCGGACCCGTGGGGACCCCTTCCGCGCTCCTCCTGCCCGCCGACCGCGCCCCCATCTCGGCCATCAGCGAGAGGGGCTGCACGCTCCTGCAGGTGCACCTCCCCGACCCCGTAGTCGACGCGGTGCCGAGCCTGTCCGCACGGCAGGCGTAGGCCACGCCGCTGCCGTCGCGCGGGCGCGCCCCGAGCCGCCCTCCCAGCTGGCACAGATGGGCACCGAGAGTTCGATTTGGCTATATTTGCCGTCCCTCCCGGACGCCCCGGGAGGCCCCAATCGACCCCTAGGAGAGGCTCATGCCCACGACCGGCACCGTCACCCAGATCATCGGCTCGACCTTTGACGCGCAGTTCCCCGAGGACCAGCTCCCGGAGATCTACAACGCGGTGACGATCGACTTCACCATGCTGGGCCAGAAGCAGACCCTCGTGGGCGAGGTCGCCAAGCACCTCGGCGGCGGACAGGTCCGCTGCGTGGCCCTCGCGAGCACTGACGGCATCAAGCGTGGCGACCCATGCGTTGACACCGGCGCGCCCGTGCGCGTGCCCGTCGGCGAGGAGGTTCTCGGCCGTGTCTTCAACCTGCTCGGCCAGCCCGTCGACGAGCGCGGTCCCGTCGCCGCCAAGAAGATGGCGCCGATCCACCGCGATCCGCCCGACTTCGTCGACCTCAACCCCAAGACCGAGATCCTCCAGACCGGCATCAAGGTCGTGGACCTGCTGTGCCCCTTCGTGCGCGGAGGAAAGATCGGACTCTTCGGCGGCGCAGGCGTCGGCAAGACCGTCGTCATCCAGGAGATGATCGCGCGCGTCGCCCGAAACTTCGGCGGATACTCGGTGTTCGCCGGCGTCGGCGAGCGCACCCGCGAGGGCAACGATCTCTGGCTCGAGATGCAGGAGGCCGAGTACTTCGATGCGCAGGGCAAGAAGTGCCACGTGCTCGACAAGGTGGCGATGGTCTTCGGCCAGATGAACGAGCCGCCGGGCGCGCGCCTCCGCGTCGCCCTCTCGGCGCTCACGATGGCCGAGGCGTTCCGCGACGAGTCAGGCAAGGAGACGCTGATCTTCGTCGACAACGTCTTCCGCTTCACGCAGGCCGGCTCCGAGGTGTCTGCGCTCCTGGGCCGCATGCCCAGCGCCGTCGGATACCAGCCCACGCTGTCCACCGAGATGGGCCAGCTCCAGGAGCGCATCACGTCGACGCGCCAGGGTGCCATCACCAGCGTGCAGGCGATCTACGTGCCCGCAGACGACCTCACCGACCCGGCACCCGCCACGACCTTCAGCCACCTCGACGCGTTCGTCGTGCTCGAGCGCAAGATCGCGGAGAAGGGCATCTACCCCGCCGTCGATCCGCTGTCGTCCACGAGCCGCATCCTCGATCCGCAGATCGTCGGCGACCGCCACTACCGCTGCGCGCGCCGCGTGCAGAACATCCTGCAGCGCTACAAGGACCTGCAGGACATCATCGCCATCCTCGGCGTCGACGAGCTCTCCGAGGAGGACAAGCTCACCGTCGCCCGCGCACGCAAGATCGAGCGCTTCCTCTCGCAGCCCTTCTACGTCGCCGAGGTCTTCACGGGCTTCCCCGGCGTGACGTGCTCGCTCGAGGACACGATCGACAGCTTCGAGCGCATCTGCAACGGCGAAGGCGACGACCTGCCCGAGAGCGCGTTCATGTACGTCGGCTCGCTCGACGACGCGCGCAAGAAGGCAGAGAAGATGGCCGCGTCGGTCTGACGCGCGCCCTGCCGCACCAACCGCGACCCGACTATCGCGCGCTCCCGCGCGAGAGTTCCTGCGCCACGCCTGCGAGGTTCATGCGCATGAACGCCGCGCCAAGGAAGACGGCTCGGTCGTCGGGATGCACGCCGGCAGCGTCGGCGCGCGGCCAGAGCCACCGCGAGTAGCGCTCCACCGCGGCGGCGCTCGGCACGCAACCGGGAACGAGGCCCTCCGCGCACAGCGAGGAGCAGAGCGCATGCTCCTCCTCGAGGCGCGTGCGCAGCTCGCGCAGGTGCGCGCGCGCATCCGCCGCTGCACAGCCATGGGTGAGCCAGAGCGTCACCGCGCGACCGGCGCGCTCCTCCGAATCGACCAGCGCCTCGAGCCGGTCGATCGATGCGCGCCACGCCACCACGTCCATGTCCGATGGCGGCATCGGCACCGCGAGGAATCGTCGCGCAGGCGCGACGCGCATCCGATCCGGGGACACGTCGCCCGACGGCCCACGCGCTGATTCGGGCGCAGTCCGATCCCCCGGCGGCAGCAGGATTCCCGCGACGTCGCCCGTGAACACGTGCGCATGCCGCGCGTCGCGGAGCACCCACGCATGGTGATGCCGCGCATGGCCCGGCGTCGCGACTGCCTGCGCACCGAGCGCGCCGTGCACACGCTCGCCATCCTCGACGGCGTGCACCTGCGCGTCGGCGATCGGCAGCGGCATGCCGTACTCGGACTCGAACCGAGAGCCATGCACCGCACGAGTGCCCGCAACAAGCTTCGCAGGATCCACGAGGTGCCGCGCGCCACGCGGATGCACCCACACGTGCGCGCCGCATGCGGCGAAGTGTCCAGCCGCACCGGCATGGTCGAGATGCACATGGGTCACAAGGACATGCGCGATTGACTCATGCGCGATACCAGCGCGCTCAAGACCCGCGCGCAGCGTCCGAAGGCATACGGCAGGGCCGGTCTCGACAAGCACCCTTGCCCCGGCGCCCGTGCCCTGCGAGACGGCAAACGCCGCGCCAGCTCCGTGGAACGCGAGGTATCCCACATCGATCGCATTCACATTCAGGGGCGCTTCGGCCATCGGTCGCCGTACAGTAGTGGCTCCATGAGTGCCCCATGCGCTGCCATTGCATTCATCGCCGTGCTGGGCGCTGCGTGCGCGGTGGCGCAGACGTGCGCGGACACCGGCCCAGCCGCAGGCACACCGAGTCGCCCGGATGCCGCCGTGGCCACGCCCTCGGACACCACAGAGTCCCGCGCGGGAGCAGCGACCGCGAGCCCTGCGCGCACGCTGCCTGCCCTTGACGGCTGCCGGTGGATTCCCGAAGCACCCGCCGCTGGCTCGGCACCGCGCCTCACGGTGATCGACCTGTGGGGGCCCTGGTCAAGTGATTCGATGACCTTCATGCCGAGGCTCTCGCGCATCGCGCGCGAACGCGCTGCGGAGGGTGTGGTCGTGCGGGGTATCACGCGCGAGATGCCGGGATATCCGGCTGAGCGCATTGAGGAGTCCGTAAGGCGGCTTGGAGGGCGAGTCACGTACCCGATCGGCATTGCGTCCGCCGAGCTTCACGCGAACGTTGCGGCGCTCTGCGGCAACGGACCTGGTGGGGTCCGCGATGGCACGCACACGCTCGTCGTCGACCCTGCCGGCGTTGTGGTGGCCGCATGCTCGCCTGCCGAGCTTGAGCACGTGATCTCGCGCATGCTCTCCGGCACATGGACCGGTCCGCACGAGATCGACTCCCTGCGCCGCGAGATGCGCGCCATGGACTCGCTCGTGAAGATCTCGATGGGCGACCCGGCTCTGGCCGCCAGTCAGGTGGATGACATGATCGCCATGCACCCGCACCGTGCGCGAGACTTTGCCTCACGCCGGATCGTCATCCTGCTGCGGGCTGGGCGCGCCGACGATGCGGCCGCCGCGATGCGCGCGGCCACCGACGAATGGACACGCCTGCAGGATGCCGCTGAGCTCACGGCACTCGCCACGCTCTGGATGGACTCGCGCATGAACGCCTCCGGACGCGACCTTCGCATGGCGGCAGATGCAGCGGAGGCGGCAGCGAACATCAGCGGCGACCTTGATCCAAGCCCGTGGCTGCTGCTGATGCGGGCCCGAATCGCGGCCGGAGACACCGAGGGAGCGCGCGCCGCGGGTGAGCGGGCCATGGCGATGGCGGATGACCGCATGCGCGGAAGGGTTGCGCAGCTGCTGGCCAAGATCCCGAAGCAGCCGGAGGGTGACGATGGAACCAGGCAGCCAGCCGACTGAACGCGTGCCGGAGCCGGGTGCGATCGAGGCCTCACGCACTCCGCAGGTGCCAGCGGCATACTCGCCGTGGCAGCTTGTGGGTGCGCTGCTCATCGCTGGCGCGTCTGACATCATCTGCGGCGCCATCGATGCCACCGGGGCCGGTTCCGTGGCCACGATCCCGCTCGACATCATCACTGCCCTTGCGCTCTGGGCAGTGCTGGGACGACCCGTGATCCTGCTTGTGGCGCTGGTCGCGGAGGCCCTTCCGGGCGTCGGCGTGCTTCCGCTGTGGAGCGCGGTCGTCATCGCAATCGCCATGACAGGCGGCATCCCTGGCCGTGCAGTGCGATGAGCCACGAGAGCCTGACATGGACTGCGGCGACGGAGGCGGCAGAGCGGATCGAACGCATCCTTTCCGAGGTGACTGGCTCGCTCTTGGGTGCGGGGATCAGCGCATCGCTGGTCGAGGGCAGCGCGCTCAGCGCGGAGCTTTCCGACTCTGACGAGTTCGTGCGGCGATTTGCATCGCGCGCATCGCTGGCGATGCCACACACCGATATCGACCGGGCGCAGTGCGTGCTCGCGAAGTCCGGATGGGTCCCCGGTCCCGCCCAAGGCGATCTTCACCTCCTCCGTGCCGCAGTTCGACATGGGCGGCACCTTGTGTTCGCGCTGCTCGACGAGAGAGGGCCGAGTGACGGGTCGCGGAGGCTCCACCCATCACACCCTGAAGCCGTGCGCGAGCGCAACGAGCGCCTCTCCCGCTGGCGCACACACATCAGACTCACGCTCACACGGCACCGCATGTACGAGGATCAGCTGGGGTGCACAGTGACAGAGACCTTCGAGCTGAGCATCGTTGAGCCGGCAACTGCTCCGGCCACGTGTACCGTCCCCCCATGATCGCGCACCCCCATCCATCACCGAGTCACGCACTGCAGAGTCACCCGCCGCACCGTGCCCGTACGGGATACGCACGGGCACGGTGCCTTGCGTCCCTTGCAGCCGCGCTGGCCCTGCTCCCGAGCGGATGTTCCACACCGCGTGATGGCAGCGTGCAAGTCGGCACGGCCCGCCAAGTGAGCTCGCGGTCCGAACCTGCCCCCTTCGCACCGCGTGCCGGACAGTGGCCCACGGAGGTGCAGGCGACAGTCGGGCAGCCAGTGATCGTGCGCCTGCCGGGTACTGCGGGCACCGGCTACATGTGGCAGCTGGCGTCGCCCCCCTGCGACTTCCTGCCACTCGCCTTCTCGCAGCAGCTCGAGACATCGAAGGATGGCCGTGTTGGCGGCCCCTCCGAGTGGGTGTTCACCTTCACTGCCGACGCGGCGGGCACCTGCAACCTCACGTTCCAGTACCTGCGTCCCTGGGAGCGCGGTGTTGCGCCTGCAGAGACCAGGACCGTGGCAGTCGCCGTCATCGCTCCATGAGCCACGTCCGCAGCGTGCCCCACCCGTGCCGCCAACCTTGAGCCAAGCATGACAGTGACCGCAGACCGCACCTCGAGCATGCAGATCCGGGATGGCGTGGCACTCGTGATGTTCGCGCAGGAGTTTGGCTACTCCGTCGATCTCCAGGTGGCTGAGCGCCTGATCGCGTCAACGCGCGCCGGGATCGCCACGGGCGCCCGGAATCCGGCGGGAGTCGAGATCGTGCCGAGGCCGCTGGTCATCGAGCAGCCACCTCCCGCGGTCACCGTCGCTGGTCATGCTCTCGAGGGTCCGGTCCGCATCACCCTGTATGCGTTCGGGGCGGTGAGCGTTGCGTACCGGATTCCGGTGACGGGACCCTTGGAGGGCCTTGTGGGCCTCTCCACGGCGCTCGTCACTCCCGCAGAGCTGCGCGAGGATGCGCGCCGACGCGTCTCCGCGCTCATGGATGCACTGAGTCCGGCCATCACGCGACCGCTGGTCGCGGACGCGATCGAGGACTACACCGTCTTTGCCATCCGCGTGACGGAGCCGGGTACGGCACCAGTGCCGCTCAATGCGGATGGCCTCGGTCGGCAGCTGATTGCCCGGATCCTCCGTGCCGAACCTGCATCGCTCAGCGACGAGCAGGTCAATGATGCCGTGTCCGGCACCGTGTCGTACGGTCCCGATGATCTTGCCGTGATCGACTGGAACGCCGCACTGCTGGTGGACCCCGAGCCCGACGCGACGATCGCTGCCCTCGAGCTCGCGAACACGCAGCTGCTCGAGCTTCGATTCCTCGACGACACGCTCGACCGCGCACTTGGGGAGGCCTACGAGATCACCCTGCGCGGAAGCGACAGGCCCGCCATCCTCGGCGGTTCCATCAGGCGGCAGTCCCGCCGCCTCGCACGGATGCAGGTCGATGCAGCGGGGCTGCTCCAGAGTGTCGGCAACGCGCTCAAGACCTACGGTGACCAGCACCTCGCCAGGATCCACGACACCGCCGACCGCAGGCTTCGCCTGCAGGACTGGGAGCGCAGCGTCCGCGTGAAGCTCGATGCGCTCGAGGCGATCTACGGCAAGCTGCGCGACGCGCACCACCAGATCCGCAGCGAGATTCTCGAATGGATCATCATCGTGCTGATCGCCGTGAGCATCGTCTTCACGCTCATGGGCGTGCACTGATGCCGCCGAAGTGACGCCAGACGCCGGCATGCCCGATCAAAGCCAGCTCCCAGCCGCGGGCCCTGCCTGCGGCCGGGAGCCGGCCATGGGGGGAGCATCCGGTGCGCGCTCACATGGTCGATGCGCGGTGGATCCGCCGCCGGCAGCGGGCTGCGAGCGCCGCAGCACCAAGCAGCGATGCAGTGCCGGGTCCCGGCAGCGGCGTAGCGCTCACCGTGACCAGGTCGAACCTCATCGTGCCTGACGTCGAGTAGTTGGACGCCGACCCGGTTGGCACGTAGGTCTCCGTGCCGGGTGCGAAGACGGTGACGATCCTGAAGGCGAAGTTCGCGTTGCCCGCCACGCCGGAGATCTTCGACAGGTCCACACTGCGGTCATTGATCCACATGTCACCGCCGGTATTGGCCTCAAGCAGCCCGTCGTTGGGGATACCCGTCGACGTGAACGTGCTCCCGTCGAGCGTGTACTCAAACCGAGTCCAGCGGCTTGAGCTCGACGAATGACGCTGGCTCCAGGAGATCGTGATGCCGCGTTCCGCAGGAGTCGGCACTTGGAACATCACGCCGCGCGTGCCGCTGCCGGTGCCGTTGGTGGGGAATGAGCCCACAGACCACGCACGGTTGAGCGGGTCGTTGCCGAGCTTCTCGACCGGCGTCCCGACCGGGAAGGTCTGCGTCAACGGCCCCACCGTCGAAGCCGTGCCTGTCCCCTGCTCCACATCCGTCGTGCCGGACACGCCATTGAATGTCCACCGCGCCACGATCTCGCCTGCCGACACATCACCCGATGTGCCCGCCCACCCTGTGCAGACCGCGAGCGCCAGCGCAGCACGTCTCCCTGCCATCCCACCGCTGAGTGCACCGATCCATGCCCAAGCGACAGCCCACCACCTCCGTGATCGATCCTTCATCAGGTTCACCTTGCCCCGTTGGGGCCCGGACGGCTCCATCCGCCGCATCGCCTCAGCAGGCCGTCCATGCCCGCCGCAAGCTGCCGGGCAGACGTGCCCGGCGCAGCAACAGACCCACCCTAGCGTCGCCTAAGCGACGCCCTGCGCCATGCGCCCCTTTTTCGCCGCACTTCCAGCCACGCCCCTCATGGCCGACCGCATTACCAGCACGCCGGTCACCAGCAGCGCCACGATGCCCAGCGCGGCAACCACCGCAAGTACCGGAATCACAATCGAAAGGATGCTGATGACGACGCTCAGCGCCGTCTCGGCAATGGCGAACACCGGGTTTAGGAGACCTCCGCTCACTCCAGTGGATCCTCCGCGCAGCATCGCCGTCGTGGCATGCGTGCCGAGCGCGACCCCGCCACCGGCCACCGCCGAAAGCGTCCACAGGAGCCCCGGATCGACAGGTGCCGATCCGGTCATCCCCGAGACCGATGCAATCTGGATTGCCGCGACAACCGTGCCAGCGCCCGCGGCAAGCGGCACCCCTGCGGTGTCGAGCGCATGGTCGAGCCACGGGACCATGTAGGCACCTGCCTCGAGCAGCACGGCCAGGCACAGTCCCACCATCACGGGAGCGCTGCCTACCCACGCAAAGGACGCAGGCGGCGTCATCCATCCGGCGAATGACGCCACCGATAGCACCGCCAGCGGCGCGAATACGCGCATGCCACACGCCGCGGCAAGCGAGATCCCAAGGAGAACGGCCAGCGTGTAGGCGATCCAGACGTCCATGGGAAAAGTCTACGCTTCGCCTGTGCAGTCCCAAGGCGAAACCGCGCGAATCCCCACGGCCGGGCCCACTGCGGCCATGGTGGTGGCCGTCGGCGGCGACCGGCTCGCCTTCACGGCACCAGGACGGGCGCTTCTCGCGATGGTGGACACCTCCTCGGCGCATGACCTTGCCCGCACGCTGCTCACGACACACCCGCACTCGCTGCGCCATCTCGTGCTCCGCCGCTGGCGCGCGATGCGCCACCTCCAGCGCATCGTCGCCGAACACCCCGACGCCGCGCAGCTCATCATCGTGCCAGGCGCCGGCCTGAGTGCCATCAGCGTCGACTGGTGCACCATGCACCCGCACGCACGCGCGATCGAGATCGACTACGACCACGTGGACATCAAGCGCGCCGGGATCGCCAGCGCCGCACCGCTCGCTGCCCCCCGCATCACGTGCCTGCACCTGGACCTCCGCGACAGCGCCGCGCTGGCGCGCCGGCTCGAGCCGCTGGGGTGGTCCCCCTCCACCCCATGCACATGGATCATCGAGGGACTCTCCTACTACCTCACGCGCGCCGAGTTTGCCTCACTGCTCGCGCTCTCGCGCGGCGCGCATCCGCACACCCGCATCATCAGCGAGTACGGCGCGCGACGCGGCACCCTGCGACAGCCTGCACGCGATGCGATCACCGCCTACCACCGCATGATCGCGCAGCGCATCGGCATGGACGACCTCCACGAGACTGACATCGCGTCTGTCGCGGCCGATGCCGGCCTGCGCGTCATCGCCGACGAGTGCGCTGCGGACATCGAGTCGCTGATCGATGACGGCACACGCACCTTCTCGGATGCGCTCGACTCGAGCATGCGCATGGCGCTTCTCGCGCCGGCATAGCGCGCCTCAGCGCGCCCCGCCCGTGC
>JBIKNS010000261.1:0-3174 GCA_044358545.1 Phycisphaerales bacterium | reverse complement strand
CACTCACGCCCCCTCGGGAATCTCGATGAACACGTCGAGCAGCTCGCCCGGGAACAGGCGCGTGCCCTCGGGCACGTCCACCCTGTAGAGCACCTGCAGCACTCGCACGTCGATGCGCTCGGCGCTCTCGCCCGTCAGCGACTTCTTCGGTACCACGTATGGCACCGTGCGCAGGTATGTCAGCGGGTACCGCGCCGGCGATCCGCCGCGAGGTGCCGCGACCGCCTTGCACTCAGGGGTGAACCGCCACGCGTCAAGCTCATCGATCTGCACACGCACATGCAGCGTGCCCACATCGCCAAGCGCCACAAATTCGCTGATGGAGCCCGGCGACACGAACTCTCCCTCATCGATCTCCACCGCAAGCACGTTGCCCGAGATCGGCGAACGCACCGTCTCGCGCTCAAGCGTCACCTCGAGCGCCTTCACCGCGCTGCGCGCAGCCTCCACGTGCGCCTCCTGCACCGCCATGTCCTCAGGCCATGTGCCCTGCTTCACTTCCGCGAGGTCCGCCTCGGCGCGGCGCACGGCCGCGTCTGCCGCGGCCAGCTCATACTCGAGCCGAGGGCGCTCGTTGCGGCTCGCGGCCGCCTCGGGACCGAGCTCCACAAGCCGGTCAAGCCGGCCCTTCGCATCGACAAGCTGCGCCTTCGCCGATGCAAGCGTCGCCTGCGCCATCGCTACGCTCGGCGCGCGCGGCAGCGCCTTCAGCGCCGCGAGCTTGCGCTCCTCGACGGCGAGCCGCGCCCGCGCCTCCGTGAGATCCGCTGTCGTCTGCCGCCCATCGAGCGAGAACAGCACATCTCCCTGCGCGACCCTCTGCCCCTCGAGCACCGCCACCTGAGCGACCACTCCCGGCAGCTGCGATCCCACGCTGATCACGTCGGACCCCGGCTCCACGAGCCCAACGCCCGCGATGCGCCTGGGAAACGGGCTCTTCGGCGGCTCAATCGACATCGGCGGCACCGGCGATGTCGGCACCTGCTTGCGCACCGTGTACATAGACAGGCCGATTCCGGCGATCGCCAGGGCCGGAATGATGATGAACCGAATCTTGATCATGCGTGATGCTCCACTGGCGCGCCTTGATGCGGCGACGCGCCATCAATCGGATGCCCGTCCCTGTCTGTCAGCCTGTCGACACGCCCATCGTCCATGTGCGCAATGCGGTCAGCGAACCGGAAGATGCGCTCGTCGTGGGTCACGATCACCACTGCGCGGTCCGGTCCCCGGCACGTCTCCGCGATCAGCTCCATCACCGACTGGCCCGTCGCGCCGTCGAGCGCGCTCGTCGGCTCGTCGCACACGAGGATCTTCGGCGAGTTCACCAGTGCACGCGCAATCGCCACGCGCTGCTGCTGCCCGCCAGAGAGCTTGATCGGCGAACCGCGCTCGCGACCCTTGAGCCCTACGCGCGCCATCATCTGCGACGAGCGCTCGATCGCGTCCCGCATGCGCACGCCGCCGAGCACCAGCGGCACCGCCACATTCTCGACGACGCTCAGCTGCGGGATCAGGTTGAACTGCTGGAAGACGAACCCCACGGTCTTCAGCCGCCATGACGTGCGCCGGTCGCCCGAGAGCTCGCTTGGGTCAGTCCCGAGCACGGAAAGCTCGCCGTGGTCACGGGCAAGAAGCCCCGCGATGATCGAGATGAGCGTGGTCTTGCCGCACCCCGACGGTCCGACGAGCAGCGCCATCTCTCCGCAAGGCACGTCGAAGTCGGCGGACTGCAGCGCCACCACGCGCGCGTCGCCCTTGCCGAACGCCTTTGCCACTCCACGCGCGCGGATCGCAAGCTGTGTCGCGGCTGACATCATCTCCGGGCGCTCATCTCTGGCCGCTCATCCCTTGAACACATCCGCGGGGTCGAGCCTGAACACGCGGTACATGCCCAGTGCCGCGCTCGCCACGCAGATCAGCGTCACCGCGCCCGCCGCCACCAGCGGAATGTGCCAGGTCATCCTGAACGCGAGCCGGTCGCCTGGCACCGTGAGCCCGAACGCGCTTGTGATGCCGATGCCAAGGCCAAACCCAAGCACCGCCACGGTTGCCGCCTGCAGCGACACCATGCCAAGCAGCCTCGGGGTCGTCGCGCCCATCGCCTTCATCGCGCCGAAGTACTTCAGGTTGTCGAGCGTGAAGTTGTAGAACATCTGCCCCGCCACCGCGACGCCCACCACGAACCCAAGGATGATCGACGTGCCGAAGTTGATCGGGATGCCCGTCTCGCGGATCCAGTAGCTCAAGGTCTTCTCGCGGTACGCATCCGTCGGGAACGCCGCCAGCCCCGTGCGTTCGGCGATCCTCGCGCACAGCGCATCGACATCCTCGCCCGGCGCCGACTTCGCCAGGATCATGCTCGTCATGCGGCGGTTCGGCGGCGCGAACTGAATCGCGCGGTTGTACGTGGTGTAGATCACCGGCTGGCTCTGGAACGTCTGCGTCGCCTTGCAAATGCCCACCACCTCGGCACGAAGCTCGTTGAGCTCGACCACGTCGCCCACCTGCAGCTTGCGCGGAGACCCGCCGCCTGGCGGCCTCTTGAGCATGAACTCGCGCCGGCACGCGCGCTCGTCCACGATGATCCCGTCGGAGCGACGAAGGTCATCGAGCGTCCCCTCGAGCATGCGCGAGGGCCCACCGATCAGGCTCGCGTCGTCGATGCCGATCACCTGCGACATCTGCCGCTGGCCGTCCGGCAGCTGCACCATGATCAGCCCCTTGTAGAGGGGCACCGCCCACTCGAGCCCCTCGATCCCCCTGATCCGCTGTAACGCCGTCGTGCGCAGCGCCTTGTTGTCGTCGAGGTACCGCTGGTCGGGGTCGGCCACCCAGATCTCCGCCTGCGGGGTGTCGGTGATGAACCCGAACGTCCGGCTCATGAGCCCCACGAAGATCGACGACTGCTGGCTGATCAGCAGGGTCGCGAAGCCCAGGCCCAAAAGGATGCCGTAGAACTTCGCAGAATCGCCAAAGAGCATCTTGAGGGCAAAAATCCGCATGATCGGTCGCCAGGGACCCCGATCCTATGTCCCGGAGCCCCGGCTGAGGGACAATCAACGCGTGCACCGCCAGTGACACCCCCATGAAGGCAGAGGACCTGTTCGACATCCTTGTTCGCCAGCACGCCGAGATGCTCACGGCATACCTGCGCAGCTTCGCCTTCGACGA
>JBIKNS010000184.1:0-4515 GCA_044358545.1 Phycisphaerales bacterium | reverse complement strand
CCTCCCATGAGATTGCGTTGCGCCCGTTCACCTGCGCCCACCCGGTGATGCCGGGCTTCACCTCGTGGCGGCGCGCCTGTTCGGGCGTGTAGAGCGGCATGTACTGGGGCAGCAGCGGCCGCGGTCCCACAAGCCGCATGTCGCCCTTGATCACATTCCACAGCGTCGGCAGCTCATCAAGGCTTGTCGACCGGAGGAACTTGCCCCACCGCGTGAGACGCTGCGCGTCGCTCGTGAGCGGATCCTCGCCCGGCCTCGGATCTCGCATTGTCTTGAACTTGTAGAGGGTGAACGGCTTCCCATGAAGCCCAATCCGCGCCTGGCGGAAGATGAGGCTCATGGCGCGATGGACCCGCCGCTTGAGCCGACATCGCTGGGGGCACGGTCGCTCGCGGCTGAGGCACCGCTCGCTGCAGGAATCGCGCCGCCCTCCACCGCCGCCTTCGCCTCGCGGGCGCGGCGCGCGTCCTCGCGGTGCGCGTGGATGATGAGCAGCGCCATCCCCGCAAGCAGCATCACATCGGCGATGTTGAAGACCCAGGGGAAGACCTCGCGGTTGCCGCCGGGCCAGCTCAAGCCAAACGGCAGGTTCCACCGCGGCAGCATGTGCAGGAAGTCGCGCACGGCCCCGAACACGAACCTGTCGTAGAGGTTGCCGATGCCGCCAGCCAGGATCAGCCCGAGCCCGATGTGCGCGAGCCGGCTGCTTGCGCGCGTCCACCAGCCGAAGATCACGATGCCCGCCGCCACCGCGATCACGGTGAATGCGATGAACCACCCTCGCGCGTTCTGGCCGATGCCGAACACCGCACCGTGGTTCACAACCAGGTGGAAATCCAGCAGGTCCCACGGCAGCGCGCGCACGCCGGAGTGCCAAGGCAGCCTGTACGAGGGATCGGCGACCGCCTCGCGCGGCGCAAGCACCACAGGCATGCCCGCCACGGTGGCGAACGCCCACGACTTTGTCCAGAGGTCAGCGACGAGCCCCGCCGCGAACACCGCGAGCAGCGTGCACCACGCAGTCGCCGATCGCCACGCAGGCATCAGCCGCGCGTCCGGTGCCGCTCTGCGATGCGCTCGGCCTCGACGGTGTACTTCGCCCAGGGCTTGGCGGCGAGGCGACCCTTCGGGATGGGCTTGCACGTCATCAGGCAGACGCCGTAGGTACCGGCCTTGATGCGCTCGAGAGCCTCGTCGATCTCGACGACCATGTGGCGGTCGGTCTCGGCCATGCCGAGCGCGAAGTCCTGGTCGAAGGTCTCAGTGCCGATGTCGGCCATGTGGAGCGGCATCGTGGAGAGGTTGCCGTCGCTGCTCTTGAGCGCCTCGGACTCGATGCCCTCGACGCGGCCCACAAGTTCCGCGCGCATGCGCACAAGCGTGGCGCGGTACTCCTCGAGCTCCTTCTTGGTGAGGCGGCCCTTCGCAGCCTTCGCGAGCATCTCCTGCGTGGGAGCCTCGGGGATGCCCGTGGGCGTCTCGGCCTTCTTGGCGGCCGCAGCGGTGGCGCGCGCTTCCTTCTTGAGTGCGGCGGCCTTCTTGGGCTCGATCGACTTGAGCGACATCACGCGCACGCGGCGGCCACTGATGATGACGTATCCGTCAGTCGGCGGAGGCGGCGGCACCACAACGGACACTGGAACCACCTTTGGCGGTGGAGGCGGCGGTGCCTTTGCTCCCTTGACTGGCTTGCCGCCCTTCCCCGGCTTGGCGCCCTTCACTGGCTTGCCGCCCTTGCCTGCCTTGCCCTTGGCGGCCTTTGCGGCGGCGGCTGCCTTGGCGGCGAGCTTGGCCGCCTGCGCTGCAGCGGCGGCCTCGGCGGCTGCCTTCACCACGGCGTAGGCTGCATCGCGCTGCTGCTGCGCGGCCTGCGCTGCGGCGGCGGCCACGGAGATGGCGTTTGCGAAATCGATCTTCTTCCGCGAGACCTTCGTGGTGTCGCCGGCGGTCGGCGAGACCTTCGGCTTGGCCTTGGGCTTGGCGATGACCGGCGGCGGCGCACCCTTGGAGCGCTTGGGCGGCGGCGGAGGCTCGCCAACGATGCTCTTGGGCATCATGACGACGGGCTTCGGCGGCGGGAGCTTGGTGAGCTGCGGCTCGGTGGGCGGATTGGGCTTGGCCGCAGGCTTCATGGAGGAGACCTTGGTCGTGGGCTTGGACGAATCCCTGGCTGGCGCCTTGGCCGATGCCTTCGCAGACCCCTTGGGGTCGGCCTTGGCGGCGATCTTGGATCCGCTCTTCGTTCCGCTCTGGGGTTCGTTCTTAGTTGGCTTGGATGGCTTCTTCATGGGGTCAGACGCCCTCAGTCGCCCTCAGTGGTCCAACGACCGAGCTCCCCGGTCTTCAAACGCATTTATTCTCGGACTTAGGGGGCGGCGACGCCGAATTATAACCAGTATCTGACGTGGCGTCAATGGGTTGGGGAATGGCCTGGGTCGGTACCAGCCCGCGAAGGGCACTCGCCGTTCGCCCGACAACCTTGCGCGCGCCGACTTGCGACCACGCGGTGCGCTCGCCCGTCGCTCAGCGCGTTGGCGCGCCCGCCGGACGGAACTCGCGCACGGACTGCTGAAGCACCTTGCGCACCCCGTCGCTGTCGTACTGACTGATGGCGGTCTCAAGCCGGGCGAGCTGGACGGCTAGGTCATCCCACTTCATGGATGGCTCGCGGGCACGCAGCACCGCCGGGTGGCTCGTCCGGACGATGTCGGAGCCGATGACGAGCTCCTCGAACATCTTCTCGCCCGGGCGCAGGCCGGTATAGGTGATGGCGATCGTGCCGGTCGAATGATGCTCGTCTCGCACCGTGTGCCCTGCGAGGCGGATCATCTTTCGGGCGAGGTCGTCGATGCGGACGGGTTCGCCCATGTCGAGCACGTACACCTCGCCGCCCTCGGCCATGGAGCCAGCCTGCAGGATGAGCTGCACGGCCTCGGGAATCGTCATGAAGTAGCGGGTGACGTCGGGATGCGTGACGGTGACCGGTCCGCCCTGGTCGATCTGGGCGCGGAAGATCGGCACCACACTGCCGGAACTTCCGAGCACGTTGCCGAAGCGCACGGCGGTGAAGGTGGTCATCCCGCCGCCCTCCTGCGACTGCTTGCCGTGCATCGACTGCAGCACGAGCTCGGCAAGCCGCTTGGTGGCGCCCATGATGTTGGCGGGCCGCACGGCCTTGTCGGTGCTCACGAGCACCATGCGCCGGGTGCTGTGCCGTTGCGCGGCCTCGGCCACATTCAGCGTGCCGAGCACGTTGGTCTCGGCGCCTTCGGGCTCGTTGGTCTCGACGATCGGCACATGCTTGTAGGCCGCGGCGTGATAGACCGTTTCGGGCTTATGCTGGTCAAAGATCCGGTCGATGCGCACGCCATCGGTGACGCTGGCAAGGCAGGTCACGACGGCCGCAGGACCCGAGCCGGGGGCCAAAGTTCCGACGAGGCGCCGAACTTCGGCATCGATCTGGAAGAGGTTGAACTCGCTGTTGTCGACCAGGATGAGCCGGGCCGGCCCGAGCCGCATGATCTGCCGGCAGAGCTCGGAGCCGATGCTGCCGCCCGCGCCGGTCACAAGCACCCGCTTGCCCTCGACGTCGCGGCGCAGGAGCGTGTCGTCTGGCTTCACGGTGTCGCGGCCAAGCAGATCCTCGATCTGAAGCGGCCGGAGCTGGTCGATGCGCACGCGGCCGTCGACGATCTCGTCGAAGGTGGGCACCGTGAGCACCTGCACGCCAAGACGGCTCGCAATGTCGAGCAGGTTGCGGGTGCCGGCGCGCGCCGATGGCGGCAGCGACATGATCAGCTGCGTGATGCCTTCGCGCGCGACGACCTCGGGGAGCGAGCTTGGCTTGTAGACCGAGACGCCACGGACCTGCTGGCCCAAGAGGCTGGGGTGATCATCGAAGAATGCAACGATGCGGACGCCGCGGTCGCGGGAGATCGTGGCGGCGATGCCCACACCCTCATCGCCCGCGCCGAAGATGGCGACCGACTTCTGCTCAACGCGCGCGCCGCCAAGCACGAGCCACCGCACAAGCAGCCGGCCTCCGCCCATCGACACAAGCATGAATGCGCAACTTGTGATGATGGAAGAGCGCGGGAAACCCTCGCCAGCGCTGGGCACGAGGGCCCGCACGGCGAACAGCATCATGCACACCACGAAGATGCCTTGCGAGATTCGAATGGCGAACTTGGGACCTAGGTGACGCGTGACCTCTCGGTAGAGCCCGAGCGTCCACATCACGATCCCCACGCAGATCGAGGCCGATCCGGCAAGCACTGCCGTATCGATCAGCATCGACGGGTAGCTCTTGCCGCTAAAGAGGTCGAGCCCCATTCGGTTGAACACGGCAAGCCACACGCACGCGAACGCGAGCGACATGTCGAAGCCAGAGAGAATGAACTTCTTGGCACCGCGGGGCAGTCGGTCGACCACCTGCCGCATCCAAGGGACCCCAGAGTTCGTCGAAAAACCTGTCATCGGGTGATACCCACGCTTGTTGAACCTAACCCTTGTCGC